>JBBQVV010000145.1:0-15033 GCA_038211235.1 Chthonomonadales bacterium | reverse complement strand
AAACTGACCATTATTGGCGAAGCCTCCGCACGCCTGAGCGACGAACTGAAAACGCGCTATTCCGACGTAGAGTGGCGCGACATTGTGGGATTCCGAAATATCGCCATCCATGCCTATTTCAGTGTGAACTGGTCCATTGTCTGGGTCGCAGCAACGACCGATGCGCCCGCGTTGCGAACGCAGATTCTGCAGGTGCTGGCAACGGAGTTTCCCCACTCGCCGATGACAGAATGGCTAGTCGCTGACGCCGGTGAGCAATCTGCCCCGGACGTTTGAATTATGCATGGCAACTTCAGTGCGGCTTGAGGACGATCAAGCGGCGATGGTGATGCCGATGCGGCCGGCGAAGCGGAAGGCGGAGCACTGGGAGCGGACGGTGGAAATCGTTCGCCTGGAGCCGGTGTTGAACGAACGCGACTACGGGCTGTTCGGCCTGACGGCGAGCAAGATCGCGATGGTGGAGGAGAGCACGAAGTACCGTTGTGGGAGGTGTAGCTGCGGATTGCGCGCAAGCTGATTGAAGTTGATCTATTGAGATCCCCGTGATCTGGTAACGAGCGATCACAATCGAATGAAGCGTGATTGTAAGATCGAAAGGCCGCGAAGGAATCGGCTGCCCGCTCGTTGTCTGAGGGTGCGGAGGTCAATAAGCTTCGATTTCCTTGATGGCGGCCAAGCAGGAATGTTCGTTGGCAGGCGAATTGAATTCGTGGAAGTGAACGGCGTTCAGCCGCTGCATAACGTGACAGCGAACATAAGGCGTTCTTATCGGACGTTGTGTATTCAGTAACGTGCGAGCGAAAATGTGTCCGGGATCGGTTGGTGGAGTAGCCGATCCAGCATGGCGCTGCGATCCCCCATTTCTGCAAAGATCCCCGTCGTGTCTCGCATTGGCATTTGGTCGTCAACACGAGATATCCCTGCGAGCCGCGTTGGTCATACACAGCTTGTACCTACCTGATGGTCGGATATCACCGCAGAGACCTGACCTTTCACCTGCTCGATCTACAATTGCAGGCGGCAGGCGGATCTTCGTAAAACCGCCGAAAGCCTCCTCAAACAGTATCGTGTGACCGGGATCCTGACCTATCGCCTGGAGCGTATCGCCAGAACCTGCGTCAAATATGTCGGTCGGGGTAGAGGAGGCCCGGATCGCCCAAGGCAGACCATCGAATCGGTTCGATACGATCTGACAGAGGTTGATCTTGATGAGGAGGCTCTAAAAACTCAGCGATCCTTGCTGGGTTGGCGTGCCTTTGTCTCCAATGCCCCCGTTTCTGAGTTTGCGTTGACGCATGCCGTAGAAATCTACCGGGATCAGCACTCCATCGAGCATGGTTTTCATCGATTAAAGGGGGTTCCTCTCTCTTTAAATCCTCTATTCGTGCATCGCGATGACCAGGTAACCGGATTAATCCATCTTCTGAGCCTCGCGGTGCGATTTTTGACTCTGATCGAGCATCGTGTGCGTACCAAGTTAAAAGAACAGGATGCCAGTCTTGTGGGACTGCACCTTGAAAATCCGAAGAAAGAGAACCGAACTCCGACCAGTGAGCGACTATTAGGGGTCCGCTCACGAAACGGAGAATATCGTACGCTAAGGACAGTTTTCAATCTCGTATGCTTCCAAATCCGCTGCATCACGACGTTTCTGTCAGGATAGGGTCTAAGACCTGCGGAATGCAGTGTCAGAAAATCAGTTTTCGGACCCTATTCCGACGCCTTTTGCTGCCTCTTCCTGACGTCAGGATGGCGTATACTCTAACCGGACACATCAACGATTGGGATGGATGCGACTTTTCGATGGAGTGGACGAACGTGGAAAACATGCCGGAAAGAGATAATCTGGAAGACATACTCGAAGACCTGCGGCACGAACAACCCGAGATCCGCCAATACGCCATCCAGCGCCTGGAAGTCTACTCCTTCCGCGCTTACGACGAGGCGGAGGTTGACTCCTTGGAAGCCGCAGACAAAATCCGTACGCGATTGCTTCAAGATCCTCGGGTCGTAGACGCGCTCCTCATTGCGATCGGAGATCCGTCTGCACGGATCCGTGGCGGCGCGGCCCTCCTTCTGGGCCATGGCGAAACCCTGGAAGGGCAAGACGCCCTTCTTCGGCACCTGCAAACCGATCCTACTGACTCGGTGCGCAAGATGTGTGCTATGGCTCTTGGGCATACTCCCAATACTCCCCAAAAGTTGGAAGGGTATCTTTCCGCTCTGCGCGCTCCAGATTACCAAATCGTCTTTTCGGCCTGTATCAATTTAGGAAAGATAGGGGAGAAGAAGGCAGTAGAGCCGTTGAGAGCCATTCTGACGCACTCCTCCTGGAAGATGCGCTTCCGCGCGTGTGAAGTTGTCAATCTTCTGGAGGCGTTGAACCGACACCGCGAGGCGGAAGAGCACAACGAAATGATACGCGGCAATGCTGCGCTTTCCGCAAAGTTTGATCCTCAGGCGGCGGACAGAGACGTGGAGGCGGGTACCACGCAGGGCATGCTGGAGAAAGCGCGTCGCGCCCTCCAATAGATGAGAACTCACTACATCACAAAAATAAAGACTTGCCAGACTGATGAGGCGTGCCTGCCATCGCCAAGAAATGCATTCTGCGCTTAACGTACGATATTTTCCGTTTCGTGAGCGGACCCCAGTTATGCGCCGCATAATTCCCAATACAGAACGCCGCTTAGCAAACCGGTCACATCCATCTCAAAACTAACAAATCTCACACAACTGTTCCTACGCCTCGCCCAAGGATCCAATAATCCGACTAATCAATGCATCATACAAGTATTCCTGTGCGAAGTAACGGATTCCTTTGACCGGCGATCTCCTTGCGCTTCCCTTGCAGTTCCCTAACGTTTCCCGGATATACTGCTCATACGGCATCTCTACGCATCGATTGCCGTGGAGACGTGCCACCCAGAGGTAAATACCGACATGCCTGAGCAGCGTTGGCGGATCGAACTATTTGGCGGGCTCAGGGCGCGCCTGGGAGATCGAGTCGTAACCCACTTCGAGTCTCGCAAGATTGGCGCGCTTTTCGCCTGCCTGGCCCTCCGACTGGAGCGCGCGCAGCCCCGTGAGCTGCTCGCGGAGCAGTTGTGGCCGGACGAGGAGTGGGACGTTAGCCGCAATAGACTCCGGCAAGGGCTCTCCTCTCTCCGGCAGACACTTGAGCCGGGCGGCAGCCTGGAGAACAGTGTCCTGCTGACCGATCGCTCCGATGCACGACTGGACCCGACTGCGGTGACCACGGACGTTGAGGAGTTCGAAGCGGCGCTAGTCGCAGCCTCTGCGGCCCGCAGTGCCGAGGAGGTCGTCGGGTCTCTTCGCCAGGCGGCAGCGCTCTACCAGGGCGAGCTTCTTCCAGGCTACTATGAGGAGTGGTTGCTTGCGGAGCGAGAACGCCTGGCAGGCTCATACCAGGACGCGCTTGCGCGCCTGGCCAACTTGCTTGCGGTGGCCGGAGACCTGGCCGGAGCCATCGAGACCGGGCGTCGCCTCGTCGCTGCCGACCCCCTTCGAGAGGACGCCCACGCCGGTCTTATGAGAGTCTATGCGGCTGCCCACCGGCCCACTGAGGCGCTGCGACAGTACCGCGAGCTGGAGCGCATCCTGCGCGACCAGATGGGTGCAACGCCTTCACCGTCCACGCGCGCCCTCCTAGAGCAGCTGCGAAGCAAAAGTCCCACTCCGGCCGCTGACCTGGACGCCTCCCCTGCTTCCGCGCCTCGCCGCCCAGAACGCGGAGGGGCGAGCGATCTTGAGTCGGAAGGCGGTGCGGTACCTCTGGACTCGCCGTTCTATGTCGTCAGGCCCACGGACGAGGAGTTCCAGGCGGCGGTCGCCCGCAGGGACAGTATTGTTCTGGTGAAAGGACCGCGCCAGATCGGAAAGACCTCGCTTCTGGCGCGCGGACTGCGCCAGGCACGCGCAGCGGGCGCAAGGGTGGTCCTGACGGATCTACAGAAGCTGGACGCCGAGCAGTTGGATTCCGCAGCTGCGCTGTTCCGGACGCTGGCCGAGATGATTGTCGACCAGCTCGATTTGGATGTATCGCTCGATGAGGTCTGGAATCCCCGCCGGGGCTGGAACGTCAACTTCGAGCGGCTCCTGCGACGGTACGTCCTGGAGTCGGATTCTGCTCCGCTCGTCTGGGGCTTGGATGAGGTAGACAGACTCTTCTCCTTCCCCTTCAGTAATGTGGTATTCGGGCTGTTCCGGTCGTGGCACAATGAGCGCGCACTGAACCCCGGCGGGCCCTGGCGCCAGCTCACCCTCGCAATGGCCTACGCCACGGAAGCGCACCTATTTATCACGGACCTGAACCAGTCGCCCTTCAACGTTGGGACCCGGCTGGGTCTGGAGGACTTCACGCAGGGAGAGGTGACGGAGTTGAGCCGAAAAAGCGGCTTTCCGTTTCAAAATGAGGAGGAGGCAGCGCGCTTTTATCGCCTAGTGGGCGGGCATCCATATCTGGTGCGGCGCGGCCTGCACGGCAGAATGACCGCCGGCCTGGACTTGACGGCGCTGGAGGCGCAGGCAGACAGCGATGACGGGATCTTCGGCGATCATTTGCGCCGAATGCTGGCAGCCCTAACCCAGGACGCCGACCTTTGCGACGCCGTCCGCACCGTGCTGCAGGGCAAACCTTGTCCCACGCCGACAAGCTTCTATCGTCTACGGAGCGCAGGGGTCCTGGCCGGCCACACTGCCGTGGAAGCGCGACCGCGCTGCGGGATATATGCCGGTTATCTTAACCGGCAATTGCGACGAGGACTGGAGATAGAATGATACCGCCGTATGGCCCGTATGGGCTGAAGCTTCCAATAAGCTCCTTCTACGTGACCGGAGGCACGATGTCCCGGGATGCGACTTCCTACGTGGAACGCCAGGCCGATCACCATCTGTACGAGGCGCTGCGCGCAGGCGAGTACTGTCACGTGCTGACGGCGCGACAAATGGGAAAGAGCTCGCTCATGGTGCGTACCGCCGCACGTCTGCGCGAGTCCGGCGTGGCGGTGGCCGTTCTTGACCTTACGGCAGTCGGGCAGAACCTGAATGCGGAGCAGTGGTATGATGGCCTGCTCGCGCAGCTAGGCCGCACCCTGGAGCTGGAAGACGAGCTGGACGACTACTGGCTGGATCATGAGCGGTTCAGCCCGCTGCAGCGCTGGATGGCAGCGCTCGGTGACGTCGCATTGGCCAGGATACCCGGACCGGTCGTCATATTCATCGACGAGATCGATGCGGTACGCAGTCTGCCTTTCTCGGCGGACGAATTTTTTGCCGCCATTCGGCAGTGCTACAACCGCAGGACGCAGGATCCCGAATATCGACCGCTGACATACTGCCTGATAGGGGTGGCGATGCCGTCGGACCTTATTCGGGACACACGCACCACGCCGTTCAACGTCGGCCGCCGCATCGAGTTGGGCGACTTCACCCCCGTAGAGGCAGAGATTCTTACCGTCGGACTGGAGATGGGGGACCCGAATTCCCCGGACCGCTCCAGGGAGGAGGCGCAGGCTATGCTGTTGCGAATCCTTTACTGGACAGGCGGCCACCCCTACCTGACGCAGCGCCTCTGCCTGGCGATTGCCAGCGACTACAGCGTGCATGACATCGCGGGCGTGGACCGGCTGTGCGGCGAACTGTTCCTGACGCGCCGAGCCAGGGAGTCGGACGACAACCTGATCTTTGTGCGCGAGCGACTCCTGCGCAGTGAAGCGGACCTGGCTTCGCTGCTCGATTTGTACCGCCAGGTGCGGGACCACCGACGCGTACGCGATGACGAAACGAACCCGCTGTGCGGGCTGCTGAAGCTGGCAGGTGCGGTGCGGGCAGTGGACGGCTCTCTCCGGGTCCGAAACCGTATCTACCAGCACGTCTTCGACCGGGCCTGGGTGGCGCAAAACATGCCGGACGCGGAGAAGAGAAGGCAGGCGGCTGCATATCGCCGGGGCGTATGGCGGACCCTTGCGCTCGCGGGCGCAATCCTAGCGGTGGTGGTCGGATTGGCTGCCTTTGCCTTCCAGCAGCGAAACGATGCGCGACACAACGCTGCGGTAGCACTGGCGAAAGCTGAACTTGCAAATCGCAGCGCGGAACGTGCGGACCGCACATCCTACTTTGCCGACATGGATGTGATCCAGCACGATTGGGATGACGGTAAAGTCGGCCCGATTCCTGATCTGCTGGAAGAGACCAGGAACTACAAAGACCGCAGCTTTGAGTGGGGCTACTGGAACCGCCTCTCTCACCTCGATCTTACAACTTTGAAAGGACATAATAGCAGGATCTACTCCGTCAATTACTCTCCGGATGGCAAACGCATCGTCACCGGATGCGTCGACAAAACGGCAAAGCTCTGGGACGCGGCGACAGGTAAGGAGATCCTTACACTGACTGGACATACAGGCTTCCTTCGCTCCGGGGCCTTTTCTCCAGACGGGAAACGCATTGTCACCGGAAGTATGGACAATACGGCAAGGGTCTGGGACGCAGCGACAGGTAAGGAAATACTCTCGCTCAAGGGGCATACACAGGGCGTTACCTCCGCGGTCTATTCCCCGGACGGCAGACGCATCGTCACCGGAAGTGATGATTTCACGGCAAAGGTCTGGGACGCAGCAACAGGCAAGGAGATTATTACACTATCTGGACATACATTTGGGGTCTTCTCCGTGGCCTTTTCTCCGGATGGCAAACGCATCGTCACCGGAAGCGGAGACTTCACGGCAAAGGTCTGGGAAGCATCGACTGGCAAGGAAGCCTTGTCGCTCAAGGGACATACGAACAACATCCTATCCGTGGCCTTTTCTCTGGATGGCAAGCGCATTGTCACCGGCAGCGGCGATAAAACGGCAATTATCTGGGACGCAGCGACAGGCAAGGAAATACTCGCGCTCAAGGGGCATACTAGCGGTGTGTCAGGCGTGGCCCTTTCTCCGGATGGGAAAAGCATCGTCACTGGATGTTATGACGGTACTGCAAAGGTCTGGGACGCGGCGACAGGTATGGAAATTCTTACACTGAAAGGCCATACAGGCGGCGTCTACTGTGTCGCCTTTTCTCCGGATGGCAAACGCGTCGTGACCGGCAGCGACGACCAAACGGGAAAGGTCTGGGACGCAGCGACACGCAATGACACCCTCGAACTAATGGGACATACGAACACCGTCCTTTCCGCGGCCTTCTCTCCGGATGGTAAACGCATCGTCACCAGCAGCGATGACAAAACGGCAAAGGTCTGGGACGCAGAAACAGGAACTGAAACCCTTACACTCAAGGGCCATACAAACCGGGTCAACTCGGCCGCCTTTTCTTCGGACGGTAAACGCGTCGTCACCGGCAGCGGTGATAAAACCGCAATAGTCTGGGATGCAGAGACAGGCAAGGCAATGCTTACTCTGAGGGGACATACAGAGGAGATATTTTCCGTGGCCTTTTCCGCGGATGGCAAACGCATCGTCACCGGAAGTCGGGACAAAACGGTACGGGTCGGGGACGCTGCAACAGGTACAGAAACGCTTATACTGAGCGGACATGCAGAACTGAGCGGAAACCATACAGAGGAGATATTTTCCGTCGCATTTTCTCCGGATGGTAAGCGCATCGTCACTGCACGTTCGGATTACATAGCACATGTCTGGGATGCAGCGGCAGGCACGGAGATCCTAACACTCAAAGGTCATACCGACCAAGTCGTCTCCGCAGCCTTTTCTCCAAATGGCAAACACATCGTCACCGGTAGTTGGGACGGCACGGCAAGGGTCTGGGACGCGGCGACAGGCAACGAAATACTTGTGCTAAAAGGTCATGCAGGCGGCGTTAAATCCGCAGCCTTTTCTCCGGATGGCAAACGCATCGTCACCGGAAGTTGGGACAATACGGCAAAGGTGTGGAACGCATCGACAGGCAAGGAGACGCTTACACTGAGGGGACATTTGAGCCAGGTCACATCCGTTGCCTTTTCGCCGGAAGGCAATCGCATCGTCACAGGAAGCGGCGGCCCCGAGGGTCCGGCAAGAGTCTGGTTCTCCGACCCAAACGACTGGAAACCCGCGATGTGGAAGGCGAACGAAGGCAGCAGCCAAGTGTCGCTTGCGGTGGCACTCGTTCACTCCAAACGATATGTCGAGGCTGGAGCCGTATACAGATCGGCGCTCCGCCTTCGGCCAGCTCTTGGGAGCGCGACGTTTTTAGGTAATCTTGGCTGGTACGAGTACTTGGCGGGCCATATATACGATTCCATTAAGAGCAGCCGCAGTGCGCTGGAGAAGGACTCCAAACTTACATACGTGAGGTTGAATCTCGGATTGAGTTACGCCACTCAGGATGACTGGTCCAAAGCGAAACAGGAATACGACCTGGCATTGAAGGATGCGAGCAAAAAAGAACTTCAAGCTGGAATTACTGATGTGCGGGATGCCATAAAGAAGCGGACCAATCGCACTCTTGAGAAAGCTCTCACCTATCTTAACCGGGCTCTTTCTGACATTAAGTGACACTACTCGGCATGAAAGATCTTTAGGATAATTGGGCCGTGAGTTGTTCCGTCGCTGAAGCGGGTTACTGAAAGGACGCTCCATTCATGTTTCCTCCCGGAGATAGCATCGGGCTGTACACGCTGGTTCGACCGTTAGGGCGGGGTGCCTTTGGCGAAATGTGGCTGGCCGAGCGGCGGTCTTCGATCCTGGCGGCGCAGGTGGCGCTGAAGCTGCCGGTCGAGGCGCACGCCGATGCAGACATCATCCGGCAGCAGGCGAAGACCTGGCTCCAGGCGAGTGGCCAGGGGGCAGCCGCTGGGGGCGCCGTTGAAGCACCGCCACGGTGTGCTAAATGCCTGTTTTAGCCCTGATGGCAAGCTCGTGGCGACCGCCAGTTGGTATGGGACAGCGACCGTATGAGCTGCGGCCACCGGGAAACCGCTTACCTAACCGCTGAAGCATCCAGCCTGTGTATTGAGTGTCGCCTTTAGCCCTGGCCGAGAGTTCGTGATCACTGCTAGCGGCAACGTGAATTCCCTTACTACAGGACTGGCGCGAGTGTGGGATCCAACACAGGTGAGCCTATTACTCCGCCTCTGAGGCTTGACGGAGGGGCATCCGCTGCCGAATTCAGTCCCGACGGCCGGCAGATGCCGGCACTGGGCAATGACAATCTTGTGCGCATCGGGGACATGCCTCGGGATGACCGACCCATGGAGGATCTCATCCTGCTGACCCAACTGCTCGCCGGACGTCGAATCGACAGTGCCGGCGGCGTCGTGCCCGTTGAACCGAATTTCTACCGCAGCGCGTGGAATGCGCTCAAGACGAAGTATCCCGACGACTTCATGGCGAGCGCCGCGCGGGTGCTGACGCCGCGGGAGTGGCAGGCGTTTGCGATACGACTGAGGGCGCAGCCGTTGTTCGATATCGGCTACAACCACGCTCAGATCGGGAACTGGAAGGCGGCGACGCACCAGAAGCTTGGTCACGCTCCGGAAGCAAAGGCGTGGCTGGCAAAGGCGGTACAGCTGGAGATGCCGGCAAAATCCGGCGGCGTGCCGGCGATGGAGAGTGGGAGTCCAGAGTGCAGATGCATGTCCTACGCCGAGAGGCCGAGTCGCTCATCGGCAAAGCTCGAAAATAACGAGGGGCGGTCAGGGAAACCGTCCTGACCGCCCACTTCACCTGATCTATTGCTCCTCGTCTTAACTCTTTCATCCGGCAGACTACCCTAAGAGTATCGTTCTCCGCTGCCTTGCGCCCTCTCGATATCGATTCCCTCCGAAGTGGACCTCCCGGATTTAGCGCATCCCTTGCGTTCTCCTGCCGCTGCCCTAACGCTCACCTGTTAGAGTATGCGCATACATAGCAGGCGGAGATCAGCCACTTTGTTTTACGACCTATGCTGATAACTCGACTGGATTCGAACTCGAAAGGAAATTCGCATGAACTTCCCATCTTTTTCGCACCGACAGCGCGCTGTCCGGTCGCTGTGTGGCGTGGTCGTGCTCGCCGTGATCTCCTTGGCCACGCTTGCTCAGGGAGCCCCGCCGCCGAACGCGGGAGTGGACCCATGCTCGGTGCGACCCCACAATCCCATTCTTAACATTCAAAATGCTGAGGCGGCAATATTGGCGCCCGCCCATTGTTACACCCGCAAGGAGATTTGAGAAGATGAACCGTTTCAGGACTTTATTGTTGATGACACTGATCGCGCTCCACACAATTGTGCCCGCCGCAGCGCAAAACGGGACGCCGGCCCTGAGCTTCCAGATAACCGACATCCCGCTGCTTACGAACGCCAAAGCGTCCGTTCCCGAGGCCATTAACAGCGGCGGCCAGGTCGCGGGCCGCACAACGCAGATTGCGTCTTCTTCCACTGCCTACCTCGGCTGGGTCTGGACCCCGGCCGCGGGAACCTCGCCAGCTAAGATCGAATCGCTCGCTCCGCTTTCGGGCTTGCCACACAGCGACGCTCGGGACATTAACGACGTGGGAATCGTGGCAGGGACAAGCCACCTGTACGTGAACACATCTGGAAACTCAAGAGCAACGCTCTGGCTGAAGGGCCAGTATGCGAGCCCTATCGACCTCAACGCCGACCCCCTCAAGCAGGCCTTTCTGCCAGGCTGGGTCCTGACAGAGGGGAGATCTGTTTCGAACCCCGATCCCACCAGTGGCTACTATTATGTCGCCTGCGTCGGTGACTTCACGAATACCGATGGGACGGTAAAGCATTTCGTGGGCGCGGTACTGACGATGCAGGACAAGAACATCGTGTCCGCAGCTCGGTTGCGGTATCCAGAGAACAATCCGATCGACCCGTGGAACGATAGCCTGGTCGTAAACACAGCCGGGCGAGTCTCCGGCGTATATCTGGGTGACGTCGTATACGCCGCATGTATCTGGAATGCCACGGACGGATCTTTGGCGCAGGCGTTCGACCTGCAGACCCTCGACCCCTATGCTATGAACGAGGACAGCATCCTGGTCGGACAGACAGGCAGCTTTGCTTTCATCTCCGCTCCAAGCTATGGGACCGTGGATTCGTTGACAACGCTCCTTACCGGTACCGACGCAGGCAGCACAACCATCGCCTATGGGTCTAATAACGCAACATTGTCCAGCGGCGCTCCGAACATGAGGCGCCAGATCGTCGGACAGGTGACTTACAAGACCAGCTCGGTCCGGGCCGCGTGCCTCTGGCAACTGCAATTGGACACGGTGACGGCGCAGCCGAAACGAGACGCAGCGGGGAAGCTCCTCTACTACTTTTATGACCTGAACAAGTGCAGCATCACAATCCCCTCCGGTACCACGGTCACCGTAACCCGCCTCGTGAATGCAAAAGGGATCAACGACTCAGGCTGGATCATCGGCAGCGGCACTACGAAGACTGGTTCAAACCGCGCCTGCCTGCTGAAGCCTACCAACTAGAGCGGGCACCTGACACCTAAATCTCGATAAGAACCAGACGTAGGCACTTAGCCGGCACACCCGCCGGCTTTCGAAAGGAAAGTACAAAATGCAACACCGCAAATTCAGCATCGCCGTTCTCGCCATGGCCTTATTCGCCCTTCTGGGCACGTCCTCCGCACCCGCTCAGGCCGATTCGCGCGGGTGTACCGTGGAAGCCCACAACCCCCATTCCAGCATTCAGCAAGCCGTCGACAGCGGCTGTTCGCAAATCCGCGTCACGCCAGGAACCTACCACGAGAATGTGGTGATACCTGCAGGCGATACGGTGTCCATCACAAGCGTGGCGGGACCGGCGAAAACCATCGTGGATGGCGGGGGGGCAGGCAGCGTCTTCAGCAACCTTGGCGGGGAATTGACCCTTACGGGCCTCACCATCCAGAACGGCAACAGTGACCGCGGTGGCGGCATTCTCAACTTCGGCACGCTGACGCTCATAGACAGCACCGTTACCAATAACAGCGCTGGTACCGGGGGCGGCATTTACAGCCGTGGAGGCAATGCGACGCTCATAGACAGCATCGTCACCAACAACATTGCGGGTGACCGCGGCGGCGGCATTTTCAATGGAGCCGGCTCGCTGATGCTCACGAACAGCGCCGTCATCAACAACACCGCTGGTGTTTCTGGTGGCGGCATTGCCAACGTACTCGGCTCTGTGACGCTCATTGACAGCACCGTCTCTCATAACACCGCAGGTTTTCGGGGCGGCGGCATTTACAACTTATTCGGCACGCTTACGCTTACGAACAGTTCCGTTACGGGAAACACGCCTGACGATATCTTCCCCTGATCGCCGGGTCGGGATAGCTTCTGTCGGCGCGATCGCCGGCAGAAGCGCGTGCAAGTCCGCCTTCGAATAGGCCGGCGATCCCTCGAGCAGTCCATGCAGCATCCCGGCAGCCCACACTCCTACGCGGCAGTGTATCGGCCGTCAACCGGCTCACGTGCGGTATTGCCCGGCGTGCCCGCCAAATTGGTCGTGTGCCTGCTAGGTCTTACTGTCAGACGAGGAGCTATCGGCTTCGCCTTGCCTTGCGAGGATGGTACCAAATCGTAACACGTTGGAACCAAGGGAAGATTGGGACCGTCTTCGTGCCGACTGAGGTCTGGAGTTGAGACCTCAGTCTGAGGAATGACTCTCGACATGGAGGAAACCTATGCAAAGGACACTAACTCAGGCTATGCGGATTCTCGCAATGAGCCTGATTGGCTCTCAATTGATTACCGGCGCCGCGCAGGGCCAGGGAACGTGGACGAAGATCAGTGCGATGAGCACGCCCCGCGACGCTCACGGCGCCATTCGTATCGGGAATGACGTGCTTGTGATAGGAGGTCGCACCAGCCCTGCTGGCCAGACTACGCAACTGACGGACGACTTCAATCCGTCCACGGCGAAATTCACCCGCACAGGAAACATGATCGACACTCGGAGCTTCTTTCCACCCGTGCTTCTGGACAGCGGTAAGGTGCTGGCCGCCGGCGGCTTCCGGTACAGCGGCGGACATTACGGGACAATCGCCAAGTCCGAGGTGTACAACCCTTCTACTAGAAAGTGGATGTCTGTATCCGGAGGTATGCTGTTCGCGCGGGAACAGCACTCGGGAACCAAACTGCTAAGCGGCCAGGCGCTCTTTGCGGGCGGCTTCAGCAACAATCTCATTCTCAACACGGCGGAGTACTACGACCCTGCAACGGCCACGTTCTCGCTCACCGGCAGCATGGCGGCGCCCCGCTTCGGCCACGGCGCATCTCTGCTCGCCAACGGGCGCGTATTAGTCACCGGCGGACGAACTTACAACGACGTCTCGCTTCAGACCACGGAGCTCTACGACCCGGTATTGGGCGTATGGCTTCCCGGCCAGAACATGGTGGAGGCCCGGTTCAGGCACACCGCCACAACGCTGGCCGATGGCCGCATACTGATCACGGGTGGCTATAGTTTAATGCGAGGCGCGACGCTTGCGTCGGCTGAGATATACGACCCCACTACGGGCGTATTTACTCCCGTTTCTTCGACAATGAACGACACGCGCATGGATCATACGGCAACGCTGCTCGCAAATGGCCGTGTGCTAATCACGGGCGGCTGGAGCTCGGTCAAGGGCAGCACGGTGGCGTCCGCGGATCTGTTCGATCCCGTAACGGGCAAGTTCACGGCGACCGCATCGCTGCCCGTCTCCCGGCACGAGCAGAGTGCCGTCGCCCTCGCAGACGGCACGGTGCTGCTCACGGGAGGCCTGCGTTGGGAGCCCACTGTCCAACAGACGCTGAATGACGCGTACGTGTATCACCCATAGCCTGGCAGACCAGGACGAACCAAGTCGACGACAATTTTACGCAATGAAGCCACCGATCTCGTCAACGCAGCGGCCGGCAAAGAGTAACAAACCTCCTGACCGGCCGCTGTGTCCGTCTGGTACTCGGTAATTTCGGCGACAAAGTGACCACAAGTCAAGACGGGGTACGACAACGATTCCTTCATTTTTGGGCCATAAAGTTCTGGCACCGAGTCGATCTATACGCGCAAACGGTTTAACGCTTTGTTGATACGCTCCAGATCAAACGCTTCGGGGTCGTATCGCCTCCCCACCCATAGCTTCATGTCCGGATACTCAGGATGCTTCGGATTCTTAAGGACCTTCTGCAGTTCGGCGTACCCCCCGACCCCACCGCAATCCTCCGGCGGACAAGCACGAGTGCCAGCAAGACAGATGGGGTAACGGATGGCAGGGTCGGCAGAGAGAACTTTCTCGACCATAACTTCATGGTGCCAGCTGTCCCCAAAGTCGTAGTCGTATCCGAACCGAGTTTTGGCCGCCTTCACCAGATCCTCCAAGCTCAAATTCCGTTCGTCCTCCATCTGCAGTTCCTCCAGAGCCCCTTCTTCATAGGGCATCGTGTACTGGACGCCGTCAAATGCAAAGGAGTGCAGATGCGAGTTGGTCCAACCCAACGCGAACTGAAAGACCAGATGAAGACGGCCTAACCGAATGTCGGCTGGAACCTGGACGCGCCGCCAGATCTGCGGACGGATGTCTTGCAACACGATTTTGAGTTGGTAAACCCTCTGGCATTGCGGCCTCATGTTTCTCCTCTTTCTGCGGGATCTCCCAACAATCTGCGTACGGATGTCCTGGCTATACCCAATTCGCGCGCAATCTGCGCTTTGCTCACCCCCTGCGCGTAGAGTTCCTGAATGCGATCTTTCTGGTGAGCTATCGTCGTCGGACGTCCATGCGGTTTGCCGTCTTTGCGGGCTTGGGCGATTCCGGCTTTCACTCGTTCTCGTAAAACATCGCGCTCGAACTCAGCGAACACCGCTAGCATTCCCACCATGGCCCGCCCCATCGGCGTTGTCAGATCCAATGCCTCCGTTAGCGACACGAAACCCACGCCCAAGGCGCTCAACTCCTGTAAGCTCGTCATTAGAAGCGTGATGAATAATCACGATTTTGCGGCGCAGGTTGCTCTGCTTGCAAAACTGAATGTCTGCGATTGCGTCTGCCCCTAAGGGTGCCGTATCCCTTTCCGGTGGCAGCGTAAGGGGCGTTGC
>JBBQVV010000144.1:0-15119 GCA_038211235.1 Chthonomonadales bacterium | reverse complement strand
ACGCAACAGAGTGACGCCTGGTCGGCGCGAAAGGCCGAACTGATCGAACTGGAGACTGCGCTGCGTGAGGCTTTACGCCGAGCAGACGAGCGTCAGAGTGAACGAGTCCGGATGGCTCAGCACAGAGCGGAGCGCGATGCCGCGTTGCGGGCGGCTGACGTCCGCTGCAGTGACCTGCAGGCCCGATCCGACCGCCTGGCGCTGGAGACGTCTGAGTTGTCTGAGGCGATACTCCAGACAGAACAGCGAACCACGACTGCGAAGGAGAGCTGCGAACAGTGTCATCGCCAGCTGTTAGCGCTATCCCTACGGCGCGAAGAGCGAGATCATCTCCAGAGGGATCTCATGTCAGCCCAGAGCGCGTCGCGTGGTTCGCTGGATCAATCCCGTCGAATCGTGGCTGAGCGATCGTCGCGACTATCGACCCTGGTCGAACTCCAGGAGAATCACGACGGATTCTACCAGGGCGTTCGCGCCGTTTTGAACGCAGCACGGCGCGGACAGCTGCGGGGCGAGTATCGCGCGGTCGTCGATATGCTGTCGGTACCGGAGCCGTATCGAGTCGCGATAGAGGTTGCGTTAGGAGGGAGCCTGCAGGACATCGTAACTGCGACGGAGGCGGAGGCGAAGGAGGCGATCGAGTGGCTAAAGCAGAACCGAGCCGGTCGCGCCACGTTTCTCGCGCTTCCGTTGCTGCGCCCGGCGGGCCGGCTTGAGCCGGCCGGACGCGGATCGAGAGCGGAAGGGCCCGATGCCCAGAACGCCGCGGACCTCGTCCAATGCGATCCCCAATACCGGCCGGTGGTTCAGCTCCTGCTCGGGAGGACACTTGTCGTTTCGGATATGGATGCTGCGATTGCAACCTCGCGTGGAATGTCCGGATGGAGCAAGATCGTAACACACGACGGCGAGCTGCTTTCGCCTGGCGGCGCCTTGACGGGAGGGTCGCTTCAGGGCCGAGGCGCCCACCTGGTCGGGCGCAAGGGTGAGATCGACGATCTTAGGGCGACGATTCCCGCTCTGCAGCAGGACGTTGCGCAGAGAATGGAGGAGGTCGGACGCGTTGACCATGAGCTCGAGGAGCTCGACTTAGCGAGGGCGAACGGAGCGCGCGAGGACGCTGCTTTGGCCACCGCGTCGGCAGCCGCCGATGCCTCGCTATCAATACTTGAGCGTGAGATGGCGCGTCTCGCCCACGATCTGCGCGATCGGACCGAAGCCCAGGCTTCTATTGCCGGGACATTGATCTCACTTCGACAGGACGCTGAGCGACTCAGGAACGATGTCGCGATCGGTTTTGCGGAGAATGAGAGCGTCGAGGACGCATACTCGGTTATTAGCGAACAGGCTCGCAGCCTCGCAGTCCAACGCGACGGCTGCCGATCCCGCGCGGTCGCCCTGGAAGTCGATTTGAGCCGCCTGCGCGAGAGGGCGGAGGGCCTGACGCGCACTCTCGCGGCGGATCGTGTGTCACTTTCGGCGCTCGACCGGCAGCGGACCTCAAAGCTCGGTCAGCGCGCCGACGCCGAAATGGCTGGTGAACACGCGAGATCCGGGCGGCAGAGGCTTAGCGCTGAACTGCGCGAGAGCCGCATTCAGCTCGCCGAGGAGGAGGAAGTGGTCCGCTCGGCAGGTGAGCGCCGGCAGGCGCTTGTGGCAGCCGGCGAGGCGACAAGCGCCGGCCTGCGAGAGATCAATCAACGCCGCGTCGCCGTCACGAAGAGTCTTCACGAAACTGAGATTCGACTGGCTCGGCTAGAGGTGCAGGTCGCCCAGGCAGTCGAGCGGCTCCAGGACGAGTACGGCATCGGGCGTGAGGAGGCCCTTGCACGTCCCGTCGATACGCAGATCGACCGCGGAACGGCCATGGAGGTTGGTAGGCTGCGACGCGAACTGCGTGCGATGGGGCCGGTGAATACGGGAGCCGTCGACGAGTACGATCGACTCACCGACCGTTACGATTTCTTGACAACGCAGCGCGCGGACATAGAACGGAGCCGCGAGTCCTTGCTTTGGACAATCGAGGAGATCGACGATAGTACGCGCGGCGTCTTCATTGAGACGTTTGAGGCCGTCCGGATCGAGTTCGACAGAATCTTCGTGAGGCTCTTTGACGGCGGTTCGACCAAGTTACTGCTTACCTCTCCTGATGACATCCTCGAGACCGGCATCGATGTGGTGGTGCAGCCACCTGGCAAGAAGGCGCAGCACCTTTCGCTGCTCTCAGGCGGAGAACGTGCGCTCACGGCCACGGCGCTGTTGTTTGCGTTCCTCGCGGTGCGGCCAAGTCCGTTCGTTCTGCTTGACGAGGTAGACGCGCCGCTGGACGGCGCCAACGTGGAGAAGTTCGTTCAACTCGTCCGCGAATTTAGCGCGCGGAGTCAGTTCCTTCTCATTACGCACAATCCGACAACGATGGAGGCAGCTCCAAACTGGTATGGCATTACGATGCGCGACCCTGGAGTGAGCAGCGTCCTCTCGTATCGGCTCCCAGAGGAGTCCACTCCTCCAGAGGTTCATGCCGAGCCGGTATATGCCGTCGTTGCCGTAGGGGATACGGGAGTCCGCGCACCGAGTTAAGGGTCAGAATCCTCAGGGCGGAGCTCATCGCGGGATTAGGCCGGTTGGCGCAGGTACCGGCTTCATATCTTCGGAACGCGGCGGAACGAGCCTCGCTCCGTCGGCCGATCTTATCACCATGAACCTGGTGGAGTCGAGCCGCCGGACCGCGGCTGCTGCAATGTCCCCGAGGTTGCCCAGGTTCCACGCCAATATGGACGGGTGTGACCGGTCACGCCGGACGAGGTCCTCAAGCTCCTGTACGGCTTCGGTGCCCTGGCTTTCGGGCCGGGGGCCCTCAACCACCATGATTCCCTCTTGATCCGAAATCGCCAGCACGGCAGGCTGCGGCGCTGCAACGTAGACGACGTTGAAACGCGATGCCTTCAGCTTCCGCAGCAAGCCGCGAACCGCTTCGCGCTCCGGCGCTCCCGAAGTTACCAAAGCATGAGCTCCAACCATGGCTGAGGCGCTGGGAACGAACTCGGTACCGTTGACGGTGATCGTATCGTTCTTCCATCCAAGCTCACGGAAGCCAAAAACCGTCTCGTCGGTATCGAGAACGTCTTTGTCCTGATGGAAGACTAGCTCGAGACGGTAAAGCGTGGGAAAATCGGGCGCCCAGGGAGTCAGTCGCTTGACCGGTACGTTGACGACCATCGTGGTGACATTGCGGCTCGGCGTTAAGCTGAGGTTCTGACCGCTGGATTTTATGGCGACTGTCGGGGCATCGACGGCAGCTACACGTGCGTCCAGCTCCGCATCGCCGCTCTTATCACTCGTATTGTTTATTTCGACATCCGCTCGCAGATTGCCAAGCGGACCTCCGTCTGGAAAGATATCGACGATAAACGCCTCATCGTGCGCCATGAGAACGACGTTCTGCCAGATTCCCGCCGATCTATCTGCACGACCTTCAAGTCGAACGGCAAGTGTGTTCCTGGCGCCGACCTTCAGCTGCGTGGTAGCATTGAAATCGAACGGCGTCGCGCCTCCACGATGTTCTCCTAGTCGCTGCCCATTACACCATACCGTCGCGCGCTCTGACGCGGCTTCGAACCGAACCCGTACGGTCTGGCCCTTCCATGCTGCGGGAGGTTCGATGATCCTCCAATACCAGGCAGCGCCTGAGTAGTTGGGAGCCGCCGAGGTCGTCCAGAGCGACGGAATCGATATGGGCTTTGCTTCGGGAGGCGGGCTTTTTGCCCAGCCACTCGCCTCACCTGTATTTCCCGGATCGGTTTTGAACGTCCAGCCATCGTCGATCACGCGGGTATCGCGGCCCCGTCGCGGAGTTACTGCCACCTTACGAGGTGGCGCGCTCCGCCCTGCCGCCGCGATTTCTGGAGGCATTCCAGCCACTAGCCCGCAGACAGTGGCAAGCGTAATCCAACGGACAGCGCTCTTCGCAATCTGCCTCCATGCAGCGGACCTCCACAGGCTCCGCCCGACTGCCCCGCCCCCGCTGGCGGGTTCCTGAACGCGCTCGCAAAAATGGGATTGTAGTTTGTGTGGAGCTGTGTGGAACATGGAGTTGGGCTGCCTTTCGTCTATGTTGCCTTAGACGATCTTACCCGGTGATGGTGACAGGTTGACGACGGAGATTCTCGCCTCCATCAGCGATCGCGAGGAAACCGCGATCCGTAACGTATACTGATGCATGCGCGGTTCATGAGACTGCGCCCCGGCGGGCTCCGACCCGGAGACCGGCATGGAATATAGGAGTGTGGCAGATGGATTTGGCAATATCACCACTTCGCGCCGAATTGCCGCTGAGGGAGCTATTGCACTTGATGGCGCTCTCGCGCGAGGGTGATCGGCGCGAAGGGATCCTGCTGCGTCAGGGCAAGGGCTGGTTCCAGGTGTCCGGTATGGGGCATGAGGCATTGGGGGCCGTAGCGTACCAGATGCGCACTGACGATTACCTGTTTCCCTACTATCGCGACAGGGCATTAGTCCTGGCCCGCGGCATTACGAACTACGACCTTGCCCTGGGATACTTCGCCAAGCGCCATAGCAGCAGTGGCGGCCGCCAGATGCCGGGGCACTTCAGCGACCGGTCCAGAAACATTTTCTCGGTCGCTACTCCGACCGCATCTCAATGTCTCCCAGCCGCGGGAGCAGCGTGGGGCGCAAAACTAGAGGGTTCGGATAGAGTCGTCGTATGTACGGTGGGGGATGCGGCGATTCGCGAGGGCGAATTCTATGAAGCAGTCGCATTTGCGCTTCAAGAATCGCTGCCCATAGTATACGCGGTGGAGGATAACCGGTTCGGTATCAGTACTCCAACCGAGCATCTCTTCCCTTACCGGCTAGGCGCTCTTGGCGAACGCTGCCTTCGGCATATCGATGCGCGGGATGCCGCTACCGTCTACGAAGCGGCCGGAGAGGCGATCCTGCAGGCCCGAACCGGCGGAGGGCCGACGGTACTCTGGTGCGATCTCGATCGGCTCTGCTCGCACACCAGCAGCGATGATCAGCGCGTATACCGCTCCTCCGTTGACCTCGCCGCGGATCTCGGCCGTGACCCGATCGATCTCCTCGCTCACCGTCTCATCGCCGAAGGGATGATGACCGAGGACGAGTGGAAGGCGGAACTCGCGGATATTGCGAGACGCGTAGACGCGGACTATCGTACCGCCGAGGCGGACGAAGATCCCGAGCCCGAGACGGCGGAGAGTTCCTTGTTCGGGCCGGTCTCATCGCCGGAGTGCCCGCCGGTAGGATTTGACGCACCCACCAACATGGTTACGGCCGTAAATATGACACTACAGCGCGCTTTGGAGCAGAATGACCAGGTCATTATGTTCGGTGAAGACATCGCGGACCCCAAGGGCGGCGTGTTCGGTATCACTAAGGGCCTGTCTCACCGGTTTCCCACGCGCGTGATGAACTCACCGCTGGCGGAGGCCACGATCCTCGGGACCGCGGTCGGCCTCGCCGCGACGGGATGGATGCCGGTCTTCGAGGTGCAGTTCATCGACTTCATCGGCCCTGGGCTCAACCAGCTGATGAACCAGGTTAGCTCGCTCCGGTGGCGTACCTGTGGCGATTGGTCCTGCCCGATGGTCGTCATGGCTCCGTACGGGGCCTATCTGCCGGGTGGAAGCCTCTGGCATAGCGAGAGCAATGAGGGAATCTGGTCGCACGTCCACGGCCTCAACGTCGTCATTCCCGGAACTCCGGAGGATGCGGCCGGGCTGCTATGGACGGCGATCCATGGAACAGACCCGACGCTTTATCTTTTGCCGAAGCACATCTTTCGCAAGCGGCTGACGTATCCGGACGTTAGCCCGGCGGTTCCATTTGGCAAGGCCCAGATCCGCCGCGAGGGCACGGATGTCACCGTAGTGTCGTGGGGCAACTGCCTCGAGCTGGCGGACGAAGCCGCCGGCCGACTCGCGGATAATGGAGTGTCGGTTGAGATCGTCGATCTGCGCTCGATTACGCCGTGCGACTACGATACCGTCGCCGCGTCAGTGCGCAAGACGGGACGGCTGGTAGTCGTCCACGAGGACTCCCGTACGACAGGATTCGGTCAGTGCATTATTGCGGAGATCACGTCTCGATCCGAGTGGTTCAACCTACTTCTTTCGGCCCCGCAGTTGGTCGCGCGGAAGGACGTTCCTATACCGTATAATCCTATACTGGAGTACGCAGTTCTTCCGGATCTGGCCGGTGTCGTTCGAGCGATTCAGGAGACCATGGAGTAACGGCCGCGGTGGACAACCGCTGAAACGAAAGCGGTTGGCCCTTCGTCAGCCTTGTGTCAAGGTCGGGTGATAGATGCGCATGTCGGCAAAGTGCCGACAGCCCTCCGGCGACCGACGGCATGAGAGGTAGAAGATAATGACAGGTTCCGTATCCTCGCCGCCAAGCACGGGTCGACCGCAAAGGCGTCGCCAGTTTCCCTTCGGCCTGGTGATGCTGGTATTCGGGCTGGGTCTCGGCTTCTACGGTGGCGTCGGGGCGACAAAGCGCGCGATGGCTTCGCCGCCCTGGCTGCAGCGCATCTTTGGCCTTCCCGTCGTTACCGCCCCGATCCCATCGCCAGCTCCGCCGACCACGAGCGCACAACTAGCGCAAGCGCCGCCGACTGCGCCCGCTCCGGGCGAAATTAAGGTGGGCCCGAAGCAGTCCGGCACAGTCGCCACGGGCACGAACCCGGACTCGCCGGACCCAACAGTGAAACCGGAAAAGTCTCCTAAGAGGCGAGCGCCCGACGCGAAAGATCTGGACGGCACGTGGAGCGCGACGGACAACGTAACGGCTGACGGCTCCGCCGCGAGCAGTCTGACGACGGCATACGTGTTTCGCGGTGACGGCACGGGAGAGTTCGATTCGAATGGTAAGAAGCTCTATGACCTTCGGTGGACTGCGACGGCCGATGAAATCTCAATCGACTTCGATGGCGAAGGTCCGGATTCTGGTCAACCGTGGAGCGTAAAGATGAAGTGGTCCATCAACGATGATAGGACCATGCTCACGCTCGTGCCGCTAACCGGCAAGGACCCGCGAAGCTACGTCTACTCCCTTGGCCCAGGAGTGTACCACCGAAAGCAGTAGAGCGCATCGAACGTCCTTGATGCCGCGCAAGTGCGTTGGGCTACGAATACCGACGCGGGCGACGACGTAAACGTCTGCGCTCGGGGGCCCTTGACCAAAGGCCCCTCCGAGGCAGGGAACTCAATTGGACGCTGGCGGGCCGAACGCAGATCCGCCCTCACAGATCCTTTATGTCTTCTTGTCGGCGATCGACCATGGAGGTCCGAATGGGGAAGCTACGAGTGAGATTGTCGCTGGCGACGGCAGTCCTTCTTGCCTGCGGCGCGGTGCAAACTGTGGGTCAGGAGAAAACGATCAAGTTTAGCGGCCGGGAGTGGACCGTAAGGGACGGGGACCACGGCGGTCCCGGACCAAATTATTGGAGCCGCTCGTCGGTGTGGGTCGATGACAGCGGCAAGCTGCACATGAAGCTCGCAAATAGAGACGGCCAGTGGCAATGCGCCGAGATTACAACCACCGAACGGCTTGGATTCGGACGGTATCAGTTTCAAGTCACCGGCAGGATCGATAAGCTTGACCGAAACGTGGTCCTTGGCCTGTTCAACTATCCGACACGCGATATTGGGGGGGACGGCACCAACGAGATCGACATCGAGTTCGCGCGATGGGCGATCCCGACCGCGCCGAATGGAAACTTCACGATCTGGCCGGCGGAAAAGGGAGTGAAGCAGACATCGCATACCTTCGAGTTCGCTCTTGATGGACCGGAGACGACGCATCGGTTTACGTGGTCGGACCGCAGCATTCTGTTTCAGAGTATGAACGGCCACCGGGACGACGACCGATCCGAGATTTCCCGATACCTGTTCGAGCCGGCGGCGTTTCGAAGCGCCATTGGGCAGAAGCCGATCCCGCTGCACATCAACCTCTGGCTGTTTCGCGGCAAGCCGCCTACGGACGGCAAGGAGGTCGAGATCGTGTTCAAGAGCGTGACTTTTATGCCAGAGTCCGCGGCCGCATCGAAGCCCTGATCGGAATTGACAAAGACGTCTGGGCTACGGTAGAATAGCGTTCTGGTTGCGGCGTCTGTAGCTCAGTCGGTTAGAGTGCCAGGTTGTGGCCCTGGAGGTCGCGGGTTCGATCCCCGCCAGCCGCCCTTGTGGTTATGTCGAGCGTCCCAGCGAACTTATCGCCCAGGGACGCTCTTTTGATTTGGGGCAGTCGCACAGAATTTCCTTCGGGCCAGGTTCGGTCCGTGAGCGTAGTCAAACCAATCCAGCGGTCCAGTGAATACCACCAGGTTATTGTGGGTAGGAATAATTACTGCTCGTCCTGGCCCAGTTCTTGTACCGCATCATACTTGTTGATTGGTAGTAACAGTGAAGAGCCACTTGAGGGCGCGACCCTGCCCGCGGCGATGAACTACGGGAGTTCGCGCTTGCTCCACCGCGAAAGACAACGAACGGCCAGTTGACGCGGCGTTGTAAGAGATGTATTTCTAGGTGAGTCTTCTTGTGGCCCCGCTGAACACGGTGGCGTGAGACGTCAGTCTTCGCGTCCACATGTCGCGTCAATGGGAGGCCTTTTTGAAACTGCTTGGCAAACTCAGCCTCGGACTCGCACTCCTGGCCGTCACGGCCATTGGAACACCCGCTCTCGCGAGCTCGTTTACAGACAACTTCAACGCGGAGAACGGCGGAGTGGGAGCGCTCAACTACAACGCGTTCGCGAACTGAAACGTAACCGGTGGCACGGTGGACCTGATCGGAAACGGATTCTTCGACTTCTATCCTGGCAACGGCCTCTACGTCGACCTGGACGGCTCTACAGGTCAGGCCGGCCTCATGGCGACGAACAATACCTTCGCCGCCGGAACCTACAACCTCCAGTTCGATCTCGGTGGCTCCCAGCGCGGAGACTCGAACGATGTCACCGTCTCCCTGGGAAACTACACCCATACGTTCACCGTGGCAAGTTCGGACCCATTGGTGACCGTCGTGGTTTCCAATGTCACCGTTAGCGGTCCCGGATCGGTGTTGAGCTTCCAGAATGCCGGTGGCGACAACGTCGGCGCGATTCTGGACAACGTAAACGTGAACAGCGCAAGCGCCGTTCCTGAGATGAGTACGGTGGTCGGGTTGGGAAGTCTGCTTGGCCTCGGCGGCCTCGGATTGCTGCGACGTCGCAAATGATCCGCGGTCCTCTCGCAAAGCTGTAAGACGGGGCTCTCGCGAAGCGCGAGAGGCCCTGGTGTTAGACAGTTCAGGAGAGCGTGGATGGTCTTTATTCGGCGAGGCTGTGATACCTGGCGTATGCTTCTCGCAGCTGTGGAATGAGACTCTGGGCCGTCACGGGCTTAACAATAAATCCGCAGGCGCCGATCTCTCCTGCCCTGATCTTGTACTCCTCGACGCCATATGCCGTCAGCAGTACCACGCACGCTTGGAACTCCGACAGGATCTCCTTCGCAGCCTGCAGGCCGTCCATCAGCGGCATATTGATGTCCATCAGTATCAGGTCGGGCCGCTCTCTGAGAGCAAGCTCCACGGCAGCTCGTCCGTCGCCAGCGACGCCGACAACGCTCAGACCGGCCCGAGTCATAATACGCCTCAATTGCAGTTGCGTGATTCCCTCGTCCTCGCAAATCGCGACACGCTTACCTGCCAGAATTGAGGAGAAGTCGGGTTCTGGTTTCGTCTCGGCCACGGAACGCGCGGTATCCCGCTCCGACGGGACCGCAGAACCTGACGCATCGATCGTCCGGCGATACCCGGTCCGTCGGGGCGTCGCAGAGGGGAAGGCGGCTTTAGCCATCTGCAATCGCGATTGCCCACGGTGGGAGGGGAACGACCGAGTGTGCAATAGAATGCCGCAAGTTCGCGATACACCGGCAGCAGGACTCCGTCGAGTGCTCATAGACTCTATTCGGGAAGTATCCAATGGGAAGTTATACCGGCGCATCATAGGTGGAGGGAACCCTTTCTGATGGGTTGATCGGCTCTGTTGCTGGCAGCGAATTGCGGTCTTTTCTTCGGCGCTACGTCTCACCGCAGAAGGAGATTCTCGTTAATCCTGTGAATTCCTGCCCGCGTAATGTCGCGCAGCGCCTAATTTTGAGTCTGATGCTATACGGTCCAAACGCGTTGCGCCGGCGGAGAGGAGGATCCTCCCTGCCGGCGCTGATACTCGATACGCCAAGGTGGGGCAGGAGGTTAGTTGCCTCCGCCTGCTCCCCCCTGGCCGTTCCCGCGACGGCCGCCTCGACCGCCTCGGCCCCCGAATCCGCCTGCACCGAATCCTCCGGCGCCAGGTCCGCCGCCGAATCCTCCGCGGAAACCGCGCATACCAGGCATACCGGCAATTGCATCGACGTTAATGCCGAGGCCGGTCGCCGCAAAGGTTCCGTCCGCTCCGGCCTGGCCCGACGCGAAAACCGTATCTCCAAGGTTGACGTTATTGATGGTACCGGGCATCAGCTTCATGATTTTCGCGTTCGGTCCAAGCTTCAGCGCGATCGAGACCTCGTCGGAAAGCGCTATCGTTAATGGCTGGAGTTGTGTTACCTTGCCGGTAGCCGACGCGAACGCCTGTGGCTGTGACGGACGCGCCTGCGCGTTCGGGTCTGCCTGCACGCCACCCGGGATAACCCCGTTGGTGACAGCGCCGCCTCTTCCACCTCTCATTGCCATTGTCAGAAAATCTGGAAGCTCACCGGCGGTTATAGTATTTGCGGTAATCTCGCGTGGAACTCCCTGAACCTGCACGGTGTCGCCCACTTTGATCTTTGACACGTCGATCTGTACCAGTGCGACGATCCGTATGTCGTTTGATACGTGAATGGTCTGGCTTCCGCCAAATTGGGAGCTGATTATAACCGTACCGGTCGCCGGATCGCCTCCGGTGACCTGGCCAACCGCGAATGGCATCCGCGCCGCAAGATTGCCGAAACCACCGCGACCCTGGCGCGCACCAGGATCGGCAGGCGTCGCCGGTTGGCCCGCCTGGCCCTGCGGTGCGGCAGGCTGGGCGGGATCCTGCGTCGCAGTAGCGGCCAGGGAGGGTAATGTCGTGGCAAAGGTGAGCGCGACGAGAGCGCCTAATGTTTGAAATCGACTCTTAGCGAGAATCGTGGTAACCATAGTCAGGTCTCCTGCGCCGGATTGGCGTCGCACACTGCGGTGGTGATCATTGGGCCAGATAAACTGTAGACGACACCGAGCACGCAAAGTTATCGATGTGTGACTTCATATACGCAGGCGAAGTGGCGCTGTTGCATTCTCGGAGTCACTTCTTGGCGAATGGTGCCGTTCATACGGGGAGGGGACCCATATGTTGACATTACGGATTGCCCTTCTTATAATGAGTGAAGTCGACGATGAGGGTGCGCCGCTGCGCGGCTGAACGGCAATGTGCGGCCACAAAGGAGACATGGCCATGTCATACCTGCTGGGTATCGATGTCGGTACGAGTGGCACAAAAGCCGTCTTGATCGCAGAGACCGGCAGTGTAGTCGCTCGGGCGAGCCTCGAGTACCCGCTCACGTCTCCGCGTCCACTCTGGAGTGAGCAGGACCCAGCTGACTGGTGGACTGCCGTATGCGGCACGACACGACTTGTGCTGCAACAGTCCGGAGTCGAGCCGCGAGAGATTACCGGCATCGGGCTTTCGGGGCAGATGCACGGCGCTGTATTCCTTGACGAAAGCAACGACGTCATTCGTCCCTGCATCCTATGGAACGATCAGCGGACCGAAGCGGAGTGCGCATGGATCACCGAACGCGTTGGCAAGGAGCGCGTGGTCGATCTTATCTCGAATCCGGTTCTAACCGGATTTACGGCCGGCAAGATCGTCTGGCTGCGCAATCACGAGCCGGAGAACTATGCCAGAGTTCGCAAGGTGCTGCTGCCGAAGGACTATATCCGATTACGGCTCACCGGCGAGTTCGCGACCGAAGTTTCGGACGCGTCCGGCACCGCGTTGTTCAACGTACGCAAACGCGTCTGGTCTGCGGAGATGCTTGACGCCATTGGCATTCCGGAGGACTGGGTGCCCAGGGCGACGGAATCACCGGAGATCTCGGGTCGGATCTCAGAGTTCGCGGCCGGCGCGGCAGGGCTGTCGCCTGGAACGCCTGTAGTCGGGGGAGGCGGCGATCAGGCGGCAGGAGCTGTCGGTAACGGCATTGTCGAGTCCGGGATCGTCTCGTCGACGGTCGGTACCTCCGGCGTCGTCTTTGCATACAGCGATCATCCGGTCGTAGATCCGCAGCTTCGCCTGCACACGTTTTGCCATGCGGTGCCGGGAGCGTGGCACCTTATGGGTGTCATGCTCTCCGCCGGCGGTTCGCTTCAGTGGTATCGCGATACGTTTTGTCAGCCAGAGAAGGTTGTCGCGGGCGCTCTCGGTCGCGATCCCTATGAGCTTATCTGCGCAGAGGCCGCGCGCGCTCCAGTGGGCGCTGAAGGGCTTATCTTTCTCCCGTATCTCACGGGTGAGCGGTCGCCGCACGCGGATCCCAACGCCCGGGGAGTGCTGTTCGGCCTGACGCGACGCACGGATCGCGCCCAAGTGGCACGCGCTGTCCTGGAGGGCGTGGCCTATGGACTTCGCGACTCATTTGAGGTCATGGAAGAGATGAGGGTGCCAATCCGTGAGGTTCGAGCTTCCGGAGGCGGGTCCAGAAGCACATTGTGGCGTCAGATTCAGGCCGACGTCACAGGGCATGCGCATGTCACGATCGATGTGGATGAGGGTCCCGCACTCGGCGCCGCGCTCCTGGCCGGTGTCGGAACCGGTGTCTACGAGTCGGTTGCCGAGGCGTGCCGAGCGGCCATACGGGTCCAGGAATCGACGTCCCCGTGCACCGCGAACCACTCGGCCTATAGGAGGTTCCACAGAGTCTACCAATCTCTCTATTCGAACCTCAGGGAGAACTTCGCGACGATTGCGGATATTGTGAGGGGTTAGGCGGATCCCGTAATGAGCACAAACTGCGAAGAATCGCCGCTGCCCGTCGAGGGCACGACGCCGTCAGGTGGTATTATCAGAGGCAGTCTTGGCAGGATGGCGTTTCTGATCGCGCTGGGCTGGCTGGGAACTAACGTCGGCCTCAATATCGGAGAGTTCGTTCTCAAGTTCTTCCTCAAGGAGCATCTTCACCTCAAAGCGGACGCTGTCGCGCTGTTTTTCTTCGTCGGCCAGTTCACGAACTACATCAAGCCCATGGCCGGCCTGTGCACCGATAGCGTTCCTCTCTTTCGCACGCGCCGACGGCACTATCTGATTTTAAGCCTCCTTGGTACCGGGCTGTTCTTCTTGCTGCTTATTATTGTGCCTGCCGTCTACTCCGTTTTACTGTTGACCTACATCTTTCTTTATATGACCGTGGTCTTCACCAGCACCACGCTTGGCGGCGTAATGGTCGAAGTCGGTATGCACCACCGTGCGGAGGGCCGCCTGACCTCCCAGCGGATCGGTATGTTTCGCCTGGGAACGCTGATAGGTGGACCGATCGGCGGCTGGCTTGCTGGCCACGCGTTCGCAGTGGCAATGAGCGCGTCCGCGGTCTGGCATCTGGCGCTGGTGCCGTTGTTCTATTTCTGCCTGCCGGAAGCGCCGACAGCTAGATTGAACACGGGCGCCTGGTTGGAAGCTAAGCGGCAGTTCGGCGTTCTGTCGAGAAGCAAAACACTTCTTGCCGCCGCTGGAATGATCTTCCTGATCGCGGCTTCACCTGGATTCAATACGCCGCTTCTCTACTATCAGACGGATACGCTGCATTTCTCAAAGCTGTTCATCGGCGGTCTCGGGACGGTTGCGGCTGCTACGGGCATCGCAGGGACCATTCTCTATTTTGCAGTCTGCCGAACGCTGACCCTCCGGACTCTGCTCAGCTGGAGTATCGTGGTCCACGCCATTGGGACCGTTTTCTACCTGCGATACCATTCTGCGTCGACGGCGATCGTCGTAACGGGGATTAGCGGGCTCACGGGAACGTTAGCGACTCTGCCGGTATATGACCTGGCCTTCCGTGCGACCCCTCGCGGCAGCGAAGCGCTCGGATACGCGCTGATGATGAGCGTCTGGAATCTTACGAACGGGCTCTCCGATTGGACCGGGTCCTGGCTATTCTCGGAGTTTAAACTTACGTTCCTTCACCTTGTATGGTTGAATGCCGGCACGACGTTGCTCGTGCTGGCCGTGGTTCCATTTCTCCCCGCGGCGCTGGTATCGCGGCGAGACGGCGCCGGCAGGCACCTTCCGGCGTCACGTCCTTGAGGGGTCCAATAGCAGACATGGCAGATAAACTAAGTTTTTCACTGTTCACGAAGCCTTGGCCGGGCAAGTCGATCGATCAACTCGGCCAGATGACACACTGGCTTGGCTTTGACGGAATCGAACTGCCCGTGCGCCCAGGATTTCCGGTCAATCCAGACAATGTGGCTATCGAGCTTCCGAAAGCGATTGCGACCCTCAAGACCCATAATGTCGTGATCTTCAGTGTCGCCGGCACGCCCGACGAAGCTACTATTGCCGCTTGCGGCGCGTCAGGAGTTCCGACTCTCCGGGTGATGGCGCCCATTGGCAACGATGGGTATGTCGCCACGGAGCATCGCATGAGGAGAGAGTTTGACGCCCTGCTGCCGCTGCTAGGCAGGCATCGGGTCCGGCTGGGCGTTCAGAATCACTGCGGACGGTATGTCTGCAACGCGGCCGGTCTGCGCTCGCTGCTGACCGGCTACGACCCCGCGTCGATCGGGGCGGTCTGGGATGCGGCCCATAATGCGCTGCAAGGTGAGGAGCCGGAACTTGCGCTCGAAATCGTCTGGCCTCACCTGTGCATGGTCAATTTGAAAAATGCTATATGGCGACGCAAGAACGCTCCGAGCACTCCGATTCCGGAATGGTCGGCGTACTGGACACAGGGAAGAGATGGACTGGCATCGTGGGAGCGTGTCGCCCGGGAGCTGAGGCGGCGCCAATTCCACGGGGTCGTTTGCCTAACGGCTGAGTACACCGACGAGGCTCAGGTCGACCGATTCATCGCGGCCGAT
>JBBQVV010000143.1:0-15132 GCA_038211235.1 Chthonomonadales bacterium | reverse complement strand
GGATGCGCTGCCTTGCCGACGGTAGCCATCTTCGTGGCGAACAGACCAAACCCAACGGTGCCGAATGCCGCCACAACCCGGCCAATATTGTAGCAGAATCCCGCGCCCGTCGTGCGGAGCAGCGTCGGGAAGAGCGGTGGTATATAGAGCGGAAACAGCCCGAATATGCCCTGGATGAAGAAGTGTGCCACAGGCAGCCAGAGGTACATCTCCTGATGGTTGTGCTTGACGCCATATGCTGCGGACATGCACAGGACTCCGCCAGCGAACATCGCTCCAGCCGCAACGCGATAGCCGAATCGCCTGGCCAGAAACGCGGCGAAGAAGTTACCAAGGATTGCCGTTAGAGTAGCGATCACGACCACCTGGCTCGAGTATGCCTGTTTATCGGCTAGTTTCCACGATGCGATGTCCGGCAGATTCTGCAGATGCGGAACACTCCAGAAGATCAACCCCCAGATCGCCGTGAGCGCCACGGAGCATACAACGATCGTAAGCAGGGTGGTTCGGAGTACGGCGCCTCGGAACAAATCGACCGTGCGGGGCTGACCATTGGATCGACGCTTCGCCTCGGCCCACTCCTCCGGCTCCGGGATGCTCCTGCGGATCCAGAAGGTGATTAACGCGGGCAGGGCGCCGATAAGAAAGATCCAGCGCGTGTGACTGGCGTCGTGGTCCACGCTGGAAAAGACCGCGAGACTCGCGGCCGCGACCAGGTAACCAACCTGATAGGCGGATTGAAGCACCGCGCTCAGCTCCGGACGCCACTTCCGGGGCCAGGTCTCTGCAACCAGGGACGCACCCGCAGCCCACTCGCCCCCGATCCCCAGCGCGGCCAGGAAGCGATATACGGCCAGCTCGTGCCAGTTATGGGCGAACGCGGAGAGGCCGGTGAAGAGCGCATAGGTCAGAATTGTCAGCATGATCGTGCGGCTGCGACCGATCCGGTCACCGATGCGTCCGAAGAAAGCGCCGCCGCACGCCCATCCCACTAGGAACCAGAACTGTATCCATGAGCTGGTGAGTCCGAGCTCGCTCTTATCGGGATGGTGCGTGGAAGTTTGCAGCAGCTGCATCACGAACACCGGGGCGACGAGAGTATAGAGCGTGCCGTCCATGCCGTCAAACAACCAACCAAGCCAGGCCGCTATTCCGCCCTTCCACTGCATCGGGGAGAGGTCACCTATGGAGGATACTTCGTTGGTCGCGTGTGAGGTTGCCATTAGTCCGATCACAAGTAGGGGACGCAAAGAGTCTGCCCGATTGATAGTGGTGAATTCGCCGGCTTAGCAGGTCTTCGAGTGCGGCGAACTGCATGCCCGACGGCGGGCACAATGTAACACAATTGGAAACCGCTGTCAATCGAGGATGTCGGCTGCGACTCGTCGCGGAAGCCGAATCCGCCTTGACAAAAGTCCGCCGAATACGATAAACTGCACGAATTACCGGTCTTTTCCTCGCCATTTCCGTTTACTTCGATATAGAGCGTCTTTGAGAGTGCGACACGCACTCTTGTACTACAATGCGCGGCAACGCGCGGGAGGCATGCGCGCTGTGAACATCGTTCGCACTTTAACCGTTTTTCTGGCGCTCGCGGCGCTCAGTTTTGTACTCGGTTTCTTTGTGTTGGCGCGGCTGATTCCTGGGTCGTCACGATCGGGTGCAAGCGCGATTCTGCCCTCGGCACCTGGCTCGCAACCCGGTGAGGATGCAACAGTCGCCGACGGCGCTCGACCGGCGGTCAATAGTGAAGCTGCACCGAGTCGAATCCCGCCCGTCGCGTCCGAGGCCGCCGTGACAGCGCCGCCTGTCCGGACCCCGGGTCCCACTCTCGACCCCTCGACAGATGCGCCCCTTGCGACGGATCCAACCGGAGTGCAGAAGCCGCGCAAGGTAGACGAAAGCGCGAAGGAGCAGGCGAGCGCAGCTCCGGATGCAGGCACTTCCGGCAGTGACACCGACTCGCCTAAAGCGCGCATCGTCGCACATTTGATCGCCGCCAAACCGAAACGGCGCCACCGCGCATCAGTCCGAAACATCGAGGCGGCTCCTGCTGCCGTCGCAGCCGACGAACACGCGGCTGGCGATGACGAAAGCGTAACTACGGACCGTGAGGACGCGCCGGTGCCGAGGACGCATAGGCCCCGACGGGTGCGAGTCGCGCATACGACGAACGAACAGGAATCCACAACCACGGAATCAGACGACGCCGAGCGTCCCGTCAGGACACGACGCGCAGATTCCGAGACTTCAGGCGGCGCCTTATTTCACGTACGACTTGGCGCCTATCATTCGCGCGAAGCCGCGGATCACGAGGTTCAGCGCGCACGTACTAAGGGGTTCGCGACGCGAGTAGTGCCCATTCAGCAGCACGGTCATGTCCTGTACCGAGTGCAGGTCGGTGCATTTCGTCAGAGGAACCGCGCGGAATCGATTCGCCAGAGCCTTGAGGACGCGTCGCTCGCGGCAACCGTCACGGAACAGCGGCACTAACCGCAGGCAACTATTGGTGGAAAACTATTGCGCGAACCGCGGCAAGTGTGTATAATAGCGCTACATCCCCTTATTGAGCGTTCCGGTTCCCCCAGACCAGCGCGTGCGCGGCCCATACCGGCGATTGCGGCCAGTTCGCTTCCTTGTCGATCTGTCCTGCGATCGCTCGATTCGGAGCCTTCGACATATTCTCCAGGTGAGAGGCCGCCAAGCCTGTTGGCGCCAAAACGAGCCTGAATGTCCGGTGTTCCACCACGCACGTAATTGATCGGACAGTCTAGATCGCGCCCTATGCGGCGATCAATTCGCAGCAATTGTGTAACCACTTCGGAACACATTCTGGAAGGCAGGAAGGTACATGAGGACAACGGTGTTGTGGCAATCTCCCCACGTCCGCGCTTCCCTCTCGGCGCTCTTGGCACTTATAGCGATTGCAATCGTTGCCGGTTGCGGCGGTGGCGGAGGGGGTGGCGGCAACGGCGGCGGCAACGTTGGGAACAACGGCGCGAATAACGGTGGGAATACAAACGGTAACCCGCCAGCTGGGCAGGACCCCACTCTGCCGTTCCTCACCGGGAAAGTCGTGGATAACTCCAGCCAGGCTCAGGGAGTCGTCGGCGCGACCATTACTCTGTTCGGCACTGGAGTGGCGAATAAGACGGCCCGGGTTTCAAGTGCGGACGGATCGTTTACGATTGCAAACGTCAGTGCCAAATATACAGCCTTTTCTGTTGTGAGCCCGGATACAAGCAAGTGGTATAACTATGCACTGTATATCTCGAAGCAGTACGATACGCTGAACTGTAGGCTGCCGCTTCCCGCCCTGGCAGCCGGAAACAACAACCTCGCCACGCCGGTGGTTCTGTTTAGCGCCGGTAATAATCCACCTCCTCCGCCGCCGCTTAACGGGTGCCCGTAGCGCTCCGGAACGAAACGCACAATCGAATCGGTAGAGTGAAAGCAAACGGAGAAGAGAGAAGCGAATGCCTGCTTCTCTCTTTCCATATCCGGCCGAGTATGCCATAACGAGACGCTGGCGTGCAAAGGCGACTCTGCCGCACGCTCCGGGCCCTTGAACGGCTCTATACTCCGAGGCTGCTTTTCATGAAGTCCATATCTGCCCGTGGACGTCGACGCATGGTTGCCGTTCTGAAGTGGTGTGGCGCCGCCGGCGCGATCGCAGCTGTGATCCTGGCTTATCGCTGGGCGGAGCCCTCACCAGATGCCCTTAACGCCGCCCACACCATTGGCGGCGCGACAGCCAGCATTCATCTCCAGGACACTCCCTTCGCGGGCTATGTCGATGGCGCCAGGACTTGGTCCATATTCGCGGGGCAGGTCGACCTCCTCAGGCTGCCGAACGCGGCGCTCACCAGTATCCAGAGCGCGTCGATTACCGACATTCGAAATGGAACTCTTTACGAACCGCCGCGTCACGTTCCGGGAATGCCCGGGACGGTTACCACCCGCGTCATGGAGGCGGGCGCCGCTGCCGTCAACTCCGGACCCATAGCCGCGACGTTTCATGCGAAACATGGGCATTATAGTCTGGGCATGCTCGAAGTGGCGCCTCCCGATCTCGATATGCTCTATACTGTCCAGTGGCAATTTAAGTTGAGCGGAGATGTCGAATTCCGAACGCGTGGAACCGACGTCTTCTCCGCTCCGGCCATGACGATCTATAGCCTTGTGAATAGGCGCAGCGGCCGCTCGGAGCAGCGCGTTACTTGCGACGAGGGTGGTAAAATGACCCATCGAGGAATCGAGATAACCGCTAACTCGATCCGGTTCAATCCGAAGGATCGGACCGTCGAGTGCCTTTCCGGCGTGCGCGGAACATATAAGGGCGGGAACGTGCAGGCCGAGCGCGTATTCTGGTCGCTGAACGATGAGACACTGCGGTGTCCCGAATCCGCGACGGGAACTATCCAGGGCATGCCTTTCATCGCCGAAGGCTTGACGCTCGACATAAAGCGGCGCAAGCACCATGCGACTCATATGCACATTGTCCTGGATCCGATGGCGCTTAGAGACTTCAAGGAGTAATGAGATGGCCGGTGTAAGCATTCCTAGAGCGGCGGTACGGTCCGCGGCGGCGATGGTGATCGTCGCGCTGGGAGCGGGCTGGAGCGTAAGGGCAGTCGCCAGGCAGACGACCATCAGGCCCTTCGTACCGCGTCCAGCGGAGGTGCGGCCGCTGCCTGCCAACCAGGCATCGCGACAGCCGCCGCCGCTACCCGGAGCGCGTTCTACTACGCTCCAGAATCCACCGGCTGCCGCAAAGTCGGACGATCAGAAGCAGAAGCAGGCGAGTCTCGATCTTCAAGATCCCACGGTAGACGAGCGGACGGGGATTACTACGGGCCGCGACTTCATTTATAAGGTCGACGATATGACCGTCACGGGCGCGAAGGCGCGCTACAATAAGAACACGAAGTTCCTCGAGGCCGACGGGAACCTGATCCTCGATGACCCGAAACACCATATCACTGGCGAAAAGGCCACCTACGACAATCGAAAGAGCGTGAACCTGGCGATCATTACCGGGGCCGTGGTAATCGTGCTTAAGCCCAAGGAGAAGGCCGCGACGCCCGGCAGCGGCGACGTTGCAAAAGAGAAGGATAACGGGGCAACGATCTATTGCGATCGTGTTGAATATTTCAAGACGAAGGACTTCAGCGTACTGACGGGGCACCTGACTTTCAAGCAGATGATCACGAAGTCGAACGGTAAGTCGGTAGAGCGAACGTTAACCGCCGATCACGCGGAGTACGACGGCAAGGCCGAAAAGGTACGCCTGTTTGCCCCGGTAGACGTCAAGGACACCGAGGATCAGACCGGGCATTTCGAGAAGGACGTGTTTGTCGGGACGAAGGAGGGCGCGGAGAGTCTGCAGAGTTCGGGTCGCATGACCGTCCACTTCAATCGAGATGGCGACGAAGCGGATTCCGCGCCGGACGCGAAGCCCGGAGCAACGGGATCCGAAGCCGGCAAGACTCCTTCAGCGCCGGCTCCGACGCCGCTGTCCGGCCAGCCGAACACTTCGGGGAAGAACAATCCGTAGCGCAGCCAGCGACCCATTTTATCGGGCAATCGCGAACTCAGATTGCCGAGCCTCGCAAAGTGTGGCTGCGTGATTCGCCGGACATAAGTCCGATCCTTCACCTTAAAGGGATATTGCGTGGAAGAAACGGTCCCATCATATATCAAGGCGCAGGCGGAGGGTAGCTTTGCCTATCTCATTCGTGAGGCGGAGGCAGTATCCGACGTCGAGGCATCACACGGCCGCCGCGCGGACTGGCCCGGTCACAAATGGGGTATCGGGCAAGACGGGTCGATTGCCGGTATCGTCTTTCACGTCGCAGCATGGAAGCAGAAGACATTGCCTATACTGGCTCCCAATTTCGCCCCTTCCCATGGTGCCGAAGATTTCACGGCCCGCTTCGACGATTGGCCGTCCATCCTCGCCTGGCTCCGATCAGTCGGCGCCGATTGGAACCTTGCGCTCAGGGCGCTGCCAGACGCAGAATTCGACGCGGTGCGAATCTGGGAGGATGGAGAGAGCATCACGGTCTGCAGGCTCGCGGAAGAGATCATTCAGCACGATGTCCAGCATGCCGCTCAGATCGAATATATTCGACAGTTGTCGACTTTAAAGTGAACTGAACAATGTCCTCGCAGCCGGCTAACCGGTCGCGCACTTGATCGGCCCGCCAGACGCCGGGCCGTGGAGAGAAAACATGCTTCGTTTTGCAATGGCGTTGGCGGCGCTGTCCGTCATCCTCACCTCGACCGCTGGCCACGCCGAGCCGATCACTCCCGAGGTCCAGAAAATCCTCGACGCCGAAGCGGACGCTTACCGAAGCGCTGCAAACTTCTCGACAACCCTGGAGATGAAACAGGGAACGTCTACCGTAAGCACCCGCCTGATCCTGACACATGACGGAAAACTTGACGCGGTCATTACGACCCCACTGGAAACGCGGCATGTCGTGGCCGACGGGACTACAATCTACAGCGACAGCTCGACCGATGCAAAGAAATACACAAAGCAGCCCGGAACGAAGCTCGACGATTCAGTGACCGAACTCGCTCGACTTGGTGGCGCGGGAGTCGGACTACTGCCGATACTATTGACAAGTCCGGCCGCTCAGAAGCAGATCATTCCGGGAAAACCGGCCTCGGTCACGCAGCAGACTGAGGAGAAACTCGATGGCGTCGCTTGCGACGTGGTGTCCGTCGTCCTCGGCGATGGAGCCCGGAAGTTCAAGTATCAGTTCGCCTTTGGCAAGGCCGACCACTTTCTCCGTCGCCTGGTGATCGGTCCAGTGACCGGCGTGCCGGCGGTCACGGAAAACTACAAAGATATCAGCACGGCGGCCGCGCCCGATACTGCTTTCAAGTACGTACCGGAGCCCGGCGCTGTCGCGGTAGCGCCGGCTAAGTCGCCTGCCTACTTCGATCCCGCGCTAAAGGTCGGATCACAGCCGTTTGCGCTCGCCGGAAGCGATCTTGAGGGTAGGACCGTCTCGCTCAGCGACTATAAGGGCAAGGTACTGATGTTAGACTTCTGGGCGACCTGGTGCGGACCCTGCGTTGCCGAACTGCCCAACGTGCTGCAAGCGTACAGGAAATAGCATCCGCAGGGCTTCGAAGTGGTCGGCATCTCGCTCGACCAGGCAACCGATCGGGCGAAGCTGCAGAACTTTATTCACGAGAAGGGCATGCCGTGGCGGCAGATCTACGATGGCAAGTATTGGCAAGCCGCCAACGCCGTCAAGTATGGCGTCCGCGCGATACCGTTTACGCTCCTGATCGGTCGGACGGGAAATATAGTCGCAGTCGGCGCGCGAGGCGAAGCGCTCGCTCCGGCAATCGAGGCCGCTCTCGCTCAGAAATAGGCCAAACAAGGACGAAGCAGGTGGAACGCACTGAAAAACGACTCAAACTGGGGATACCGAAAGGAAGCCTACAGGACGCGACGTTCGGCCTGTTCAAGAAGGCGGGCTTCGAGTTCCGGATGAGCAGCGGACGCTCCTACCATCCGCAGGTAGACGATCCCGAATTGGAGCCGTTGCTGCTTCGTCCTCAGGAGATTCCCCGTTACGTGGAGCAGGGGATTCTGGACGCCGGTCTGACCGGCAAGGACTGGATCGAAGACAACGGATCGGACGTCGTGGAGGTCGCGGAGCTCGCCTACTCCAAGGCAACGCTCAACCCGATTCGGATCGTCCTCGCCGCGCAGAACGGCTCATCCATTCATTGTGCGCGGGACCTTGCCGGCAAGCGCATCGCGACGGAATACGTCCGGCTCACGGAGCGCTATCTGAAGCATCACGATGTCCGTGCCCATGTCGAATTCTCGTGGGGCGCCTGCGAGGTAAAGGTCCCGGAGCTTGCCGACGCCATCGTGGTCAACACCGAGACCGGAAGCAGTCTCCGGGCACACGACCTACGCATCGTCGACACGCTTCTCATATCGACGACGCGACTTGCTGTCAATCACGATGCGTGGAAAGATGAATGGAAGCGCCGTAAGATCGAGAACCTCGTCATGCTGCTTCAGGGCGCTCTGAACGCCGAGCTGCTCGTCGGCCTCAAGATGAACGTTGCAAAGGAGAACCTGCCCGCGCTTCTGGAGCTGCTGCCGGCGCTAAAGACCCCGACGCTTTCACCGCTTTCAAACGAGGATTGGGTGGCTCTTGAGATCATCATACCGGAGCATACCGTTCGCGATCTCCTGCCCATGCTGAAACGAGCCGGGGCAGAGGGCATCGTGGAGTATCCGTTGAACAAAGTCGTCTACTGAGATTATCGCTGGAGGCACGCTTGATGGCAAACGACGTATTTCTGCTGCTGCACGGTTGGGGCGGGAACAAGCCGGCCCACTGGCAGGAGCATCTGTTTCAAAACCTGACGGCTGCGGGAGCAAAGGTACACTACCCGAAGATGCCGGTTCCGGAGTCGCCCGACCTGAATGCATGGCAGAGCCGGCTTCGCGAAGAGCTGGATGAGATCGCGGGGCAGTCACAGACGGCGCGCCTGCATGTGCTCGCGCACAGCCTGGGCAGCATCAACTGGATGCACATGGCGTCGCGACGTGGTGCCGGACGCCAGTTGGCCGACCGCGTGCTGCTCGTCGCGCCGCCGTATATCGTTCCCCAGATTCTGCCGATCGATGTCACGCCGGCCGTAGCCGCGTTCTTTCCGCCTCCGTGCGACAGTGCAGCGATCAAGGCAGCCGCCAGAGAGACAGTACTGATCGCCTCGGACACCGACGATTACGCGACCTACGATCAATCATGCGGCTACGCCCGCGACCTCAATATCCCCATCCACAAGCTGCCCGGAGCGGGACACATCAGCCCCTACTACGGATATGGCGAGTGGCCCTGGGTCTTCGACTGGTGCCTTGGCCGCGCCGACCTACCGCCGGTACCGCGCGACAGCGCGTAGCATCGGGTTGGGCGTTAACCATCCCATCTCCAGCCCGTACGAGTGCGTCAACGCACCCTCTACGGTGTCCAATCGACCGCGCGTTGTCGAGTTTCTGTTCGCTGAGGGGGCTCGCGGCCGATCAGAGTCCGGTATCACGATGTGAGGCCGCGCGCCGTCCTGCGCGCTGCCCCCGGCTACTTTTGGCCCGTGTGGGCTAGGATCCAGTCGCCCATTGTCTTTAGGGCGAGGGGCGAGATGGTTTCCGAAATCTGGCTGTACTCGGAAGGCGCGCCGGTCTTGGCTGTCTGAAAGAGATGGTTGAGGCCAGGAAGCTCCTTGACCGTATAGTCCGCGTTGCCGCCCTCCTTTAGCGCCGACTCGATCTCCGGAAGGTTTTGCGAGGGCGGTACCTGAAGATCGTGCTCACCGTTGATCGCCAGGACAGGGCACTTGACGCGTTTCAGCGCGCTGTGCGGATCGTAGGCAAGGAAGTATCGAAACCAGGGCGTGTTGATCTGCGAGACCTGTGCCGCCACGCCCGCCTCGCCGCCCGCCGCCTTCTGCTGGTCGGCCGGCAGCTTTCCGAGCTCTCGCTTGCCGATCTCGACGAGCCGCTTTTGCGCCGCCGCCGGGTCGGACTCGTGCTTTACGATCTCAAACATCTCCTGTTGGTTCGTCCGCTCGGCGGTGACGGCTGATTCCGGCGCTCCCATGGCGCGCGCGATCAGCGCTCCCTGCTCGTACAGGATTTTCTCGCCGTTGACGCCCGGCCCGGCCATCATCACGATGAACGCAACGTCGGGAGTGTCGGCGGCGACCATCGGGGCGATGAGTCCGCCTTCACTGTGCCCGATCAGCCCGATCTTCGATGGATCGATCCTCTTGTGCCGCCGCAGAAACGCGATTCCCGCCCGAACATCCGTCGCGAAGTCGGCGCTTGTAGCGGTCGAGAACGTGCCCGTGGACTTTGCGACGCCTCGATCGTCGACCCGCAGAACCGCGATTCCCCGCCGGGTCAGGTAGTCCGCAAGAACGAGAAACGGCCGATGGCCCAGAAGCATTTCGTTTCGATCCTGAGGACCGGAGCCGGTGATCAAGAGAACGACCGGAAAAGGCCCATCTCCTCTTGGTACTGTCAGCGTGCCGGCCAGGGTCACGCCAGGAGCGCTTGGGTTCGCGTAGGCGACGTCCTCGTCGTCATAGGGATACGGCTTCACCGGGTCCTGTGGCCGCTTCGTTTCGGGAACTTTCGAGTCACGGGTCAAGATGAGTGGCAGCTCTCCTCCGCCCTGTTTCCATGTGCCCGATATCTCCGTGCCGGCGGCGTTGATCTTCCCTTCATACGACCCCTTAATCGACGGGACCTGCAGGGTAAGGCTGTGACTTACCACCTGGACGTTGCCGATAGGGATGCCATTTGCGCCCTGATCGATGCTGTCCAGCGTACCGCTCAGGGTCTCGCCCTCTCTCGTGATATGAAGTACCACACGGAGTGCGATACCGCCCGGCAAGCTCAGCTTGCCCTGCCAGACCCCGACCGCGCTCGTGTCAGCCGCGAGCGCTCGGGGAGTCGGTAATACCGTGTAGAGCAGTGCGAGGAGCCCTGCAACTATTCGTGCGTTCATAAATGTCCTCGTTTCTTCAGTTCAGCTGCGTGCATTGCCAAACGATCTACTGTCACAGGCTTCGGCTGGTTTCAGAGCGGATCTCGTGTACGTTGGCGCGCCGGGGAAGCGAAGCGACCGCACGATAGTGACGTGGGTGTTAAGCTGTTGGTGGACGGCCAGACTGGCCGCGGTGTTCTTACCGCTTCCAGGATATGATGATATTCCAGGGCTAAGTGGCCGACTATATATAACTTGTACACATTTGGCGTAATTCTTCTCGTGAGATGACTCCGAACTGCGCAGGTTATTTCTGGACGAGCCCTAAGTTGTCCATTCGTAGGGCGTGGGCTTGTCTCCCGCCGAGCCGGTTCATGGATAAAGAAGCCTAAGTTCCTTCGTGCCAACAGCCGAAGTGGTTTCGGACCGTTTCGCTCACCGCTTCCGGACGGTAGTACCTGGCGTAGAAATCGAGATCGACGTGATTGACCTGGAATCCGAGCACCGTGCGGAGCGGCGGGGAGTAGCAGGGAAACCGGCCGTATCGTCCGTACACGTATTCGCAGCACGCGATCGTCGCATCGACGGTCGCCTCGCTGGGCGGAACCGTGCTGTCCGCCACCGCAGCTGAATCTATCCAGGCGCTATAGCGTGATCCACCGCGATAGGTGCCCTCCGGCCCGAACTTGAGCGCGATTACGGCGCGAACCGCGGCCTCCATCGAGGAATAGTAGGGCGGGCAGAACGGCGTCAGCAACGGGCTATCTGCAGCCGCGCCGTCTTTCGACCGGGCTGAATCCTTTCGCGCCGGCGCGTGAAAGCCGTGCACATACGGAACATCAGGATCCTTGCCAAGCCAGCCTGCGATACGGCTCACCAATGGATTCGCCCCCATGTATTTCGTCCCCCGCATATGGCCCATTCGGCAGCCGAGCGCCTCGAACCAGCCATAGGCATGTGCTGCCCAGTGCGGGAACCCTCCCAGCCCCATCGCCTCCGTCATCAGGGCAAGGTTCTGAAGCATCATGCCCTGTTCGACCGAAACGAACTCCGTCACCAGGCTTTCGATCATCTGTATGGTTACGGTCTTCTCGTTCCGTGGGTTGTCGTCCAGGTGCCCGCCGCGGCTCTTCGCAAACCTCTTGACGCCGGCCGGCTGCAAGCCCGCACGCTCATCCACGATCATCGCTCCGGTCGACTCATTGAGAATCTCGAGCAAGCCGTTGATGTATATGAACGTGAATTCGTTTACCGGTAAGAAATAGGTCGATCCGGGTCGAAACAACGACCAGCGATTCACGTCGAGATTGACGAGCGGTTCGAGGGAGGTCTTCGCTCGCGTGTCCTTGATCTCGACACGGCTGCGGCGGTAGATCTCCACAAAGTCACCCTTGTCGGCAAGTCTCGCCAGATCCTGTATCTCATCCTGCGCATAGTCTTGTGGGCGCTTTATCAAGTAGGTTGCGTGGTCATTGGTGATCACCAGAGATACCGTGTGGATCGCATCGCCGCTGGGGATTGTCCGCCCTGGGAGCCGGGCCAGGATCGTTCCTCCCTGTCCCGGCGCGTAGCACAGGTCGGCAAGGGCATATCCTGTGATGCCGCATGCGGCGAACGCAAGCAGCGCCTCTTCCTGTTCGGTCAACGGAATCGGAGCGTGTTGGCTTTCGTAGGCGAGCGGTCCCGTCGGCATGGTCATGCCTAGGCCGAAGCGCCTGGACCTGCGATTACGAAGGATATCGAGGAGCGTGCCAACCTGTCCGGGTACTTCATCTAACATTGGAGAGTCTCCCGCAGCAGGGCGTTGAGCGCCCTGCTGCGATGCGGCCGGTGTAATCTCGGCTCGCCGAATCGGGCGCCGAATAGCCTACCTTGCCCTACGCTCCTTCAGAAACTCTTCAGTGCCGATCGCCGTCAGGCCATGTAGCGGCTGCGATAGGTCGGCCGAATCAGGCTGTCAGCCTCCTGCATGTCCGGAACTCTCATGCTCGGACCGTCCCAATCGATCCCGCGGCCCAGGCGCAATGCGAGCACGCCGGCGAGCACAATCTCGGAGAGATGGCCCCCAGCCTCGAAGTCGGAGTACGTGCGGCCGTGGCCCTTGCACGCCGACACCCACTCCTCCTGGTGACTTCGGACACGGGGGAGCCGGACTACCACATCTCGGACGCCAGGATGGTGCAAGATAGGCATAAACTGCCTGTCGGACTTCAGCTTGAGGACTCCGACGTTGTTGTGTGGACCGGTGAACAGGGCTCCGTCGTCCCCAACGAGTAGAACTCCACTCGGAATTTCACCATAGCACTCTATCACCTCGTGGAAGACGTCCGTGGGCGGGTTGACTTCGTCGTACCAGGTCAACAACAACGGCGCCAGGTTCTGCCGGGAAGCGAAGACCATACGAACCTGGCCGCGTACGAAGTAGCTCTCCTTGCCGAGTCCCGTGCCGGTGACATCGATGCGGTCCGGGTACCCGAGGGCGAGGGCGCGTACGGGCAGATTCAAGGAGTGACAGCCGAAATCGCCAAGCTGGCCGCCGCCGAATTCGTACCAGCCCCGCCAGTCGAACGGATGGAACAGATGTTCGTGGTAAGGCTGCTCCGGCGCCGGTCCTACCCAGAAGTCCCAGTCAAATCCGCGGGGAGCGCCGCCTCCGCCATCAGGGAGGTCGATTCCCCTGGGAAATCGGCCCCCGGGAACGTACACGTGAACTTCGCGAATCTGGCCCAGTGCGCCTGCCCTGATGATCTCGACGCTGCGGCGAAACGTGTCGCTCGCGCTGCCCTGATTGCCCATCTGAGTGACGACGTTTGAGTCGTGCGCGAGCTCGGTCAAGAGCCGCGCCTCTCCTACCGCATGGGCGAGCGGCTTCTCACAATAGACGTGCTTGCCCGCGCGGATCGCAGCCCGGCATAGATGCATATGCCAGTGGTCCGGGGTGGCGATGACGACCGCCTGCACCGACTTCTCCCGCTGGAACAACAGGCGATAGTCGTTGTAGACGGTGGCGGAGCGCAGTCCCATGACGTGTTTGACGCGCGTGACCTGCCGATGATCCACGTCGCACAGTGCGACAATGTTCACCGGCAGTCGCAGGAGTGCGCCCAACATCCGCTGGCCTTGGGATCCGAGTCCGATGATGGCGACGTTCAGGCGATTGGATGGTGCGGCACTGCCGAACACGGTTGCCGGCACGATCGCCGGCGCCATCGCGGCAGTCGATAGTGCTGCCTTGATGAAGTCACGCCGCCTAAACGCGCGTGGATCGAACATATCGATTTTCTTTCCTTCTGGTTTCAGCTTGGAGTTCTTTCAGCGTTGCTTGTCTGCCCGGAAGTTCGGCGGCATTCGGTCCACGCATCGATCATCTGCCGCGACAGGCTCAGCGGTGGTGGAAGCTGCGGCAGGTTTTCGAAGTCGTACCATTCAGCTCCGGCAAGCTCCTCTGCATCAATGACGATATCGCCGGAGACGTACCTCGAATAGAAGCCGATCATGATCTGATGCGGAAATGGCCAGGGCTGGCTGCCGAAGTACTGAAGTTCGCTTACGCGGACGCCCGCCTCCTCCAGGACCTCACGATGAACGCATTCTTCGAGAGATTCTCCGGGAACCGCGAACCCTGCAAGGATACTGCGTCTTGCTCCCCAGCCCGGCTTGTGCGCCAGCAGTATGCGGTCACCGTCGTGTACGAGCGCCAGTACGGCCGGGCTGACCGACGGATACCGCTCGTGTCGGCAGTGCGTGCAGCAACGTTTCCACTCCGGCCCCATAGCGCCCATCTCATGCCCGCAGACTGGACAGAAACCGCTGGTTCGCTCCCAGTGTGCTATCTGAGACGCATAGCCGGCCAGCGACCACTCCACATCCGGTATCCGGCCGTAAAGACTGCGAAGATCGCACGCCTGCCAGCTGTCCTCGACAACGTGTTCCGCCGCGATGCTTGTGGTGACGTAGGAGATCTCGCCTATTCGGCCGAGTAGTACGGGAGCGCCGCGACTCACCGTCGCCATGAGCGGCGCTTCTCCTCGCGGCAGTGTCATCCTATCGCCGTCCGTTCGAACGAGGATATCGGCGTCCTGCAACAGGATCCAGACTGTGTATTGGTCGGGCGTCGCGTGTTCTGGAGGATACGTGCGATGGAAGTGCGGAAACAAAGCCACGAAATTGAGTTCCCCTATTTCCGCCAGTACTCGCTATGCAGGTAACGATAGGTCGGCGGTTCGTCGCCCGCCGCATGAGACGCATTATCAAACGGCGCGGGAGGCCGATAGTCGTAAGGCGTTTCTGCGGAGGGTATATAGTCTGCCAACTTCCGCCTCGCGATGCAGGCCAGCAGTATCCTCTGCTTCAGCGGGATGTATTCAGGAATATGCGGGCCGAACGCCGCCTCGACATGCGCCGGCCGAAACTCATAGTAGATCACGCGCCGAAGCCACGGAGCGACGGTTGCAGGGGACCCGTGAACAACCAGGATGTTGTGGAACAGGATGTCGCCGGGCTCCATCAACGCCGGTACGGCGCCGGACGCCTTGAATTCCGTCGGCGTCTTCATCCCGCGATGCGCCACGATCCACGATTGCGCTCTCTCTCTGTC
>JBBQVV010000142.1:0-15162 GCA_038211235.1 Chthonomonadales bacterium | reverse complement strand
CAGGCGCTCGAAATCTTCGGGCATCTCTTGATGAGGCGCATCGGAAAAGTCGCTGAGCAGGCCGTAAACCAATCCGGCATCGGGATTCGCCAGATAGCGGATTCCAAGCTGAGCCGCCTGTTCGCGAATGCTTTCGGGCGTGAGCAGCATCATAGGGACTACTACCAGCGTCCGAAATTCGTCCGGTATACCCTCCTCAAAGTTCATCTTCGGAAGGAAATGGGGTTTTACCTGTCGCGTCACCAGGTAGTTGGTTATCTGCACGGCGATCTCGCTCGCAGGGATAAGCGCGGCAAGGCTCAGCAGGCAGAGGGCTACTGTCCCAACGCCCTGCCGGTAGATTGTGGCAAGGAGCAGGGTGAGACTAATAGCAGTTAAGAGGGTTACACTGCTCAGATAGACTGCGGCAGCATGCTTCTTTGTCCACCGCAGCGCTCTTTCAGACAGATTGGGACGGCAATGAAGCCGCTCTTCCAGCGCTGTGCGCCCCTCATCAATCAGGTAATATCCGACGTGCCTCTGCAATTCGCTGTTCGCTTCATTTGCCAGTGTTTCCGCCTGCAATGCGATATCGATCTCGGTGGCGTCACAGCCATTAGCGATCTGTTCGATCGCGTGACGGTAGCAATCCCGCGTAGCAAAATCCATGTGCAGATAGACGGAGGCCGGATCTCGCGCCAGAATCACATCGACGCGATTCAGCGCCTCGAATATCTCACGCCAATCGATCTGGGAGAGCCGTCGTAGACTCGTGATGGCATCGGACAGCGCCACCTGATCGGCGCTCTGTCTCAGCCGCTCCTGCTGGATTGCGGCAGTGAGCGTGCCCTCCATGCTGACTTCCAGCCAGGGCCGCACGAACGCCAAAACGCTCTCTTCATCGTAAAGGTTGGCAATCAACTGCTCGGCGAGGCAAGGTGAGGGATGCGGCTCGTCCTGCGCCAGGGCCGAAACAAACGGCAGCAGGCGTTTCGGATCCTGACGGGCCGCCATAAGAAGACGGTTCGCCCAAAAATCCGCCTGCTCGCGTTCACGCTCCCTCCGCTCTACATGCACGGCTAACTGCCGCACGGCCTCGATCAAACGGAGCCGCAGCATCAATGGCACGGCCCACAACTCCCCCATGGTTAGCGGGGCCACCTCTTGAAACGACTGCAGAAAGGCGATGACTCGCTCCCGATCAAACCGTGTATCGGTATCCGTTATGAGTTCGGAAGCAATACTATAGACCCTGGGCAAGCCAGCCAGTGGCCCATTCGCCATAACGGGAAGTTTCTCATAGTACTTGCGGGGAAGATTGTGCCGAAAATCGTCTAATTGGCCTTGCAGAATGTAGGCATTGTCGAGGAGCCAATCCGCAGCCATGGTGGCAGCCTGTCCGGTATGGACCGAGTCTGCAAGAACCTCTTGAATCTGCTTGAGGTCGTATTCGCTGTCCACGAGGCGGTTCAAAAGCGATGGGGTGTGAATCGATCGAGGGTTCACTACGCGGCGGCTCTTCGCCAAACGACCGGCTGTATCTATAAGCCCGCTCAAGGTCAGTGAGGGTCGGCGGTGTAACTCCTCACTCCTGGAACCGGAGGACAGACGCCGCGCAGCGAACAGAAACATAACAGGGGGGCTGCTTGCATTATGGCGCAGGAGATCGAGGATTGGCCCCAGATTGCGTCCCGACGTTTGCGCTATAATAAGCGTTTCATTTCGGACGCCCCAGCGTTCGTAACGTTCGATTATCGTTCGGCTTAGACCATAACTGTGAACCGAAGTACGGCCGTCTTCTGCCTGGTAAACGGCTGCACATCGGCATCGTTTCTGTCGAAGCTGCAGGAGAACGGAGCTAGTCGCTGCCCGATCCGCATAGAACCCTACTCCGATGCCCCGTTGAGACATTAACGATTCCTTGCTCTCCTGTTGCTTATCTCGCGTTTAGCCTTTTGCAGATCCGCTTCGGTTTCCGCCACACACGCCGTCGATTGAGTCAAGTGCGATGCGACGTAAGCGGTTCGAGCGCATGCCTGACACGTAGTCTTAGCGACCTTCTGCTCTGTCGAAGGCCAACTGTCATGCTGGTTCTTGAAAAAATGCTAATGCAAGAGGCAGACGTGAGTAAACGCACTTTGTTCCTCATCATTATTGATAGCAAAAGGACCAATTTATCAATCATTGACAGGTGTTATGATAAGCTCTCAAGATACGTTAGTCAGAGTGTCGGCTTGCAGAAGATGGGATGAGAAATCTCAAAGAGGGTTCATCACGATCGCCATCTTGCTTAGGCCAGGCCTTGCGCTGGGCAATGAAAGAAGAGCAGCAGCGCATAACGGTTGGAAGCGTTTGGTGGTGAGGTTCGGCCAGTGCCTCAAAGCCGGAGACCACGTCAAAGAGCTCCTCGTCGATGCTGCTCTGACGTAAACGGTGGAACGAGCCATGGAGGTTGTCCAGCAATTCATCGATGTTCTTGTCGGCGCGTTCAATTGCTGCGAGACGGCTTGCGTTCTCGCTGGCCAGGGATTCGGCGCATGCCCGGAAGAGGGAGATGAAGAGATATTCGCGTATGAGCGCGCGAAGGGTCGTGGCGCCGCCGCACATCACCTCGGGCAGGGATCGGGTCGGCCAGCGGACGCCGACCAGGTCTTGTTGCCATTGCGCGTCGAGAGGCAACAGTCGCTGACTGACCGGCTCGTAAAGCGCCCCGCACTTCGGGCGGTTGTGAAAAACGTAGACTCGCGCGTATTCGTTCTCTCCGGGAGATCATTGCTGGCTCTAGTATAACACAGCTATCGAGCGTATAGCGGGGATTGAAATCCGCTTCCATACGGAAATAGGTTCGGCGTATCTGCCTGCATAGGGTAGAATATTCTGCCGGCATGCGACGTACGGTCCGCGGTGACGGCCTCGAATTCGTATGCCTGCAAGGAGACCGCCGTTATGGCCTATGTAATAACCGAACCGTGCATCGGCGTTAAAGATAAGTCGTGTGTCGGAGTGTGCCCGGTGGACTGCATCCACGAAGGCATTGTGGAGCAGGACGGCGCTTCGTATGACATGCTGTTTATCAATCCGGATGAGTGCATCGATTGCGGTCTGTGCGAGCCAGAATGCCCCGTCACGGCCATCTACGCCGACAGCGACGTACCCAAAGACCAGCAGCCGTTCGTTCAGATCAATGCGGATTTCTTCAAGTAGCCCTATGTGACTGCAACCATGTCCACCCGCATCTACACCAGGACCGGCGATAAGGGCGATACCGGGCTCTTCGGCGGCCGGCGGGTATCCAAGGACGACCTTCGAGTCGAGGCTTACGGCGCGGCCGACGAGCTGAACGCGGTGCTCGGCATCGCCCTATCACAGTGTACCGAACCGGAACTGGCATCGATACTACTCGCCATCCAGTCGGATCTGTTCCACCTCGGGGCGGACCTGGCGACTCCAACGGAAGACGCGGCGCGGAAGGGGCGAATCACGATCCGGCGCATCGGCGCGGGCGACGTTGCGCGTCTGGAGAGCCTGATCGATCGCTGGGAAGCCGAGGTTACCCCGCTTCAAACCTTTATTATTCCCGGAGGCCATCTCGCCGCTGCCGCCCTGCATCAGGCGCGCGCGGTGTGCCGGCGAGCGGAGCGGCGCTGCGTCACGCTCATCCGATCCGAGGCGGAAGTCGATGCCTCGACACCGCATTACGTTTTGCAGTACCTTAACCGCCTTTCCGATCTGCTGTTCGTCCTCTCTCGCGCCGCAAACAGGCGGCACGGCGTGGATGATATTCCATGGAACCCCTGACTGCGTTCACAAACCGCGATGTCTTGATTCGCGGCGTAATGAAATTCTTGCCCGGAATTCGAAAGAAACAGAGTGCTCTTGTGAGCCTGGTGAATCCTCTATCCCGCCTTGCCTGGTTTCTGGTGTTCGCCTTCGCGCCAGCATGTATATCGACGGCCGCGCATGGGCAACATGCAGCCCGGCCACCGGACAAGGACGTGCTCGCCGGTCGCGATCCCGCCGCCATCGCTCTCCGCGACAAGATGGTCAAGACCTACAGAGACCTGAATGGAATCAACGAGAAGATCACGCAGCGGCAATGGAAGAGCCGGCCGGAAGAGGCGCTGACGATCGAAATCGAATTTCGATTTCGAAAGCCCAATAGGCTCTATTTGAATGTAGACTACCCGAATGTGGGCCGGCCGGGCCGGTGGCAGCTCGTCTATAGCTGTGATGGGAGGACGCTCACCGTCTACAACAGTGCGAACAACGAATACGAGACGGCGAGGAGCCCGGCGCACCTCGATCGACTGATTTTGCCTCAGGCGCTGCGATGTCCGGAGTTTGCCGTGCTGCTTCGCGAAGTCAGCCCCTTCGATGACCTGGAAAAGAGCGCAATCGTACGCTACTCGGAGGCCTTTGAAGAGGATTCCGACGGCCCGCGACATACGCTCAGACTGGACCTCCAGCAGGATGGCGCTAAACGCGCGCTCCGCTATCGAACGGGCATGAAAGACTACCTCGTCCACGGCTTCTCGCTCACGATTGTGCCGGACGAGGATGCCGTCAGTCCGTTCGCCGATCCCGAAGTCCGATCGACCGTGGAGGCCAGGTATACACTCGTGGAGTCCAATCCCCGGTTTACCGACGCCGATTTCCGCTTCAATCCGCCGACAGGCGCAACGGAACGTAAGCCCTCCCCGAAGGTACCAGCGCGAGGACGGGCCACGGGAGGGTCGGACGTGAACGGGCCGCCGTTATGAATTGGCGGCGCATTCGTCAAACTGCTATCTGTCTGGCTGCACTAACCGTTGCCGTTCTGCCGAATGGCGTCACCGCTCAAGCCGCGACGAAAACCTCCACGGACAGCCAGTATGAGCCCCAGGCGATCCGAATCCTGCAGGAGATGGCGCTGGCCTATAGCAGGCTCTCCTCACTTCGCCAGGAGACCGAGTTTACCTCGATCCTGATTTCAGGCGCACCACTGCCGGCGGGCGCCCCGACTACGCCCGAATCCGACGCCGAAACCGGTCGGCCCCCTACTGCGAATGCACTCGGAGGTCGAGCGAATTCGGAACGCAGGCTGGACAGGAAGCTGCGGTTGTCGTTCGCCGCACGGAATCGAATGCGATTGGAGGTAGAGGATACCGACGACGCGGGAAAGGTCCAGCTCTCGACCTGGGTTTCCGACGGAAAGACGTTCTGGACCTTCAATCAGGAGAAGAACCTCTTCACCCGTGAGAAGGCACCGGCTAGTATTCGCGACTTCGCGCGGCTGGCCCACATGACAAGCGGCAGCCTGGAAATCCTGATGCTGATGGGAGTCAATCCATTCGATCGGATCGAGCAGCAGACGGAGGGAGTCCGCTGCGCCGGGAGGGAGACCATACGCGGGGTCGAGACGGATGTCGTGTCGATGATGGCGGACCTCGGACCCCAGACCACCGAAACCCGTCTGTACGTCGGCGCCGAGAATCATCTTCTCTATCGAATCGTCAGCGAAACGGAGCAGAAGCCGCGCCCGCCCGTGCGCACTGGAGTCGGCAGCCCCCTGGATGAGCTCGCCACAGGGAACGCCGCCACCGATCCCGCCCCGAATCCGGACGGACCTTCGGCGCTTCCGATGGTTCCAAGGAGATCGCGCGTCGTCTGCGACAACAAGATCGAGACCGACCCCACGTTCGGGTACGGCGCGTTTTCCTTCTCACCGCCCGAGGGCGCCAACTACCTGACGAATCCGGTGCAGGACCAGAAGCCATTAACAATGAAGCAGCGAATTGCGGAGCTCAACCGAGCCGCGCGGCGGCAGAAGAAGCCGGCTCCCAAGATATACCGCTACTGACAACCTCTTTCACGATATAGGCAGATCGAGACGGGGCGCGGCGCAGACACGATTGCGCCCGGCTCTTTTTGCCTCGTACAGCGCCTGATCGGCCGCTCTAATCAGCGCATCGGGCGTGCAGTAGCAGGCGGATGTGGCACTCTGCGACCGGTTCCGCGCGTCCTGAACCGCGATCCCGATGCTGACCGTGACCTGGCGGTTGGCAAATGGATAGCCCTCGATGATTTTGCAGATCCGAGCCGCGAAGCGCCGTGCATCCTCGATCTCCGCATCCCATGCAACAACGACAAACTCCTCTCCGCCGTATCGCGCCACCAGATCGGTGTCACGCATGTTTTCACGAAGCAGCCGCGCGACGGTCTTGAGCACCTCATCGCCCGCGGGATGGCCGAACGAATCGTTGTACGACTTGAATTTATCGACGTCCACCATCAGGAGCGATACGAGCTGCACTCGGCTCTGTGCCCTACCCGCGCCCCATACGGTTCGAAGCGTATCTTGAAACGCCTTGTGATTGGCAAGGCCCGTCATTCCGTCCGTGGTCGCAAGGTCCTGCAGCGCGAGATTAGCTTCGAGGATCTGGGCATTCTTTTCGATCAGCTCCTCGGCCTGCTGCTCCAGCCTCCGCTGTATCGCGGTGAGCTCGTCACAATAGGTAAATAACTGTTCGTTCTGCGCCTTTGCCTGTCTCGCGTACTCGTCCAGAGCCTGAGCCGCCGCAAGACGTTCGGTGATATCATCGAAGCAGATCAACGCGCCAATCGGCTCTCCGGACCGATAGACCGGCGTACAAAAGTAGGAAACCGCAACGGACGAGCCATCGTGCCGGTAGAACGTGTCCTGGTCGACTCTCCGGGCCACGGCGTGCGTGAGCACCTGAAGCAAAGGACATGTGTCCGGGCTGCACGGAGTGTGACGCTGCTGAGGCGGGTGAAGAAGGTCGTGCACGATGATTCCCTGAAGCCGATCTTCAGCCCAGCCCATCATCCGTTCGCAGGCGGGATTGATAAACTGGACGCATCCACAGGCGTCCAGCCCGAAAAGTCCCTGACCGAGCGCCGACAGAATTGCCTCCGTTCGCTCCTGCTCTTCCAACACCCGACACGCAGCTCCTTGGACAATCTCGTGCAGCTGCTCTTGCTCCTGCTTTATCGCAGCGATCTGCTGGTCGGCACGAGCGCGGTCACGCAACTGCTCCCGAATTCGGTTATCCCCACGGCGCTCCCCTGTCACTGCGGACAGCCTCTTGCGCCTGGGCCTCGGCGTGCGAGCTGACCGGGCCTGCTTCATACTGCGGTAGCCTTTCGCTGCGATATCGATAATTCTGGAGAGGTCATGACCAAGGCCCGCCAGCCCGCGTCGGCAGCACAATCGATTCCGCGGGACTGCTACAATCGAACCGAGCCCTCCGGAGCCTGCTGCACGCCGCTCCCGGGCCTCGATACCGGCTCATATTATCGGGCGAACATCGATGCCACAACATACCGGTAGCCGCTGAACTGTGAGACATTCCCGTAAGAACAAGCTGAATACGAGTTGACGAATTGCCAGATAGCAACTCGCGGTCGAAAGCAAAGCCCGCGGCTATGCAGGGCCGTTCAGACCTCGATTGGCCAACCGCGCCCGACATTGCACGATACCCGCCTGCGCGGGTAAAGAGCGTTTGCCCGTACGGGCGTGGAGTCACGTCAGCCGTGAATTGATTCGCCGGCCGGTTCCGATCTGAGAACTGAATGACACTGGCGATTATGGACAGCGGAAGGAAAACCAGGCGCGCGAATCGAACCGACACTTCGTGGCAGCTGAGCGTTCAATCAACTGTTCGCTCCGGCGAGACGCGGCTCATCGCCGCAGGCTCCGTGCATCACTGTTTTGCCATCTCAATACTCACATCGAATTCAGGCCGAGGAGGACCCGTGGTGAACCGCAAAGGCAAGTCCGTCGAAACAGATGCTGACGCTCAGATCGCGACGCGAATCGGGCGCCGAACGTTCATGGCGACCGCGGCGACGGCTCTCGGGGCTTCTGCCTACGCTCAGGAGAGAGACTATGGACACGGATCGTCTCCGGTGAGATATCCGGAACCGGACGTTATCGCCCTGGACAAAAGGTTCGCGAAGTACAAAATCGGCAATACCGCCATTCAGCGACTCTATACGGGAACGCAGTGGGCGGAGGGTCCGGCTTGGAACGCTAGCGGCAAGTACCTGGTGTGGAGCGATATCCCCAGCAATGTCCATATGCGCTGGATGGCCGAAGACGGCCACGTCGGCGTCTTTCACTCGCCCTCGAACTATGCCAACGGAAACACCTACGATTGGGAGGGCCGCCTGCTCTCGTGCGAGCACGGTACGCGCCGAGTCGTGCGATACGAGCACAACGGGAGCGTCACCGTTCTAGCCGAGAAGTACCAGGGCAAGCCGTTCAACGCACCGAACGATATCGTCGTACATCCCGACGGAGGAGTGTGGTTTACCGATCCCGGCTACGGCTCGCTCGGCAACTACGAGGGATTTAAAGGCGACCTGCAGATCAAGGAGGCCGTCTACAGGATCGATCCGAAGAGCGGCAAGACAGAGATGGTTCTAGACGAGATGTACAAACCCAACGGCCTCTGCTTCTCGCCGGACTATAAGAAGCTGTACGTTGCCGATACAGGCGCCACACACTACCCGGAGGCGCCCAGAAACATTCGAGTCTATGATGTCACGGGAAATACGAAGCTGAAAAACGGCAGCGAGTTCGCGTCGATGAAGCTGAAATCGAAGGATGGCGAACTCGCAGGATTGGCCGATGGCATCCGCGCCGACACGGACGGGAATATCTGGGTGGGCGCGGGCTGGGTAGGCAAGGGCTACGATGGCGTGCATATCTTTGAGCCGGGAGGCGAGAGGATCGGGCAGATTCTACTTCCTGAGATATGCGCGAACCTCTGCTTCGGCGGCCCGCGGCGCAATCGCCTGTTCATGGCATCCAGCCAGTCACTATACGCCGTATACGTCGAAACGCAGGGCGCGCACATCACGTGAGCACGACGTGGGACCGCGTTTCCGCGACGCCGACCGCGGAAGCAAGCGCGGCGTAGTAGCTCTTGCCGACCGCCTCCCACGACCAGCCCGCCACCGCGGCGCGCAACTCGACGTCCGACCAAGTCCGACTCAGCGTCGCACCCAGGGCGTCCGCGAGAGCGCCTGGATTTTCCGGCGGCACCATGACGCCGGTCGCTGCGTCGAGCAGTTCGGGAACCCCGCCCACGCGCGATGCGACGACCGGCCGGCCGCAGCTTAACGACTCCAGCACGACGTTCGGGCAGCCCTCGCGCAGGCTCGGCAGGCAGAATAGGTCGCTCGCCGCCATCCAGTCCGGTATCTCCGTGTGAGACTTACGTCCGCAGAAGAGGACCTGGTCCGCCAGCCCCTCACGCTCCACGATGCCGCGCAGCGCGGGCTCAAACGGCCCGCTGCCGATAAGGGTAAGCAGAACGTCGTGGCGACCTCTCTCGCGCATTCGGCCGATGGCCTCAACAAGCACATCCACGCCCGTCTCCGGAACCCAGTTGCCGACATAGAGAACGATCGGGCGCTCGTCCGGCAGGCCAAGCCTTCTCCGTACCTCATGTCGCTCCTGGAGCCTAAACCGGGAGCCGTCGACGCCGTTATGCTGCACGACTATTCTCTCCGGATCGACTCCTAACTCCAGCAGCCGGTCTCGCAATGCGTGGCTCACCGCGATCACTCGATGGGACTGGCACAGCGCGTCGCGAATCGCCGGCCGCAGCTGCGGTATCTGCGCGAACTTGTTGATATCGCTGCCCAGCACGTTGGTGACCAGCGGGCAGCCAAGGTCGCGGGCGAGGCGAGCCGCGGCGACGGCATCCGGATAGGCCCAGGACGCGAGAATGACGTCGAAGGGGAACTGTCGCCGCAAACGGTCGATAGTTCGCCTGAGCGAATAGTACATCGCCGCGCCATGCATCGGCTGGCAGCCTGGGATCGACCAGTAGGTCGGGAATGTGGCATCGAGCCCGAATGCGTTCTCGGACGGCGGGGAAAACCACTCCCACGGCCGCCGCGCTCTCGTCCACCACGGGAGCGGCGCGACGATTCGGACCTCGCAATGACGCGAAATGGCCCCGAAGACCGAGACATTGTACATGCCGCGGGTCGGGGCCTGTGCCGAGGGATAGAGGTTGGTGAACAGCAGCGCCTTCATGCGGACCTATTCACGCCGAGCAGCCAGTTTCGCGTGGAGGGTCAGCGTTTCGTTCCCGCGCCGCACCACGACGTCCACCACATCGCCGGGCTTGTAGTTCTGAAGTGCCAGGGCGTAGTCCTGGACGCTCTTTATCGTCGTGTCCCCGAATTTGATGATGATGTCACCGGTCTTCAGCCCGGCGTTTGCCGCCGGACTCTTTTCTCGCACACCGTTCAGCTGCACGCCCACCACCTGCGCGGCATAGTCGGGAATACTGCCGAAGTAGACGCGGAAGCCGGGCGATCCACCGGGCGAAGGAACGTTGATCTTCTGGAACGTCGGCCGTTCCGGACTGCCGGCAATGGATTCGACGCAGGAGACAACGAGGTTCAGCACCTTCACCTCGCCTTCCGCATTAATCTTGTCTGCCGTATCGGTCGGCGTATGGTAGTCGGCATGGCTGCCTGTGAAGAAGAACAGGACCGGCACGTCCTTGCTATAGAACGACTGCTGATCGCTCGCGCCGAATCCGTCGTCGTTCCGCGCCAGCTGAAATCCAGCGGAGCGGTTCGCTTCGGTGAGCAGGCCGTCCCACTCCTTCGCCGTGCCGGTCCCGATCGCGATCAGCTTGTTCTCTCGCAGCCGCCCGATCATATCCATGTTGATCATCGCGACGGTCTTTTCGATCGGTATTATCGGATGCTTGGCATAGTAATCGGAGCCTAGCAGCCCCAGCTCCTCACCGCTGAAGCAGATGAAGACCAGTGACCGCCTCGGCCGAGTCGACTGCGCGGCGAACCAGCGAGCCAGCGCCATGACGCCCGCCGCGCCGGAGGCGTTGTCGTCCGCGCCGTGGTGGATGGCAGGCTTGCCGGACCGGTCCAGCGAGCCCGGCCCGCCCATGCCAAGGTGGTCGAGATGCGCGCCGATCACCAGGACTTCGCCTTTGAGACCGGGATCGGAGCCTTCGAGCATCCCGACGACGTTCGCGGTCACCTTCTCGACCTTCTTCACATCGGCGGCGACGCGCACCATAACCGGTGTCGCAAACGAAACCATCTTCTCGTCGTTCGCCTGGCGCTCCGTATCGTCGAGCGATCTCCCGGACGCATCGAGCCAGGCCGACGCGATCGCGCGCTTGATTCGCAGGACGGGCATTCCCGCATCGGAGGCTTCGGCGAAATCCGAGGCCGGCGGCCCCTGCGCATCGGATCGGGCCGGCGAAACCACGAGCACGGCCGTGGCTCCGAGGTTTCGCGCCGTCAGCGCCTTGCGCCGGATCCCTGCGAACTCCGATAGCGGGCTATGGGGATCGTCCTTGGGGTTTCCGGCAAGCAGCAGCACGACCCTACCCTTGACATCCAGGCCAGCGTAGTCGTCGTGGTTCGCCGCCGGCGCCTTGATGCCGAATCCGATGAAAGCAACCTGGCCTTCAGCACTACCCGGTCCCGAGATACTGGACGGCTCGAAATCGTGGCCGGGCTGATAGCCGCGCCACATGCCTTTCAGCTGAGCCTGAAGGCGGTTGTTCCGGCCCACGGCTCGGCCTGCGACGAAGCGAAACGGTTGAAAGTAGCCGGCGCCATCGATCGCCGCCTGGCTATCGCGCTGTGCCGCCGTCCCGAGCGGCTTCAGCCCGGCGCGGTGGAACTCATCGGCGATGAAGCGCGCGGCCTTTTCGTTCCCGGATTCACCGCTGCCGCGCCCGCGCAGATCGTCGGAGGCGAGGTAAGCGATCTGCTTCTGGATGACGTCGGCGGAGATTGCGCTCCCCGCGCGCCTGTCCGCCAGCGACGGAACGGCGAGCAGTACCGCGAAGGCGACCAGAAAGCGCCATCGGTTGGTATCGAATCGGTACATCATGGAAAATGCCTTTCGTATCGTTCGCACGCGAGGTCCCGGCTCAGAGCTCCCAGGCGCGTATTGTGTCCAGCAACGGGTAGGCAGTCATATCGAGGTGGACGGGTGTGACGGAGATGCGATTCTCGAGAATTGCGTGAACGTCCGAACCGGGGTCGACAGCATCCTCGCGCAGGCTGCCCGAGAGCCAGTAGTAGGGACGTCCGGAGGGATCCTCTCGCGACACGATACGGTCCACGTATTCGCGGCGCCCCTGGTGAGTCGCGCAGGCGCCCTGAATCTCGGAATCCCGGCGGTGCGGCACGTTCACGTTCAGCAGTGTCGCGCGTGGAAGCGGCGACTCCACAAGCAGCCGAGCGAGACGCGCGGCGAAACGGCTTGCAGGTCCAAAATCGATCGGATCCGGCCCGCCGTTTTCCAGGACGAGCGAGATGGCGAACGCGGAGGCGCCGAGCACGGCGCCTTCGATCGCCGCCGACACCGTGCCGCTGTAAGTTAGATCCCATCCCAGGTTGGCTCCCGCATTGATGCCGGATACCACGAGGTCGCAGCGGCTCTCCATCACGATCTCGAACCCGAGTGTTACGCAGTCCGTCGGAGTCCCGCTCGACGCGTAGCCGGTGCTGCCGTCCGGCAGCGCCGTGGGGACCAGCCTCAACGGCTTGTGGAGCGTGATCGCATGCCCCGCCGCGCTGCGCTGCCGCTCCGGAGCAATCACGAACACCTCGCCAATCGAGTCGAGCGCAGCCTTCGCGGCCAGGATTCCGGGCGCCAGAATGCCGTCGTCGTTCGTGAGGAGTATTCGCATCACGTGGATCGCCTTGCGGGCGTCTTATTCGATTCGTACCAGGTTCCCGCAACTCTGATATTCACCGCGCTATCCGTCTCCTAGATCCCTCGAAGTCTGGATTGACGCCACGGGCAGCCGCTTCGCGAACTGCATCAGTGCGCCGTGTTGATGAAAAAAGGGGTTCTCACCGGCCTCGTTCAGAAGGATATGCGAATCGAGATCGATGAACTCGAACGCGCCGGTGCCGCACGCGAGCGCAAGAGAGGCCGCAATACTGCGACGCGTCTCCAGCATGCAGCCAAGCATCAGCCTGCGCCCAGCCGCGCGAGCGATGGCGATGATGTCGAGCACGCCGGTTATTCCACACTTGTTGATCTTCAGGTTTAGCCCGTGAACCGCCGTGGAGTTCACGAGCCGCAAGGCGTCCCGCGGCGTCCGGCAGCTCTCGTCCGCGAAAACGGGGATGGGACTGCGCTCCGCAACCCAGTGCAGTGCATCGAACTCCTCTTTCTTAACGGGCTGCTCCAGGAGCTGAATATGCACGCCTGCCTCCACTAGCCGCTCCGCGAAACCCAGCGCTCCTTCGGGAGTGAACGCCTGATTGGCGTCGATGCGAAACTGTGCGTCCGGCGCCGCCTGTCGGACCTCCATCACCCGCTGAAAATCGTCCTCGATAGCGCCGCCGCCGACCTTGATCTTGAAGACTCGGATGCCCAGCTCCCAGGCGAGGAACGCCAGTTCCGCAGCGTTTGGAACGATCGGTATTGTAACGTCCGTCTCGACGCCGTCACTCGCTCCGCCCCACAGCTGCTGAAGCGGTACGCCGGTGTCGTGTGCCCAGCCATCCAGTACGGCCATCTCCATGCCGCATCGGGCGCTCGGAGCGTCCGGCGCGGATCTCGCGATATGGTCGAGCGCCGGCCTATAGTTCCCGATCTCCAGCCCGATCAGTCCCGGTCCAGCGCGCCGGACGGCGTCCAGGACATCGTCGACCGTCTCGCCAGTGACGTAGCGGACCGGCACCGATTCTCCATTCGCGGTTTGCCCGTCGCTGAGCTGCAATCGGACTGAGACGGCGCGAGCCAGGCTTGTTGCGCCTTGCGAGGTCACAAACGGATTGTGGAGTGGGGTTTCGAGTATCTCCGCTTCAACGGATTGGATGGTGTTCAAGAAGTGGATTCCCTGGCCGGATGCCGCGGATGTTGTGCGGAGTGTCTCGTTTCATGTTACCGCAAACCGTGCGCCATTGTCGTACAATGCCCGCTGTGAGCCCGGCCGCATCGAAGCGGCTTGGGCCGGCGCCCGAGATGCGCGCCATCACGATGGTATACTATTCCGTTGAGGAGCAGAACAGATGGCTATCGTAAATTTTACTGCGCGGGCCAGGGACGCATTTACGCTCGAACTGCCGGAATCGGCCCAAGTTCTGGGTCTGATGCCCGGCGATGAAGTAGATATAACGGTTGGCCGTCGCGACTGAACTGTGAACGAGGACGCTTTGAACAGCGAGATTGGCCTGACGATCATGAGCCAGATAGCGGAGCGTCATAAAGGTCGTCGGATTACGAGCAATTCGTCGACGGAACGTTTACTTCGGGAAGCTCGCGGCCGTGCTGCGTACAACTATGACCCAACCGAATGGGCCCACTCCCGAAGTCGTAGTTATCGATGCCAACGTGCCGATCGCTATTGCGGCGAATGAACCAGGCGAAGGCACTGCTACCGCTGCCGTCAATGCCTACCTGGCGCAGGCCTGTGTTTCTTACGCTCCCGGCGCAATCGAAGCAGAGGTATTGTACGTGCTCTGTGGCAAGCATGCGGACGGAAGCTTGACTGACGAGGAACACGAACAAGCAATCGACGACTTTTCTCTATTCATGTGGCTTATCAGACCGCCGCCTGCCGGTGAAAGCTCGCTTGTTCGTCGAGCGGCAGCAGTACGGGGATCGTACTCGTGCCGTCGGTCTGCAGATGGCATTTACATTGCGCTCGCGGAAGAACTAGCAGGCTCGTATCCAACATCGCTGTTGACGTTCGACGCAGACATGGCTAAGCAAGCTGCCCGTACCTCTGCTACGTTAAGCGTCGATCTGCTTGCAGTATGATGACGTCCCGGTGTTACTTGCCCTGCGAGGCGTGCAGGAAGCTGGCGATGTCGGACTCCGATACGATCGGCTCGCCGGGCGCGACGTTGTTCAGGAGCCCGGTGCGCATCCATGTCTCCAGCTCTCCCACCAGGCTGAACAGGTGTGAGAACGAGTCGACGTAGAACAGAAGCGGCTGATAGTGGTCGATTTCAAACTGCTGGTTGACAATCCATTCTAACTGAATCGGATACCGCTGGACATCGGGAGACTCGATCGAGTGCTCGATCTCGCCATGGGAGCTGAGCAGGCCACTTCCGTAGACCTTCAGATCCTCAGTCTGGCCGGCGCCTGGCTCCGCTCGCATCAAACCAAACTCGATCGTGAACCAGAAGAACCGTGCCATCGCCTTGATG
>JBBQVV010000141.1:0-15258 GCA_038211235.1 Chthonomonadales bacterium | reverse complement strand
CTTCTGCGCTATTGTCGTCCGCGATCGGCCCACCTGTTGTCCTCCGGTACCCCGCACTGCCGAGCTAGCACGCCGGCTCATCGTGACCGCACAACCTCAAGCACCCAGTCATTCCCATCGCCGGGGCTGCCAGGGGGATCGAACGCCTGGTCGCCGGTGGTTATTACCTTCCCCGCCGATGTGCGTTTGCCGGTCCTCGGATCGAACCACGAAGCATGAGCCCGGCGCCAATGCAGCGCATTCATATGGACTCGAATTGGGCGCCCCAGTGGCGAATAGATGAGCGCATAGCCTTCGCCGCGCAGCGCGCCGACGTGCTCCTTGCCGGCGCCGGGATCCGAGGCGAGTAGGGTTTGGTCGGGAGTCTGTGACAGGAACGGATGCGACTCGATCAGTGCGCGAAGGAAGCGCATCTGAACCGCTCCCGGTGAGTCCAGGCACGTCTTCCATAGACTGCGGTTGCCGGAACCTCCCTCTTCGGGCTTCAGGATAGCGCTCGCGGAAGGAGGCACGTAAAAGCCATAAACGTCATTATGGCCGTAGGTGTGGCCGCACGCTCCGGCAAAGACGGACCAATACGCTTTGCGCCTGACGGCGGCATCGTTTGCTCGGGGACGATCTATGCGCCGGTCTATCCAGATGGCGTCTGGCGTATCTTCGTAGATTGGCTCACCATCGACGACGGGCTTCACCGGCCTCAGCGCGTAGTCGTGGGCAATCAGATCGTAGTTTTCGGGCTGGTTGTAGGCGGTGAAGTCTATAACATGTCCCGACTGGAGCATGTTGAGATCGAGCCACGCCTGATCGTGGAAATCCTGCGACGACGTACGAGGCACGCCGGGGTGAAGCGTCATGAGCCGCTTGCCGCCCGTCGCCTCGCGGATTCCTCGGGCTGCTGCAACGAGGACGGCCTTCTGTTCAGGTGAGATCGGCACCCGAAACCCGTTGATGGAGTCGTATTCGCCACTGACGATCCAGAGTACATTGGATCGGGCCGCGTAACGCGCGCCGATCCAGCGCCCGAACCGGCCGGCCCTATCCGCGTCCTTGCCGAAGAGTCTGCCGTATTCCTCACCCCACAGGGGAGCCAGCGCAACATAGATGCGGCGACTCGCCGCCCGCTCGACGATGGAATCGATATTCCGCCAGTAATCCTCATTCGGAGAGAGCGGATCGTCATTGAGGTAGGGCAGGCGCTGGGCGTAGTCTTTGACAGGTCGCCCGCAATGGACCTGAATCACGTTGAACCCGTTGCGGGCGCGCTTGTCGAGGTAGAGTTCCACGTCGGCCGGCGAAACGCCTGGCAGCCACCACGCCGTGTCACCCAGCCAGAAGAACGGCCTGTTCCTCTCGGTCACGAGGAACCTTCCGTTCGCGCTCACCTTCAGGCGAGGCAAACGCTCCGACGAGGAGCCGGGCGACGGCGGCAAAGGCACAAGTGTACGCTCAGCCGAAAGCGATACGGCCAGGATGCATGCGAGGAGTGATTGGAACACAGGCGAACTCCTACCTCAAAGGACTCGTCGCCAGGAAGTCGGGTTCCGCATTTTAAGTCCGCGCAGGCGGACGTACCGCTCTCATCAGGACGGACGTCAGTCCGGGACAGCAAAAAGGGCCGCAGGCCAGCCCTAGCCCTCGCCGTAAATGGCGTCAGGATTCCAGATCGGCTCGATCCACCTGCGGGTGACCACCAACTGACCGACATGATAGAAGTCATGGGCTGCGACATGGTCCACGACCCGCGTGATCGCGCCGTCGGAGCCGTCGGCCAGAAGCGCTATAGCCTCCTTCCGCCTCTGGCGCATGATCCCAAGTTGTTCGTTCCAGTCGCTCACAGGCGAACGGTAGCTTCCCCATTCATGGCTTTCGCCGGCCGCATCCTTCTGGGCCGCCTCGTAGCACTCGGTGAGGTGCAGGATCTGCTCACGAACGCTCATCGCGCCGGCGTGCAGCTTTAGATCGACCTTATCCGGATCGATCCCGGCAAGGGCGCCTTCGAGCATGGAGCCGGCAAAGTCGTTGAGGGTGTTAGTCAGGTCTAGGGTTGTCATATGCGTTTTAGGGGACTGGACTCCCTTATGATAGCGCCCGGATTCTCCGAGCCGTTGGTCTGCTGGAACCGCCGAACGCCCCGTCCTCAACTCACCGCTCTCTTCACGAGCGTGGCGATCTTTTCCTCTTCGGCTGCGGTCAACTCCTTCAGCGCGAAGGCGACGGGCCACAGGGCGCCGTCGTCGAGGTTCGCCTCGTCGCTGAAGCCGAACGTCGAGTACCGCGTCTTGAACTTCGCCGCGCCCTGGAAGAAGCAGACCACCTTGCCGCCCCTGGCGTACGCCGGCATCCCGTACCAGAGCTTCGGCGAGAGGGCCGGCGCGCTGGCTTTAATGATCGCATGGAGCCGCTCGGCCATGGAGCGATCGAGTTGCGGCATTTCGGCGAGCTTCGCGAGCACATCGCTTTCCCCGTCCTTGCCCAGGAGCTCGCGGCGCGCTTCCGCCTTCAGCTCCTTGGCGCGCTCCCGCATCGCGGCGCGTTCCTCATCCGAGAATCCCCCGGCCGCCTTGCCCTTCGCAGTGGCGCTCTGTGCGTTTTCGGTACTTTCCGTCATTGTTGGTTCCTTATTGGAGATGATTCGGGCTGTCACAATTCAATCTGAACTCGGATTAGTCGGATTACAAAGATCAACTGTGATAGCGCCCGCCGGAGGTCAGAAATCATAGTCAATCCAAAAATCTGCGTAATCCGAGTTCTGACTACGGCTTGTTCTGACCTAGGGCTTCTTGGGCTGCAAAAGGGTGAACGAGTTGCCGAACGGGTCCTCGAAGGTCGCGTCGACCCCGTAGAACTGGTCCGCAGGCTCGCGCCGAAACGTGACGCCCTTGGCGGAGAGGTCCGCGTAAGTAGCCCGGCAGTCGTCGCACTGGAACACGCCGGCGGCCGGCAGGCTGCCTTCGGCAAACACCTCTCGCAACAGGGTCGACGTCTTGTCGTTCATAACGTCGCCCGGCTCCACCTTCAACAAGGACAGATTCAAATCCGGCTGCTTCGGCGGCGTCACGGTGAGCCATCGGAATCCCGTTGGCGTCGTCATATCCATGCTCTTGGTACAGCCGAGCTTGTTGACGTAGAAGTCCAGGGCCAGATCCTGATCCAGGACCAGCAGAGTTGTGTGCGTCAGTCGCGTTATCATTCGATACCTCCTCCGGCCAGTATGCCCTCGCGGAACGACTCAACGCTTATCGGATGTTGCTCTTGTTGAGGAGTCGGTCTTCGGCCGGCGCGACAAAGCAATACGGGATAAAGCAGTGCGTGCGTTGGAACGGAATGGCGAAGATGCGGCGAATCTCCGTGGGCGGACAGCCGTACCGATCTGAAAAGGCGTTGCTGAACGACGCCAGGCTTTCATATCCGACATCGAGGCAGACGTCGGACACGGAAAGCGACGACAGACACAGTAGCCGCTTCGCCTCTTCAAACTGCAGCCGCGAGACGTATTCCCACGGCGTCTCCCCAAACAGCTCCTTAAACAGACGGTGGTAGTGGTACCTCGAATAACCGGCGGCGAACGCGGCGACACGCAGGTCCGGTGATTGCCGGAAGTTCTCCGCCAGGTAGCGTCGCGATCGAATCAGCCACGCGATGGTGTCTAGTGACCGCATGTCCCACTGTTCGCTTCGCACCGTGCCGAATCCTTGCGACGATTGTTTGGCAGCCGACACGCAGATACCGGACTTCCGCCGATCGCGTCTACAATAGATTCGAGACTCGATGCATTGAAATTTGGCGCGACGCCAAATCGACGGCGGACGGCAGCAACGCGCGGGGAGAAACGTTGAGACTGCGTCGAGCAAAACGCGTGTGCGTCCTCTCCGAAGCGCTGCGCGCCCATTCTATTGACGCCACTGTATTTGAGCCGTTTGTCGCTACCGAGTTGGGAGGAACGAACGACGCCGGCATGCAGACGACCGACTTTTTCGTTACGCTTCAGGACATCGGCGCGGCGGGAACCAGGACGCACCGGCTGCGGATAGCATGGCGAGGAGAGCGCGGCCGGCGCGGGCGCCGTCCTGTTCAGGAAACCGTAATGACGGAGTGGGCGGCGTGCGGCATCGCCAGCGCTGTGTTGTGGCATTATACAGGACTCTGGGTTTGGACAACAGCAGATGCAGGCGAGGGCTTCGATTACTGGGTTAAGGGGGCCTTCGACTGCTTGGAATGGAAGTGAGCGGCACGCAGACGGGAGAGACGAGCGAAATGCAGGAACGGCATCGCAAAAAGCACAGCCAACTCTTTTCGTCTCTACCGGTCGGCGGCTATGTCGTTGTTGTCGGATTGGCGCGTCGCGAGATCATTTTCTCGTATCACGCACCGAAGGAGCCAATATGACGAAGGCAGGAATATCGATTGATGGTTTTGCGCCGGAATGGACCGCCGGTATGGCTGCGCACGCGGCAGTTGGATGACTTCCCGGAGTGGGAGCCGCTCGCTTCATTCGAATGGGAGGTCAAGCGGGTCGAACACGCCCCGTGGATCGAGACGCTTGAAGCAGCGCTGCCGCTGCCCTTTCCACGATCGTTCCGTTCGCTGGTTCTGCGGTATGCCTATCCGAGTCTCGCCATTGGTCCTCTTCAACTCTTTGCCAACACCGGAGAAGATCGGCACGATGAGATGAGCCAGGTCATTCTCCGCGATAAACGCTTCTCCCAAACGTTGCTGCAGCACGGCTACCTGCAGTTTGCCAGGCCGGACACCGGGTGTTACGATCCGATCTGCTTCAACACGCGGATAAAATCGCACCGCCACGAGTATCCTATCGTCCGAATGGACCATGAGTCGATCCTTTGGGACGGCCGTATTCGATACGTTCGCGAGATAGCGCTCTCATTCCTCGACTTTGTAATGGGGTTCGGCGCAACTTGAGAAGCGGAGGTAGTTTTCACACGTCAAGTCAGAACGCGGGAGCAATGCGCTCGATCAAGGTTTGCGGTCCTTTGCCGCGAAGGGCCGCTTCACGCCGATATATGGTCAATTCGTGCAACGCGTCAAGCACCATATCGCGCGCTTCCTCCACGGATTCGCCCTCGGAGACAGCCCCTGGCACCTCTGGAATAAAAGCGGTATAACCGCCTTCTTCCCCCGGTTCGAACACGATTGTGAGTTGGCTATCCATATTCATATTATACGCGAGAATCCCGAATCGGTTTTGCGGACGGCGGATCCGTACTGGACCCGTAAAGGAGGAGTTGCGTCCGGTGGACCGCCGAGCGGCGGATGAGCGGCCGCACCCAAACCCGCAGCTTCGGCATCTCGAACGGCTGGGGCGAGGGCTACGAGATGATCTGTGATCAGAGAATCTCAAGCACGGTCTGATCGGCGGTGGCATCGAGGGCCGTGATCGCGTCTATGTGGGCGCGAAGCAGCCTCTCGACGACGGAGGTCGGCTGATTGCCGCAGCGCAGCCAGATGACTTTCGGGAGCGCGCCAAACAGAGCCGAGAGGTTGGCGAAATCGGAGTCGTGACTGACAATGGTAAAGCCGTTCGATCGGGCGTATTCCCATATCCCGCGGTCGTCCGCTTCATCCAATCCAATAAGGCGTACCTGCGAGGAACCGGGAAAGAGATCGGAAAGACGTGCGCATAGACTTGAAACTGAGATTCTGATCAAGCAGCAGCTTCATACTGCTGTCAGTATTCGGCTCTCGCGCTCGGCAGCGAAGGAGAGGCATGCGCGGATATCGTCCTCGGTCAGCTCGGGGAAGTCCGCGATAATCTCCGAATGTGACATTCCCGCGGCAAGCCAGCCGAGAACGTCGAAGACGGCGATGCGCATGCCGCGAACGCACGGCCGGCCGGCGCGCTTGCCCGGCTCGATGGTGATGATATTCGGGAGGCTCATAATGAGATTATAGCACCGACAACCGTCGAGTGCTCGGCGAGCTCGAATCGGTCTTCGCCTGGTACCGATGCAGGGATCGGGACTGTCCGATTGTCCGATTGCCCGTTGCCGCCTGTTTCCGATTATTCGTGCCCACACATATGACTGGATGACCCGACGGAAGGACCGCGGTCATCCCGCCGGACGATCCTCGTCCGATTCGACCGCCCGGAGCACGTACCCCTGCCCGTAGACCGTGTGTATCAGGCGGCCCGTACGGGCGTCCACCCTCTGACATAGCTGCCGGATGCGTCCATACGGACGCCCGTATGGACGGACGGCGATCGTGTTCGAAACACTCTCGTCGTCGTTCCAGACGCGCTCAAGGACAACCTCGCGCGAGAGCACCCGTCCCCCGTACGGGCGCCTCCAGGAGCATGTACTCCCGCGGCGTGAGCCCGTACGGGACCGTAGCGACTCACGCGTCGCGCCTCGGTGTCGATCTCCAGATCATCGATCCGGCCATACGGTCCCCACGGCAAGGTGCCGAGTGATCCGAACCGCCGAATTCATGTTACCCGTAGAAAGTGACGGAAAAGTGATGAGACGCCGCCTATTTTCGGGGAGAACTCAACACTGCTGCGGTGAGCCGCCATGAAACGATGTCTTCACTCAAGCCGCGAGCGGATGTTCAATCGGAAGTCGTTTGGTCGAATCCAGATCACACCAACAATGAGACTCTTATAGGACGTTTACAGTAGAATGATTTGACGATTCTACTGAGATCGGACGTTTTGGAACCGCTACGAATCATGAATTTGCATTCGAGTCTGCCATACGAAACTCCGGCACTGGATCCGTTTCCCGTTAAGAGATAGGCTCAGCTAGCAGGGCGACGATATGACCATAGAAAGGCATCATGAAGCTTCTTCTCACATCTGCCGGCATCAAGAACGCGAGCATTCAGCGCGCGCTGGTCGACCTCCTTTCCAAACCGATCGCCGACTCGAGCGCCCTCTGTATCCCCACTGCGGGGTACGGGCACCCTCAGGGCACTCCCGGTGGGGCATGGCGATTCATATGCGGTCGGTCCTCCACTCCCATGTGTGAGCTGGGTTGGAAGTCCTTGGGAGTGCTGGAGCTCACCGCGCTGCCCAGCATCGACGAAGAACGCTGGGTCACCTGGGTCCGAGAGACGGACGTCCTGCTGGTGAATGGCGGCGACGCCCTGTACCTGTGCCACTGGATGCGGCAGTCCGGACTGGCGGATCTCCTCCCGTCGCTGCGCGAGACGGTCTGGGTAGGGCTAAGCGCCGGGAGCATGGTAATGACTCCCCGCATCGGGGAGGACTTCGTCGGTTGGAGACCGCCCACTAGGAGCGACAGCACGCTGGGCATCGTCGACTTCTCGATCTTCCCGCACCTGGATCACGAGGACCTGCCGGAGAATACTATGGCTGAAGCAGAAAAGTGGGCGGCGGGCATGCCGTTGCCGTGCTACGCGATTGACGATCAGACCGCGATAAAAGTGGTCGACGGCGCCGTCGAAGTCGTCTCCGAGGGGCACTGGAAGCTGTTTACCCCCTAAAACCGAAAGACTAAGAGAATTCGCGCGCGATCCTTGCCCTTTGCGGCTATAGCCGACAATATCTTGGCGGACACACTGATTGAGCAAGAAGTCGCCTGGCAGCGTGACGCTAGCAGAACCTAATAGCTGACTCACCCGCGCCGACCATCCCTATCATGTCACAGCACGGGCGTAGCTAGAGAGCACACTCTCGGTAGCATTTTGACGCGCTACACAAACCTCCTTTCTTCGTCTCGTTACCACCGGCGTCGCACTCGATGCCCACGGCTATACCTGGATGAACCTGTCGGGTTGCGGGACGAGTAACGGTCGCCAGTCCAATTGAGGTAATCTCTACTTTGGAAACCTGGTAGCTGAGGAGTGGACCGTAACGGATGAAAACCTTCGCTGTCGCCTTCTTTCTCACCCTCGCCTTCACACCTTGTGGCGCCAGCCCCGCTAACGCTCCGTTGTATATCCCCGCGTCCACCGCCTACAGCGAGCCGGAACCTGAATCGATTCGCATCGAGCAGGACGGCGCGCACGACTGGTCCCGGGCTTCGCAGAGCCTGGTCTGGTACGGCAAGATCGCGAAGCCGGGTCGGCTCGAAATCCAGGTGAGGCTGCGGCTGCCGGCGTCCGTCGGGTCCCTGTTCCGCCTCATCGTGGACCGTGAGTCGCGCCAAGCCGCTGTCGCGGGCACGGCGAACGGCGGTCCCACCACGGTCGATTTCGGCGCGATCGAAGTCCGCTCCGCGGGATATCATCGCTTCGCGCTGCAAGGCCTGGGCAAGAGCGGCCCCTCATTCGGCGACATCGAGTCGCTCGTGCTCGGCGGGCCGGCCGCCCAGGGAGCGCGCTTCAACACCAGCGCCGAGCAGCGGGGCGCGCCTTCGGTCCATCTCCGCTTTCCGCTGCCACCGGGCGCAAGGGCCGCCTGGTTCTACTCAGAAGTCACCGCCAAAACGGATCCGCTCTGGTCGTACTATATGGCCTGCGGCTGGCATCGCGGCTACTTCGGGATGCAGGTGAACGGCCCTGCCGAGCGGCGCATTATCTTTTCCGTCTGGGACAGCGGGAAGGAGTCGGTGGATCGCAGCAGCGTGCGCGACGAGGATCGGGTGAAGTTGCTGGCGAAGGGCGAGGGTGTCGTGGCGGAGAGCTTCGGAAACGAGGGGACCGGCGGGCACAGCCACCTCGTCTACCCGTGGAAGACCGGCGGCCCTTACCGTTTCCTCGTTACTGCGCAACCGGACGGCACGGCCACGATCTATTCCGGCTACTTCTACTTTCCGGAGCGGCACGGGTGGGGCCTCATCGCACGGTTCCGCGCGCCGAAGGACGGCGAATATCTCCATGGACTCTATTCGTTCGACGAGGACTGGAACTCAGCAAACGGGCAGCGCAAGCGCCTGGCGGAGTTCGGCGCGCAATGGATCCGTTCGCCCGAAGGCGCGTGGACCGAGCTGACCCGCGCCGTGTTCAGCCACACCGGCAAGGACTACCGGGCGGACTACGACGCCGGTGCTTCCGGTGGCCGTTTCGCCCTCGCGGGCGGTGGTTTTGCAGACGGAACGATCCGCGCGAATGACACAATAAGCCGCACTTCGGGCGGGAAGCCGCCGCGGGATATCGTCCTCGACAGGTGAGGAAGCCGGGCGCGGGCCGCGTTCATGAACGTGTGTGGTTTCAATCCGGTTCGCTTCGTGAGGCGGGCGCGTTTGGTCTGCCCGGAGACGCGTCTGGCGTACGGAGGTTCGCCAACTTCGCCTTGAGATTGCGATCTGCCGGATGGGCGGCATCATGGAACGACGGCATGCCGAACACGGCTCTCACTTCGACAGTGAACCCGGACGAGCCCTTCCGGCTATTCGATATCACGATCCGGGAAGCGATTCTGCACCAGAGTGCGTCCGAATGGCTCACGGAGAAGGAGCGGAGTTGCTTCTCCTCAAAGGGCTCACCGCTAAGCGCGTCAATCGAGGCCGGAAAGCGAGACGCCCTCCTCTATGTGATCCTCCATGAGGCGACTCATATCGTGGACTTCTGCCTGAAACTTACGCCAACCGAGCCCGTCGGCGAACGCTTAGCAGAGAGCACGTTCACCAACGGGGTCTGGAGTGAGCGTACGATCCCCGCGGCTCCCTACCGCGACCCGCTTCGAGAACGCGTCCGGTTCTATGCCGATGGCGCAGCGCTTCCTGTCGACCAGGCCGAAGCAGTGTATCTGTCTCTGGCCAATACTCCATTCGTATCCCTCTACGGGGCCAGCAACTGTGCGGACGATCTCGCCGAATATGCCGCGGTGTACCATTGGACCGCCGTGATCAAGCAGCCCTTTCGGATCGTGATCCGGAAGCGAGGGCGCGCTGTCTTCACATACGAACCGATGAAATCGCCCCTCGTGCGCGGCCGGATCGCCCAGATGAAACGATTCTATGAGACAGAGCGCCTAGAAGGAAGTTCGTCGAGTGCTCAAGCGCAACGTGGTCCAGTCCAAAGACGGTGCAAGTACATTCAGCTCAACACTGCAATCCTGCCGTTTGATGAGCCGTTTCGCAGCACCGCCTCCTGAACCGTTCTGTCTGATGGTTTGCATCGTAGTCTCTTCGGGTACGTTTAGACCGATTTGCTACGAGGAGATACCGGTGAGCGTGCAATCGTTCCGGTCCTTTCCGCACCTGACGCTGTGGCGCAGACTGCGACGACGCTACTATCTGGACAGCACGACGCTATTCGCCGGGCTGTTTGTGCTCCCACCTGCTTTCTGCGGAGTCGCCTGGTTATTCCACGGCCCACTATCGCACTGGCTCGCGGTCACCTTTGGCGTCCTCTGGTTCCTCGCCAGTACGTTCATGACGCTCGCGATGCTGCTGTGCCTCGTGGTGATGCGTCGTCAGAGCAATCTCCCTGCTCGCAGGCGGGCTATGCTCCTCTGGCAGGTCGTCGCGAGCTCAACCACGCTCCTCGCCCTGGTGATGGGGCGGGTGGACGCGGCCTTCTATTTTTCGTTCGGGGGCATGGGTCTGACCGGGCTGTGGGACGAGCGAGCGTCGGTTCGCAACACAATACCACCATTGATTGTCGCGATTGCGGTCTGCTTCGCGTTTGCGGCCCACGCCGTGTGGCTCGTTATCCCACTGCTACTGCTTCACAATCTGTCGCCCTGGCGTGTCAGACCCTCGCTGCAGGAAGAGGTTCGACGCCGGCCAACTCGAACGGAGTATCTGGCTCAGAGCCGCGAGCGCTGTGCTACGGGCGGTGGTTGAGGTCCGCCGCTGCTTCACACGGTGTGTGAAGCCGAACAGTGGGAAGAGGCGCTTATCGAACTGAAGCGCCAGAGCTATGCGCCTTCGGTCCGCCAACAACACGCCGCCTGGCGGGCGAAGATTTATATCGGTATGGAGCGTTACACAGAGGTGCTGAAACTGGTCGGAGAGACAAGAAGCAGTTCCTGTGATATCCGACCTTATCTCGCTGTCGCGCATGCGCGGTTGGGGCATGCGGAACAGGCGCTCCGAATTGCTCAGGAGGCGCATCGGGTCAAACGGCAGGGAGCCGATGTTGCCCTGGGCCATGTCTACTTTGCCCGCAAGGAGTACGACGAGGCGTTGCGCTGGTATGAAGCAGCCGCGCTAAACCGGCGGCAGAGAGCATCCGCCCAGCGTGCGATCGGGCGCACACTCGTCGCTCTGGGCGACTATGGAGAGGCTCAAATCGCCTATGAGCAGGCGATCCGCCTGACACCGTTTGTGCGTCCTGAGGACCTACGGCAACTCGCGGAATGTTTGAGAAAGACAGACCGCGAACGAGCAGCGGACGAGATTGAGCAATTGGCGGACGAAAGGTCCTGAGCCGAACGTTTAGGATAGGACGGAAACGCAAACATGACGAACGCTGACAGGTCGACAACAACCGTTCTATTACTTTGCGTCTGCTTGTCCTGCGTGGTACCTGCACGCGCCGCTGCCCAAACGGATCCGCTTGGAGCGACACCGCATGCGACCAGCACGACCTTCCGGGTGTGGGCGCCCTTTGTAGACTCCGTTTCTGTCCGCATTAACGATCAGCGCACGTTTCCTCTCGAAAGAGAACCGGGGCATCCGATGCCGGATGATACCGTCTGGGTGGCAAAAGTACCCGCTGCCAAACGTGGAGACCGCTATCTCTACCTCATAACGCTTCGCAGCGCGACACGTCCATTCAATGACCCCCGCGCCCGGCAACTGGCCGGCTACCCCGACGCCCCGGAATCGGTGATTGTGGATACATCACAATCGGCAACGGCTTTCACGATGCCTCCATTCAACAGACTGGTTGTCTACGAGCTGCACATCGGCTCATTCAATGCCAACGCGCTCACGCGAAAATACGATTTCGACGGCGCCATTGATAAGCTCGACTATCTGAAGAGGCTCGGCGTAAATGCCGTGGAGCTTCTTCCCGTTCATCAAAACACAGTCAATGCCAGTCATCGTCCCCCCGACTACAACTGGGGTTACGACATCGCGCACCTATTCGCGGTCAACGCGGCATACGGCACACCGACGGATTTCAAGAGGTTTGTGCGGGAGTGCCATGCGCGGGGCATTGCCGTCATCCTCGATGTCGTTTACAACCATTGCGCGACCCAGAATCTCTTGGCGAGTTTCGATGGCTATTCGGATCCCGCGGACAAGGACGGTATCTACTTTTACGGCGACGATCGAGAAGAGTCGGGGTTTGGGCCGCGCATGGACTTCGGGCGTCCGCAGGTACGCGAGCACATCCGCGACAACGCGCTTATGTGGCTGCGTGAATATGGCGTCGATGGCCTGCGCTGGGATTCCGTGATCAACATCCGAGCCTTCTACGATCGGACCAGCCATCGCCTCCAGGTCAGTCGCGATGGCGAGCGACTGATTCGCGAGGCCAACGATGCCTATCGCGATACGGCTCCTCGGCAGCCGTGGAAGATCTCCGTCGCTGAGGATCTGCGGCGGTTCTCAGGCGTGACGCTGCCGACAAGCCAGGATCTCGATGGGTATGCCGGACTGGGTTTCGACACTCAGTGGGACGAATCACTATGTCTGGCCGTGCGCCGTGCCGTAGTTCAGTCGGATGATGGCAATCGGGACATCAGCGCCGTCAAGTCTGCTCTAGAGTTACAGTTTGGGAGGAACGCCTTCCATCGAGTCGTCTACTCCGAGAACCATGACAAGGTGGGCCATCAGAACGAGATGGTGGACGGCAAACCGCAATCCCGTCTTCCGCGGATCGTCGACGAGGCGGATCCCGAGAGCGTGTTTGCCAAAAAGATCTCCTCGCTCGCTGCCGGCATCATCCTGACCGCTCCTGGCATTCCCATGCTGTTTCAAGGGCAGGAGATGCTGGAGACTCGCTCGTTCGATTTCGGAACGGCGACGCCGATGGATTGGAACCGAGTACCGCGACTACGCGGAATCGTGAAGCTGTACCATGACTTGATCGCGCTGCGTCGCAATGCCGGTAACAAGACAGGTGGACTAAGCGGGCAACATATCAACGTTTACCACTGCGACAAGCAGAACAATACGCTGGTCTATCATCGCTTTGGTATTGGCGGACCCGGCGACGACGTCGTTGTCGTGGTCAATCTGTCCAATCAAGCGATACCAGCGCTTGCGATTGGCTTGCCGCGCGGAGGAGTCTGGCGAGTGCGGCTCAACAGCGGATCCTCGGTCTACGATCCATCGTTCCGGAACGGGGACAGCTTCGATGTGACGGCGGTCCCCGGCGATCTGGATGGGCTGCGCTTTCAGGGCAGTTCCGGCATCGGGCCTTATAGCATGGTCATTCTATCGCAGGATCGATGACGCGGAGTGGTTGGTAGGGAGTTGGCGCTCCGGCGGCCTCTCTCAGCCGTCTCACGTCGCGCATCGGCGACATGCCGAAGAGCCGTTTGTACTCCCGACTGAAGTGAGCGGCGTCATCGTAGCCCGCGCGGTGCCCTGCGCTCGCGGCGTCGAGATCCTCGCCAAGCTTCAGACGCCGAGCCTCCTGAAGGCGAAGCCGCTTCTGAAACTGCAATGGGGTCATGGTGGTTACGGTCTTAAAGTCGTGGTGGAATCCAGAAACGCTCATGCCGAGTTCCCGCGCCAGATACTCCATCCGGAGCGGCCGGTCGAAGCTGCTCCGTATCCGCTCCACGGCTCTGGCAATACGGTCGGTGAAGCCGCCCTGGTACACGAGCTGACGCAGCCGACCGCCTTGCTCGCCCATCAAGAGGATTCGCTGAGTGGTTTGGTCGGCGTTGTGACGCAGGAGACTTACCTCGTTCACGACACGATCCGCGCCAACCCGCTCTATGGCCGCTCAGACGCGACTCAGGAGCAGTCGGAAGAGGCCGCCCGCGCCGCAGCGATTCATAACCATATCGCGTCGCTGTCCGGCGGCGAGAAGCAGCGAATCGCCATCGCACGAGCGATCGTGAACAACCCGCGCATCCTTATCCTCGACGAGGCGACCTCCTCGCTCGATACGCAGTCGGCGCGGCCCATTCAGACGGCGCATGAGCCGCTGATGCACAGCCTGACGACCTTCGCGGACGCGCACCGGATCTCGACGATCCTCTCCACCGATCTGATCACCGCCCAATTGAAAATGCGGCCACTGCACTCAGCGAACGGCGCTTGAATTCGGCGCCTTTCCAGGGGATAATAGGGCATAAGGAAAGGATGGTGATCTATGGCATCGTCTGTGATACTGGTGCCCTCCCTCATTTACCTCGACGAAGAGGGAAAGGCCAGGATAGTAGGCACGCGATTCAAGGTCGATCAGATCGCGCGCTGGACTAACTCGGGGCAATCAGCCAACCAGATAATGGATGACCATCCGGGCCTGGCGCTGGAACAGATCTATAGTGCGCTGGCTTACTACTTCGGCAATCGCGGAGCGATCGATCGCCAGATTGCCCTCGAAGACGAGGAATACGCTCGATTGCGTGATACGGCTACATCGTCATTTGCGGATAGAATGCGATCCGAAGGCCACCTTACGTGAGCGTCAGGCTCTACATGGATGTTCATGTTCCGAGATCGGTTACGGTAGCACTGCGAACGCACGGAGCGGACATTGTTACAGCACTGGAAGACGATGCTGCTGAGTTTGGCGACGATGAACTGTTGGATCGAGCTACGGTGCTCCAGCGCGTGCTGGTTACGCAGGACCAGGACTTTCTCAGGATCGGTGCCTTTCGTATGGCCGATGGTCACCAGTTTTGGGGCATCGTATTCGCTCCTCAGTCGCTTGCGATTGCCCTCCTGATCCGCGACTTGGAGCTTGTCGCGTTGATCGGAGAGCCATACGAATTCGCGAACCGCATCGAATACCTTCCGTTGTGAACCTGTTACTCTATTGCGCGTCCGCTGAATGGACGCTTGAACAAATCTGGAAGGGGTGACACCAACGAGATCCTGTTCCGGCCCACCGGCCAGATGCTGTAAGCGATCCGACAAGAATAGGAAACGGTCATGGAAATCACCAGAAACGGTTCTCGGCCTTCGGCCAAGGGACCGGACGAATACTTCACGGGCGTCGTGCGCGTCGACCCCCTCTTTGAGGCGGACGAACACCGGCGTGCAGGCGGCGCATACGTCACCCTCGAGCCGGGCGCTCGAACTGCCTGGCACACCCATCCTCTGGGCCAGACCCTGATTGTGACGGCCGGCTTCGGGCTGGCACAGCGCCAGGGCGGTCCCATCGAGGAGATTCGACCGGGCGACGTGGTCCGGTTTGCGCCGGAGGAGAAGCACTGGCACGGCGCCGCGGCCTCCACGGCCATGATGCATATTGCTA
>JBBQVV010000140.1:0-15431 GCA_038211235.1 Chthonomonadales bacterium | reverse complement strand
GATCAAGCTCCTCGGCATCGCCCGCCGTGTCGGCGAAGACCGGATGCAGGTACGCGTGCATCCCGCCCTGCTGTCCCGGAGCCATCCACTTGCTTCCACGAACGACGTCTACAACGCGATCCTCATCAAGGGCGACTCGGTCGGAGACGTGATGTTCTACGGCCGTGGGGCGGGCAGTGGTCCCACCGGACGCGCGGTGGTCGGTGACATCATGGACGTATGCCGCAATCTACAGCACGGCTCGACGGGCCGAGTCTCCTGCACCTGTTTCGGGCACACGACGATGCAGCCGATCGACGAGGTGGTGACCCGGCACTATCTGCGCATGATCGTCAAGGACAGGCCGAAGGTACTCGCGGCAATTTCCAACGTCCTTGGCGACTTCGATATCTCGATCGAGTCCGTTGTGCAGAAGGAGACCCACGACGGCCAGGCCGAAATCGTCTGGGTGACGCACGAAGCGCCCGGCCGAAGCATTTCGGACGCACTCAAACGGATCGGAACACTCGACGTTGTAACATCCATTGCCAACTGGATACGCGTCGAGGACTAGCGGAGACGAAAGTGACCGAAAACGGCAATAGCGCCCCATCCTTCAGCGGCGCCTCAGTCGAAAGCCTCATTCCTGAGTTGCTGCCCACCGACCCGGAGTCGTTCGAGCTGCGGATACTGGACCCGAAAAGGATGCGGATCTTCCGTATTGCGGGCGTCCCTCGCCTTACCCTTCGCGATGATCGTTCGTGGATCAAGGTCGCCGTTGCCCGCGCGTTTCCGCTCTCCGATCCTGAGCACTACCTCGGACTTCTCGACGGCGACGGCAAAGACATCGGCCTGCTGCACGATCCCGGCCACCTCGATCCGGAATCGCGGCAGATCGTGGAAGAGGAGTTGGAGAAGCGCTACTTCGTTCCCATGGTCGAGCGCGTCCTTACCGTTAAGGAGGAGTTTGGTACGATCTATTGGACCGTTGAGACGGATCGTGGGCAGAAAGAGATCATCGTGCGCAATCTGCGCGACAACCTGCAGGAGCTATCTCCGTCGCGCGTCATCATCACGGACGTGGACGGCAACCGCTTCGAATTCGCCGACGTCTCGAAGCTCGACGGTAAGAGCCAGAGCGTGATCCTCCGAAACCTCTGAGACTTCGGATTATCGATTGACTGGAAGAGCGATCTGGTCCGGCGCCTATTTCACGCTCAGCAGCTCCACTTCGAACAGGAGCGTCGCGTTCGGCGGAATCACGCCGCCGGCTCCTCTTACCCCATAGCCCAGGCCTGCTGGGATTCGCAGCTTGCGGATACCGCCGACATTCATGGTCGCGACGCCTTCGTCCCACCCCTTGATCACCTTTCCCATGCCGATGGGAAACTCGAACGGCTGACCTCGGTCGCGAGAGCTGTCGAATTTTTCGCCGCTCAATAGCGTTCCAACATAGTGGACCACCGCGGTCTGGCCATGCCTTGGACTCGGCCCGGTTCCCTCTAGAACATCCTCATATTCCAGTCCGCTCGCCGTCTTGATGGGCATCTGTTTCTCCTTGTCCTATGTGAATAACAATACTCGACGTCCGCGCGCGATGTAATCTCTCCGCCGAATACGTAGCCTCTCTGTATCACGCATCCATCCCGGCTTCCTCCGCCAGCCTATACCGGTCTGCAATGACTCGGCGGGAACCACACGGTCCAGTACGCATCCGGAGCGACGTCAACCTCAACCACGTCGGCTACCAGGACACCGTGACGACTTACGATGGCGGACTTGGCAACCCGAGCCACCGGCGTCCGGTGACGCTCTCCAACACGTGGAACACAGTCTCCGCCACCAGTTAGCATTCTGCCCGGCTTGTGCAGTACATGGCCCGATGATGTGTGGCGCCAACGCTCTTCGCCCTACCCCCTCTCAGCCCAGAGCAATTGTGGGTGCAGCGCCCGGCAACTCAATTAATCACGTAGATCGTGTCCAAATGGTTTGTCCCACCACGCGATCATCGCCGCTGCAAAGGCGCCGGTGGAGTTTGCGGGCCAGGCCGCAGGTCTCGGTGCGGCTTCTTGATCAGAAGCGACAACGTAAGCGAGAAGCCTATCAGGATGATAATCCTGCGCACGTTCTTCTGCCCGATCCGCCGCGCAATTCCCGTGCCGCTGTAGCCACCGAAGATCGCGCCAAGAGCCATCCAGAGCGCAACCGGCCACTGTACCAGCCCGTTTGCAATAAAAGTGATCGCCGCCACCGCGTTGATACAGAGCCCATTCATGTTCTTCAGGCCGTTCATGCGATGGATGTTCGTGAAGCCCATCAGTCCGAGCGCCGCGAGCATCAGGATGCCGATCCCAGCCCCGAAATAGCCGCCATAGATGGCAACGCAAAACTGGAACGCCATCACTCCGGCCCAGCCGGCGGCCGAGACCGGGTCGCGGTTATGATCCTCGCCGCGCACTCCCGATCCCGTGTCGGCCTTATCAGACCTGCTCCGCTGCCATCTCGCGAGCGGCTCCTGCGCCATGAACAGCAGCGTCGCCATCAGGATAAGATAAGGAACCAGGTTGGCAAACACGCGCGGCGGTGTTCGGAGCAGAAGCTGCGCACCGACGATGCCGCCAAGCAGGCTAGGAATCGCCAGGCGAACGATCGCGTCGCGGTTCTCACCGATCTCTTTGCGGTACCCAAGGAGGCTGCTCAGCTGGCCGGGCCACAGCGCCACCGTGCTTGTCGCGTTGGCGATCTTTTCGAGCTGCCCTACCCAGAGAAGAGCCGGGAACGTGAGCAGCGTGCCTCCGCCTGCCACGGAGTTCACGGCTCCCGCGATCGCGGCCGCGCCGAAAAGCACCAGCGCATGCCTCCAATCCATCATGATCCTTCCTCGACGACGCCAATTGAGGGAATCGTACGCCGCCGGCCGAACTGGACCAAAGATGTCAGGATCAGGCCGGCGATGACTAATCCGCCCCCTATCGCACTTCCGCGCTTTAGCGGCTCGCCACGAAGCAGCCAGCCCCAAACCGGGCCGAACAGCGGCTGAATCAAGATGAAGGCGCCCATGGCAGAGACCGGAAACCGCTCTAGCAGGCGATACCAGACGCCGTAGCAGAAGGCCGAGCAGACCAGGCAGAGAAAGAGCGCGCTGAGAACTCCGCCCCGCGTAACATGGGGTGGATGGGTGGCGCACTCCCACATTGCGAACGGCGCCATGCAGGCAGAACCGATCAGCATCTCGGAGGCGCACAGCGTCAGACCGCGATACCGGCTCGTCAGCTGCTTGCCGACGACGCTTACGCTCGACTCGATCGCGAGTCCCGCGAGCGCAAGGACGTTGCCTCCGGCCTGCCCGGCAATTAGCCAGATACCGTAGATTCCGACAAACATCCCGACCCACTGAACTCCGTGGAGACGCTCGCGCAGGAAAACGACGGCAAAGAGCGCGATGAGCAGCGGCTCACAGGCGAACATCAGCGATGTATCGCTTGCGGTCGTCCTCCGCACTCCGGCATAGAAGACGACGTAGGTGAGCGCCACACCGAATGCGCCCAGCGCCACGAGCGGAGGCAGATCGCGGCGCGCGTAGTTAGGCCGATGGCCCTGTCGCAGCTCGATGCAGAAGAGAAGGAGTCCGGATGGAAGGAATCGCACCAGCGCCAGTGTGATGGGGCCGAAGTCGCTGAGAGCGTTCTTAGAGGCGACCGAGGAGCCGCTCCACAGTACGTTGATCAGTACTAGCAGGCCTATCGCCGCGAGAGAGAGCGGCACCATGCGGCGCGGCGCCAATGCGGTCGGCGGGAGATTCGATATCGAAGGTTCGGGTGGCGCCACGCTCACAAGCCGGGCCGCCGATAAAAGGGCAGTTCGGCGACCTGGGCCCTGCGGCGAGATTCCGCGCTTCCGAGGCGAAGCCAGGCTCCAGGCGTTCGGTGCTCGTGGCGCACGTAGCCCAGGGCTATCGGGCGGCCGCCAGCGGCGGGAGCACGCGAGGCAACGCTCGTAAGCCAGCCTACCTCCTTGCCGGAATCGCCCAGCTCGTCGGCGAACAGCTTTTCTCCCGGGGCAAGCGCAGTCTCTCCCAGAGCGAGTAGTCCGGTAAGCGCCCGGTTTGTGTGACCGCGAGAATCGATCCTAGCGACGATCTCCTGTCCCACGTAGCACCCTTTTGTCAGACTGGCGTGGCTGGGAACCAGCCCGGCCTCCGGAGCCAGTGTCGCTGCGTCCATATCAGTTCCGAACTTTGGGATTCCGGCCTCGATACGTAGGACATCCTGAGCCGCGACACCGATCTCGATCCCCACAAGACTTCCGACCGCTTGCCGGTACGGCTCATCCCGGCCCGCTACAGCATAAAGATCCACCCCGCCACTTCCCGTATGGTCCGCCTCGACCATCAGCGTCGATCCGGACAGGCCTTCCAGGGCCGGCCACAACCGGTGGATCGACGGACCCTGGGCTGAGACGCACGAGAGCGCCGTGGAGATGTCCGAGATCTCCGCATCCTCCATAATCAGGTATCTCGAAAGATGGGCGGAGATGTCGTTCGCGGCGCCAGGCGGAGTCTCCACAAGAATGAAACCGTCAAAGCCTAGCTCCTGGGCGAGATAGCTCCCGCCAGGAACGTCGATCAACGAAAGATCTGCAATGATATGTCCGGTGGGATCCAGGATGCACGCCGGGAGGCGAGAGACCTGACCGTTTTGGAGGAGTCGCACATCGCCGCTCACCATGCCCTGAAGCCAGGAGTATCGATCGCGGCCCGTCACCGCCAGCTTGCCCATCGTGGAGCGATCGAACCACCCCGCGTCAGCGCGTACAGCCGCGATCTGGTCTAGCGTCACATCCATGGTTCTGATCTACGCTTTGCGCGCAACTACGGTTGCGGAGGCCTGCGCGGTGGGTTTCAAGACGATCTCGTCGATGTTGACGTGCGGTGGGCGCGTGACCGCCCACTGGATGCAGTCCGCTACGTCCTCCGCGCTGAGCGGAGTCAGGCCGGAGTAGACTCTGGCGGCTCGCTCTCCATCGCCCTTGAATCGTACCAGGCTGAACTCCGTCTCGACCATGCCCGGCGCCACTTCCGTGATTCGGATCGGCTTGCCCACCAGCTCGAGCCGCATCACCTGCGTGATCGCGCGTACGGCGAACTTGACCGCGTTGTATCCGGCGCCGCCCGGGTAGGCCTCGCGACCTGCCACGCTGCCGACGTTTACGATATGACCGTTGCCGCCCGCTTCCAATCGGGCGAGCAGCGCGCGGGTCATTCGCATCAGGCCAAGGACGTTTGTGTCGTACATCTGCTCCCAGTCTTCGTCTCTGGCCTGCGCGATCGAATCGAGCCCCAGCGCACCTCCCGCATTGTTCACGAGCACGTCGACCTCGCTTAGCTCACCGCAGAAGCGCTCAACGCTGGCTGCGTCGGTGACGTCCAGTTGGATGGAGCGCGCGCCAAGCGGCTCGCCGACGTCTCGGAGCCTTTCGAGGCGCCTGGCACCCAGGACCAGGTCAAATCCGGCCACGTGCAGGGCCCTCGCCGTCGCTGCTCCGATTCCACTGCTCGCCCCCGTCACTACTGCAAGCCGCTTGTGCGCCATGAACCTTCTGATCCTCCCAACGAATAGTTTCCGCCCCTAAAGTTCGGAGGCGAGTTGAGTCATCGTGACGAATCGGGCGTCGTGTTTCTTAAGATAATCGAGAACGTGTCGCACGTTGTCCGCATTGTCCATACAGTCACACAGTGCCAGGCTGATCACCGCCGTCTCGTTCAACTGCGCGTCTATGATGGGCTTTATCTTGTCGAATCCGTCGTCCAGATACCCTCGCGCGCCCCCGATGTTCGCGATCGGAGCGATCAGTATTTTAGCATCTCCGGCCTGGTGCACGTTCGCGTAGGCGGGATGGTAGGGAGAGTCGGGCGATCCAAGCGGTCGCCCCGCGCTGGAGCCTGGCGTAGAGTCGATAATAATGCCGATGTCCTCGAGTGCGCGGAGGTCATCGGCTTCCAGGTCGCCGTTCGCCGCTCGAAACGCGGTCGGCTTGATCGAGAACTGCTTAAGGACATCCTTTCCAATTCTAATGAGATCTCCGCGAGCGACCGTGTTGCCGGCAGAACTATCGAAGGAGAGGTGCAGGCCAATTTCATGCCACGACGGGATGCGATGGAGGTATTCGTTGTGGTAGAGCTTTACATTCGATAATGGATCGTGTTCCGCGACGCCAAGAAGCCAGGTAAATGGAACGCGGTACTGCTCGGTCGCGGCAACGATCTCCTTCACGTAGCACTTGCCCTGCGACGCGCAGACACAGTCTACGCTGACGGCAACAGTGGGCTTGGTCATAGGTTCAATCCCTCCCTGTCAGGTGTTTCGATTCGTGTTTTCTAGCGCATCGGTGCCTCCTGATTAACGGCCGTTTCTCCAGTTCGCGCGGAGAGTCCTGCCGCGCCGGAAAGATTTTTCGGGCTGGCGATCAATCGACAGAGAGGGCACGAAGAAAACGAGACAGGGGCGGGGATACGGCGATCACGCAGCCTTTCGGAGCGCGCCGGACGCCCTCATCATTGCGACAAACGCGGGAGCCAGGTCCGGGTCGAACTGGATGCCGGCGCACCGTTCAATCTCTGCCACCGCCACATCGGAGGGCATGCCTTTACGGTACGGACGATCGCTGGTCATTGCATCGTAGGTGTCCGCAATGGCGAGAATCCTGGCGATTTCAGGTATCGAGGCTCCGGCAAGCCGGTCAGGATATCCGTTGCCGTCCCAACGCTCATGGTGATGCCGGACGCCGGGAAGGGTCAGCGATAACTGAGGCGCCTTGCGAACGATCACCTCGCCGAGCACGGGGTGCGTCTCCATAACGGCGCGCTCCTCGTTGTCCAGGCGCCCCGGTTTTTGCAGAATGGAGTCGGGCACGCCGATCTTTCCAACGTCGTGCAGCGTCCCGGTCGTGTGAATCAGCTCGACCTCGACTTGCGGCCGTCCCGTCCATTCCGCCAGTCGAGCGGCGTACTCCGCCACACGGCGAGAGTGCCCCTGCGTATAGGGATCCTTGGCATCGACGGCGGCGGCGAGCGCCTGAATAGTGGCCAGGCTGCCGTCCTTGAGAAACCGGTGGAGGTGATATGGATCCGCGGTCTCATTGGCGCCGGGAACACTGTCAAACCGGCAAACTCGATTTCGACCGAGCTGCTTGGCCCGAGCAACCGCGAGCTCCGCGGCCATAACGAGACCCTGTGCCTGTGCCGAATGCGTGCCGAACTCAGCGCAGCCGATGCTCGCGGTGATTCCCCGAAAATCCTCCGTTCGGCCGTGGGATTCGATGGCCGAACGGACTCTCTCCGCCAGCACGTCGGACTGCGCCAGATCGTGGTATGGAAGCAGCACGGCGAACTCCTCGCCGCCATAGCGCGCGATGACCGCGTACTCCGGAAGGCAGTTCTTCAAGATTGAAGCCGTCCTTTGTAGGGCCTGGTCTCCCGCCGTGTGCCCACAGCGCACGTTGTACTGCTGGAAATGGTCAAGATCGACGAGCAGGATTGAGAGCGGTTCGCCTGACGCGGAGGCGCGGCCGGCCTCCTCGGAGAGCCGGTCCTGGAATCGTCTGTGGTTGTCCAGCTCGGTCAATGGGTCGGTATCGATCAGCGCGAGCAGCTGCTGCTGATTGGCGCGCAGAGTGGATGTCATATCGTCAAAGACCGACTGGAGCATCCCGATCTCATCCGAGCGCGTCGCGGCGAATGGCTCCGGCCAGCTCCCCTGCTGCAGCGTCCGTGCCGCCTCAACAATTCCCTCCAGTGGGCGCGTAACTCCCCGGGCCACACTCCAGCCGGCAATCGGCGCTAGTATAAGAGCTAGAACGGATGCTCCGAGCAGCGCAAGCTGAAATCTCTGATACGGCGCCATGGTCCGATCGTAGGGCTCGAGCGTCACGAAGCCGATGCCGTCGTCGGCGCGGGTGCCCGGCAGCGGTGAGTAGAGCGCGAAGTAGCGTCGTCGCCCCACCGTGATGGCGAGCGGCGCGCGCTGCGGGGCAGATAGCGTTAGTGGCAGGGCGCACGAGGAGGCAACGACCCTCTTATTGAAAGTGAACGCGACGTCACTATCGAGCGCACTCTTCAGGGTGGCGGCAACGTTCGAGTCCATGGCGCTAAACGCGGTGAACGTCCCCCAAACCTCGCCATGAATCTGTATAGGAACCGAAACGGTGAGCATGAGGCGGCCGGCGCGGGACTGCACCCCTGACCACGGCACCCCTTGCAGCGCGGCTGAAATGCCCGGCTCACGACTGAAATCTCGCTTGGCCTGCCGCAGCGCGTCCGTCTGACCCAGGGACCGTCCATCGCGGTCTGTGAGCAGCACCGCCGCCACGTGCATCTCATCGAGATATTCACGCAGGGAGTCGGCAATGGTAGCGGGATCGACATGCACGGGCGCCCCGTTGGCAATTACAGGATCCGAAGCGCCGACGTAAGCCTTCACAATCGGCTGGCGCGTGAACGTCTGGCACTGGCTTGTTAGCGCCAACGTGCGCTCATGCATAAGCTGAACTAGCACGCTGCCGGTAGTCCGGACCCCGGAACGGATAGTACGATCCAGCTCCTGTCCCGTTAGCGATCCCACAACGAAAAGGACCACGCCGCTCATCGAGACTACCGCGGCAGTGATCAGCAGCAGAAATTTGACGCGGAGCGTGAGTCTCATGGGCCTCTACTTTCGGGCCAGCGTCAGGTTTACAGAACCGCTATCAGCTCGCACGTTTAAAGTGGACGTGAGACTGGCGCCGCTCTCGTGCCACACGTGAACGGAATACGTGCCCGCGGGGACATCCTTTATTCGATAACGGCCCTGTTTGTCTGAGACCGCGTAGTACGGCGTCTCGACCACCATGATGTACGCGCTCATGTCGGAGTGGATGTTGCAGAGCACCGATACCAGGCCCTTCTTATCGAAGGTTACCGATTTCGAAGCGCCGCGCGGATACATTCCGAGGTCGAATTTTTTGGCATTGAAATAGGCGAAAACATTGTGGAAGACGCTGTCATTGTTCGGAAAGTGTACGATTGTCCCCGCAGTAACGACGGTGACGTGCGGAAGGAACGTCTTATCGCGTTGATCGATAACGGCGTGCGCGAGTGGCGCTGGTTTTGTCTCGCTGTCGAGATAGATGACCGCATCCTTCGCGACACCCTTCCCAGCAACGACCTGGCCGGAGACGTCGACCGCGCGGGCCATGGAAGGAGCGGTACAAATCAAGGCGACAAGACAAGCCATTAAACGATGCATTCTGAAACCTCCTATCCAGGCGAGAGCTGCACGAAGGAGCGCGGGGAAACGCAGGAATTGTCGGCGGATTCAGGTCTCCACTACAGTCGCAAAAGACTCCGACTCAGGATTACGCGAAATTTGCCGATAACGCACGTGTAATTCGCCGGGTACCTGCGATTAAGAGACGAGAGAATCTATGGCTGTCCTACGCTGTTTACTGATGGGTGCCTTCTGCCTTGCCGCCGCCACTTTCTGCTCGGCGCAGGAGCGAGGGCCCGCGAAGCTCCACATCGATACGGACGTGCGCTTGCTCTCGCCGTTGGGCGGCAAGTCCGTCGACAGCTCATATACCGGCACGTTTCGCCTTGCGAGCCCGATCGGTTCTGGATGGAGTGTGGATCTCGACACGCATCTTAGAAGCCAGACGTTTTCGAATCTGCCGTCTACCGGCGATTTCATGATTCAACAGGCGTCCGTACAGCGAGAGTGGAAGGCACAGAGACTTCAGCTCGGAGTTGTACGACTCCCGTTCGGCATCTACGATTACCGGGAAACCTATGCCTCCGGGCTGATCGACTATCCGATTACCCGCGTCGACAATGGCCTCGATTCCGTGGACTGGGGCGTTCCCGGTGGGAAATGGAGCGGCGGTAGTCCAGCGCTTCAGATTGAAGCAGCGGCGTTCAGTGGCAGCGCAACGGGGGTGTGGGGAAATCATAACGAGGTTGGCGGTGGATCGCTCCGAGTGCAGACCTACACGCACGGGCTGATTCTCGGTGCCAGTCATTGGCAGGGTACCCTGGCGCTGCCTTCGGGCAGTGGTTATGGCGGGCGCGTCGTGAACCACAGGACCGCCGTCGGCCTAAACGGGCTAGACGTACGATTCACGCGTCCCCATCTGATCGTACGCGGAGAGTTCCTATTCGGCGTTCTGGGCGGCGATACGATGGACGGCTGGTACCTGGACGTCTACTACCACCTGCCGAAGTTTCAGCGATTTACGATCGTCGCTCGAGGGGAATCCCTCCATCCCTCGACGGGATCGCCCTATGGACGTCAGTTTACGCTTGGCGTCCGCTATACGGCGACGGCCGACTGGATCCTCGCGGTCAACTGGCGCCGAAACAACTTCGACCGCGCGTATTCCGAAACATGGACGCCCTATTCCGGTAAGAACGGCGCCCTGTTCCTCCAGATCTACCACAAAGCTAGGTTCTAACAGCCTGTCAACCTATAGAATCGGCTGTGGAATTTTGCGCGGCTAACGATGTTCTCATCCACTGCGCCACGTCCCGATGAGCCTGTGCGCACCCTGAAACTCTCTATCCACGCAGGTCTGCTCCTTCCGCGGATGGCGGAGCCAACTGCGCCCGTCGCCGCACGATCTGCAGCGGGATCTCCTGATGGTCCTGCGGCTTGCCCCAGAACTGCTCCAGCGTCGGCCCATTCGCAATTCGGCGGTCGCGGAAGAAGAAGCTCCACCACTCGTGCGGCCAGACGCGCCGTCCCATCCGCGTAAGCCAGCGCATACCGTGGCGCGCCGCTGGATCGGGCTGCAGGAACGACCTCCAGAGTGCCTTCGGTCGAGCCTGCAGTACGAATTCGATGAACTTTACCCGTCGGGTTTTCGTCCGCAAGATTTATCAGCTCTACTCCGTGCGTACGATGAAGCCACGCGATCTCGCGGGCAAACTTCTGGGGATCCCGGTGACGCCAGCGCGCCCAGAAGCCGCGCTGTCCACAGTAGTTGCAGAGGTGCGGACAGCCGCGCGAGAACTGCATGACGACGACTCTCTTACCGCCATAGTAGCTGTAGCGCTTGTGGTCGATGAGCTCCCAGCCCACTCGATAGGCGTCGAGATCATCGATCATCCTCGCGGGAGGGGTTTCGGTGACTATCCCATCGCGACGAAACGCAATGCCGCGCACTCCGTCAAACTCGTTTGCGCCAGACTCGATCGCGGCCATCAGCCTCGTGATGGTTGCCTCTCCCTCTCCGCGGACGATCACATCGATCTGTGGCTCTTCGGCGAGCACCTCGCGGTAGTGATAGGTCGGATATACGCCGCCATAGACGATCGTGACAGCAGGCAGCTCTCGTCGACTGCGCGCTGTCAGCTCCGCGACGACCGGGTGTGCCGACGTCGCCCGGAGTGCCCGATAGGCAGCACCTGAGGCTGGTGAGCGACGACCTGTCGGACGATCTCGGCGTGCGGCATCGGCCCGAGCTCAGCGTCGAGCAGCGTGACGTCGTGCCCGGCGTCGATGAGCGGCCCCCCGATGGAGAGCAGGCCCAGCGGAGGCAGTTGTTCACGCGGGATACGGCTGCCGATCGCAAGATGTGGCGGATTGACGATAAGAATTCGCATAATGCTGCCTTCCTGTGTCGATGGAGCCTGAATGCCTTTCACACTGCTCTCACACCGGGCCCCGGTTCTGCCTCTTAAGTTCGCCTGGCCTCGAATTGCGTGCGGTCAGGCACTCGTTATCGGAAGCATGGCTCCGGACTTCCAATACTTTCTGTCCGGCAGGACAGGATGGGCCATCGGGCATACCGTGCCCGGTCAGTTTCTCTTCTGCCTTCCAATCTCGCTCATCGTGACCTGGTTGGTTTCGCGCATCATCGCCGAACCACTGTCACGCCGCCTTCCTGACGCAGGGGCGTTTCATCTCCGTGACTACTATGTGCTTTCAAAGTCCACGCATCGGACAGGTTACTGGATTCGCGCGATTCCATGCGCCCTGATCGGATCGTTCTCCCACATAGCTTGGGACAGCTTCACGCATTCCTCCGGCTACATGGCGCGGCACCTTGGATACGCTAACGTCACGGTCGGTGCTCTCAACGGCCACTCACAGGTGCTATGCAAGGCTCTTCAGCATGGCAGCAGCCTGGTTGGTGCGATGATCACGCTTTACCTGTTGTTCCAAATCGGCAGAGACAGGCTATTGCTCAAGTGGGTGAAAGTGAACATCGATTGCCTTCCGGAGCGCCCGAACACAGGCAAGTACCGTTTCTGGGCAACTCCTGCATTGTGTGCTGCGGCAATCGTCGCGTTCGACGTCTGGACTAGCGCGGGATCGCTGCAGGTGCCAGGCCTGGTTCGTGTCTCACTCCATGCTGTAGCCAGCGCGTTTGCGGGACTATGCCTTTGCTGTTTGTAGATTCGCGCTCCCGCAATTCAAAGCTGTGATACGACAAGTACACGTTGTATTAGAGTACTTTGTATTGCAAAGTTAATGCAGCACGGTGAGGTTTGGTGTGTCAAGACCTGATGGAGGAACTATTTGGGACTATTCGCCGAGGCTGCCTTGTATAGGTGCTTCAGTGTCTGAATCTGGCCGGCGTGATAGACATCGTGTGCCGCGATGCCGCGAATTAGCGTTGCGGTGCTGAGCTGCGGCGTCAGCATCCGCGGAAGATCAGCGCTAACGAGCGCCGCAACTGCCGCACGCAGCGCAGCGTGCATCTCATCTAATAGCGCAACGTCTGCCTTCCATTCGCGTCCACGAGCCGTCTCCGAGAGCGAGTGGTCGGGCCTGACGAACCAGTTGGTCCCCTTTCGTGGAAAACTGCCGCGCTCGTCGCCGCGCAGTCCCCTCAGAACCACGTATTTCCAATAGGCCGCATGAATTGCGAGCTCATGGATGTTCCGCTCTCCTGGCGCAGGTCTCCACGCCGCCTGCGTGAACGCCACTCCGCGGATCGATCCGCGAAGATTTGGTCCATGCCAGGCCGGCACGTTAAAGCCTTCGTCCAAGGCCAGCAGCAACTGAGCGACATCGGAGTCCACGACGCGTTCTCCCATTAGAGACCTCCAGGCTCAAGTATATCCCATGGTCGGGCGTCTGTATACCACCGGCGGCTTTCGCGACTCTCTCGTGCCACAGGTAATCCGTCGACGAACGGCGAATCATGGAGCAGCGTCATTCATGATCCTCTCGCATGAGCAGCTCACACGAAGTCGTTCCAGCAGTTTACCGCCGCGTTGCGGCGTCCGCATCGGGGTTGAACTGGCACATTGGAGGAGGATAGTATGGAGATCGCATCGAGATCGAGCGAACGCATCGCCGCGGCCCTGCAGCCGTTTGTAGACGACCACGCGCTTGCAGGCGCGGTTACGCTCGTTGCCGACAAGGATCGGATCCTGAGCCTCGACGCGGTCGGTTACGCGGACGTCGCCGCCGGCAAGATGATGCAGCCAAACACCCTGTTCTGGATCGCCTCGCAGACGAAGCCGATCACGGCGACGGCGCTCATGATGCTCGTCGATGACGGTAAGCTTGGTCTCGACGATCCGGTTGAGATCTATCTCCCGGAGTTTCTTGGGCAGTGGCTGGCCGTCGAGCAGGATGACGATCATGTACTGCTTAACAAACCACGCCATCCGATCACGGTGCGAAACATCCTTAGCCATACCAGCGGTCTGCAGTTTGCATCCGCGATGGAGCGCCCGACACTGGACGCGCTTCCACTATGGATCGCCGTCCGCAGCTATGCTATGACGCCACTCCAGTTCGAGCCTGACACGAAGTATCAGTACTCCAACGCGGGCATAAACACGGCCGGGCGCCTCATCGAAGTTGTCAGCGGGCTCTCCTATGAAGAGTTTACGCAGAGGCGCCTGTTCGATCCACTTGGCATGCGAGACACCTGTTTCCGTCCGAACCAAGGCCAGTTGGCCCGGCTCGCGAAGGCTTACAAGCCAGACGAGACCGCTGCCGACCTGCAAGAGACCACCATCTCGCAGCTCACCTACCCTCTTGACGACAGCGCGCGCCAGCCAATGCCCGCGGGAGGTCTATTCTCGACTGCCGAAGATGTCGCCTGTTTCTGCCAAATGATCCTTAATCGCGGAGTGTTCGAGGGCAAACGCTATCTATCGGAGTCCGCTGTAACCCAGATGACTACCAGGCAGACCGCCGCGGCAATTGAAGAATCGTATGGACTTGGCTGGTTCGCGACCGCCGGCAGCTACGGGCATGGCGGCGCCCTATCCACCAACATGAACATTGACGCCACTCGCGGGCTCATTACCGTCTGGCTGGTGCAGCACGCGGGATTCCCAAAGGACGGAGATCAAAGCCAGGCAGCGTTCCGAACGGCCGCCGATGAGCAGTTCGGCTCCCTCCGCGGGCAGGCTGCCGGCCTAATTTGATGCCGAGGCTGGGCCCCCTATCTTGACTACACGGGCTCGGCAAAGAGACTGTCCGGCGCCGGCATGAGATCATGCGGCCCAAGAGAGCGAACCGCCTTTTCGAAGTCCAGCAGAATCGCCTTCCGGCCCAGCCCTCCGCCGTACCCGACGAGCTTGCCGTTCGCGCCTATCACCCTGTGACACGGAACGACGATCGAAAGTGGGTTGCGGCCGTTTGCTAGTCCGACGGCGCGCGAGGCGTTTGGATCTCCAAGCCGGCGGGCAAGTTCGCCATACGAGAGCGTTTCGCCGTAGCCAATTGCCCGAAGCTCCCGCCAAACTCGACGCTGGAAGTCGGTCCCGCTCGGCTCAAGCTTCAGGTCGAACTCTGTGAGCTCGCCCCGGAAGTAGGCCTCAAGCTGTTGCCTCGCGGCAATCAGCGGAGGAGTAGAATCATCCATAACCCAACCGGCCCCAATGGAGCCGCCGCCGTGGTGCCCGTCCATGTAAACTCCGGTGAGAGAGGAGCCGTCCGACGTAAGCAGTAGTGGGCCAATTGGGCTATCCATGCAAAGGTATCGCATCACTCTGTCGGTCGTAACTTCTGACCTCATTTCGTTGCCTCCAGTGATCTCCAGAGATGCATAGTTGCGTAGGCTCGCCAGGGCCGCCAGGATTCTGCCACCTCAAGTATTCGTCTTGGATCGTTCTCGCCCATGGCTCTGCGAATACCGAGGTCGGTGTGTGGAAACGCGTCCGGCCAGCCAAGCGCCCGCATGGCAATGTACTGTGCGGTCCATTCGCCCACCCCCGGAAGCCTCTTCAGCTCACCTAGGATGCGCTTGGTGTCCAGACCTGGGCGCAGTTCGAGTCCTCCGACACAGACGGCGCGCGCAAGCTCCACAATCGATAGCGCCCGCGACCTGAGTATTCCGCAGGCGACTAGCTCGGAGGCATCGGCATTCGCGACCCGTTCGGCCGTCGGTGACAGGTGGGTCAGTCCGGCAAATGGCGTCTCGAACGGCTCGCCGATCGCCTGGCAAACTCTCCC
>JBBQVV010000139.1:0-15453 GCA_038211235.1 Chthonomonadales bacterium | reverse complement strand
TTTTACACGGGTGGTCGTTTCTGTATTATCCCGCACGTGAGGGCGTTTGGCGGCTTGCCCGCCCCCCAGACACCGGTTTTACACCGGTGGTCGGATCAGTATTATCCCGCCCGTGAGGGCGTTTGGCGGCTTGCCCGCCCCCCAGACAACGGTTTTACACCGGTGGTCCGGCGAGCATTCAACAACTATGGGTTATAAACTCATAGCTCGCGATAGTTGATGCAAAGCCGGCCCGCGCCGACTCCAAAGGAAGTTATTCTCATGCCCTGATACTGCCTGAGACACAGGCATCCAGCGTGCGAGGCGGACCCGAGCATACGGACGGCGACCCTAGTTCTTTATCCTCTTCTCGCTCCGCAGTCTGATTACCTTCTCGCTTAGGGCTCCATAGCTTACCTCAGCCGCGATAGAGGCGACTGCGCGCGATTCTGCGATATACTGTCTATGGATTAATGGTCCGCCAGGGCAGGTCACTGGGAGCGCGCGAATGCACGTCGAGAGATTCAACGTCGGTCCACTGGACAACAACACGTACCTGCTGATAGACGAGGCGGCGTGCGAGGCCGCGCTGGTCGATCCCTCGTTCGACAGCCGCCCGATCTGGGAAACGATTCAGGACAACGGCGTGAAGGTAGCATGGCTGCTCAATACGCACGCCCATATCGACCATGTTGTAGAAAACGCTTTCTTCGTCGAGAAGACACAGGCCCTCGCCGCGCTGCATCCGGCCGATTTGCCGCTCTTGCATGCCATGGAGACACAAGCTGCCTGGATGGGGATGGAGCCTCCGCGGATAGTGGAGCCTGGGCATCTGTTTGAGGACGGCGAGGAGATTCGGATTGGCCGCCATACGGTCCGAATCGCGCACACTCCCGGCCATTCGCCCGGAAGCGTTAGCCTGATTGGCGACGGATTTGTCATTTCAGGGGACGCGCTGTTCTCCGGCAGCATAGGGCGTACCGATCTTCCCGGCGGAAGTCTCGACCAACTGCTGGAGGCGATCCGAACGCGTCTGCTCACGCTGCCGGACGAGACCATAGTCTATCCGGGTCACGGGGCGACGACTACCATTGGCCGCGAGCGCAGCGCGAATCCGTTTTTGTGAATCATCATTTTTCCTGGAGCTTATTGAGTATGCTGCAACAGCACAATCGCGCTTTCAAAGAGTGGGATATCGTCTGCGAGGCCATGAAAGAGGGACGCCAAATTGTTTTGATTCGCAAGGGGGGAATTCGCGAAGAGGAAGGGGTCTTTCGGGTGAACGACCCGGAGTTTTTCCTGATGCCGACGCATGAGCACCAGTCGCCGGGACTGCTGCAAGAGCCTTTTGTCGAAAGATTGGCGGAGATGCAGAGGCAGCCCTTCGATCCGCACCACGTCACCATAGACGCCTATGCGGTAGTACATACGGTCCGAACATGCGACGATGAGGAGAAACTACGGGAACTGGCGGACGAGCATATCTGGAACCCGCGCTACCTGAAAATGCGGCTCGACTACAATCCGTACGATCCACTCTACGTGATGCTGTTGCGCGTGTACAACCTTCCAAACCCAGTCACGCTCCTTATGAAGCCTGATTACGTCGGATGCAAGTCGTGGGTCACCCTTGAGGACCCGCTTTCGACGGAGGGCGCGACCGTCGCGGTCAATGACGATGAATTCGAATCCCGCCGCGCGAAACTTCTGGCAATTCTCGACGGTAGATGATTGAGGATGGAAGTCGGAAGCCGGAAGCCGGAAGCCGGAAGCCGGAATAACCCGCCGCCCGTAGCCAGGACCTGAATACCCGAATACCTAAATACCGCTGCCCAACGACCCAACGACCCAACGACATGCCGTGGATAATCTGCTTAATCCTATCATTGACGTGTGCCCGGATGAGTCTCTCCGTCGCGGAGAAGCGTGCGGCCACTACCGCGGGATCCAACCGCTCCATAAAGACCGCCGGAGCGATGTTGGAAGTCGCCGTCGCCGCCATCAGCATCGTCTTCCTGGTCATGCGGCCATTCATTGCGCAGGCGTTCTACATTCCCTCGGCCTCCATGCAGCCGACACTGCACGAGGATGACCGCATTTTCGTCAACAAGCTCAGCTATCGCCTGGGGCAGCCGGCGCGCCATGACGTAGTGGTCTTCCACGCCCCGCACGAGGCGCTTGCGCAGGATGGCGCGAGTGGCTCACAATTAAGCGAGGACACAGATTTTATCAAGAGAATCGTGGGCCTTCCGGACGACATCATCGAAATTCACCACGGAGTGACCTACGTCAACGGGCTGGCGCAGTCCGAACCCTACTGCCGCGAACAGCCGTTCTACGACATGCCGCCATACGTGGTCCCCAAAGACAAGCTCTTCGTTATGGGCGACAATCGCAACCACAGTAACGACAGCCATCGGTGGGGCGCTCTCGACAAGAGCATGGTTGTGGGCCGCGCCACGTGCATTTTCTGGCCCCTCTCCCGCGCCGGCGCAATCCGGTAAACGCAATCGTCCCTGCCTCCCGGAGTTGCTATCCACCTGTTAATCCGTTGGCGCGCTGCCGATTTTGCCCCTTTGGGCGTTGCCGACTGACTACCATGTGGTTTGCGAATGCGAACTACGGCGCCTCAAACTGCCTTACCAGCCCGCATGGATTGTGGTGGGTGTCGTTGAGGCCGCAGGACGGCAAGCCATCCTCGTCCGAAAGGAGGTGTCCAGCAAAATCAGCCGTGCCGAGTTGTCTCAGTTTAATTGACAAGTTCCGGCCGCATATGTGTCAAACTTGCGATAGGCCGGAGTTGCCGGGATGGTGGGGCCGGATCCATCCCGGGCCGGAGGCCCGCTCGATAGAGGCATAGTATGCCGGTTCGCAAACGAATTGGTCCTCCCGTACGTATATAATGAACTCCGCAAATATGCGAGTATTCCACGGGGATTCGACAATGCTCCCGTTGGCTTCCGCCACCCGGGCCGGCTGCCGGATAGGATGTAGTTATGAGCACAACGATTTGTTTCGATGATATCGCCGGCGCTCCAGTCATGGCAAACGTCATGATGGGTGGCGGCCGGGTTGTCGATTGCGAGTTGCATCTGCCGCATACCGCGCATCGACGGCCATTGGGTCTCGCTATTCTGGCTCACGGGACTGGAAGCGGACTGCACAGCCCGCGAAACCGATTCGTCGCGCGGCTGCTCCGCGAGCGTGGTTTCGGCACACTTCTCCTTGATTGCCGCACGGACGACGGAGACCTGCTTCCGGATACATCGGGAACTGACGAGGCCATGCGTCTCGCGCTGCCGATGATCGCCCGCCGGATTGAGGCCGTTGGAGCGTGGCTTTTGGAACAACCCGACGCCCGAGGCATTCCCCTGGGCCTGCTCGGTTCTGGTCTTGGAGGAGCGGCTGTTTTGATGTATGCAGCCGAACGGCCGGAGATTGTCCGCGCCATCGTGACACGTGGCGCCCGGTCGGAATACGTGGCCGATTTCCTTGGCCGGGTGAATGCACCGACCCTCTTCGTCGTCGGTGCAAGAGACGTTCCGGTGGTTCAGGCAAGCCGCCGAGCGCTCGATCTCCTGGCATCCCCGGACAAGAGGCTGGAGATTGTTCCCGGCGCCGGCCATATGTTCGAGGAGCCCGGCGCACTCTCGGCGGCCGCGTTCTACGCCGCCAACTGGTTCGCACGCCATTTGGCAGGGTTCGACCAGGCTCTCGTGGCCGGCAGCTGCCAAACCGACGCCACCACGCCGCAGGGTTCGCGTGTGACTAAGAGCGCAGCCTGACGGGCAGTGGAGGCCGTTACCGTGCGGACGAGAAAACTCCAGCCCACCCGACCCGGACGTTCCATTCTCGTAGCGTCCTACCAGAGTCGTGCGACTGTTCATGCGGTTCTGCGAGCTCTCCGCCGCTCCCGCCATGACCGCTCGGGCGCAATCTTCATGCCGCCCGAAGGCACGCCGGCACGGTGCGATCGTGACCTCAGACCGCCCTTCGCCCCCCTCGCAGCAACGGCCTGCTGTTTGGCCCTCGCGCTTCTTCGGTCGTTTTGGGCGCCCAGCAACTTCAGTGACCCCGCACTCACCACGCTGCTCGCCGCAGGACTGATTCTGGGAGTCGCAACCTGCTGGGCTTGGATTGCCGATCTTCGAAGGCAGAACGTACTCCTGACCCGCCTCGGTTCGCTGGTCGTGCCCGGGGAGTCGTTTGTCGTCGTGGACACCTCCTCGAGCAGCGCTGTGTCCGTTCTCTCCGCCATGTACCGCAGCGAAGGCGAGCATCCGATCGTCTTCACGATTCGCGCGGTCGGTAGGGAAGCACGCCCACCGAATCCGTTCCACGCTCCCACTCCCGCAACTTTGGAGGATTTGTCGCTCGGCGCTGCGCGGTTGGGAAAAGCTCTGCACGAGGTCGGTCGCGGACGCACCCGGGGACCGTCTCCATGGTATCTGCTTCGGGAGCGCGAACGAATTCTCCGCGGCGCAAACGAGAGTCTGGCGCACGCCACCGGCCTGGAGCGGACCGTCGCCCTTTCGGCAGAATGGCTCCTCGACAACGCATACGTCATCCAGGGCCACGTAGAGAACTTTCGCCGCGATCTTCCCAAAAGCTTCTTTCGGGACCTGCGAGTCGTTGAAACAGGGCCGCATGCCGGCAAGGCGCGCGCCTATGTTCTGGCGTGCGAGCTCACCGATAATACGGACGCCCGGTTGGATAGCGAGAACATCCAGGTGTTCCTGCAATCATTTCAGACCGAGGCCGTGCTCACTATGGCGGAGATCTGGGCTGTGCCGCAGATGCTTCGCCTGGCACTGATCGGCCACATCGCCGAGCTTACGCAGCGAGTCGAGCGCCTCCAACTGGAGAGCGAGGCCGCCGATTTCTGGGCGAACAGGCTCCTCACCTTCGCTCGACGGGCGCCGGACCGGCTTCCGGCGGCGCTCGCCGAGCTGACGTCCGAGTTCCCGCTGCCCTCTGCTAACTTCGCGGAAGAGCTCACCAGCCATCTGTACGACGAGGAGGGGGCGCTTCTCTCCGTCAGAGCCTGGCTGGAGAGCGCGTTCAAGGCGCCTCTGATAGAGGTCCTGCAGCGGGAACAACGGACGGCGGCCGCCGAGCAGGTCTCCCTCGCGAACGCAATAACGAGCCTGCGTCTGCTTTCTCAACTCGACTGGCGCGAAATTTTCGAGGCGGTCGGACGCGTCGACGCCATTCTCTGGGGAGACCCCGCGGGCGTCTATCCGCACATGGATTTCGCGACGAGGGACCTTTATCGGCACGTGGTGGAGGAGACTGCCCGGAGAAGCGGACGATCGGAGGAGGAGGTCGCACATAGTGTAATCGAGCTATCCACGAGGAGGCAGTCTCCAAAGGCGGCAAATAGTCTGGACGAGAGCCTGGCTTCGCACGTGGGATACTACCTGGTCGACGATGGGATCGAACTGCTCCGCGCTCTCTATCCTCACAGCCGTGCCCTCCGGACGATGGTTATCGATACCTGCCGCCGCCACGCGCTGCCGGTGTACGTCTGCGGCATCGCGGTGACGTCCGCGTGTCTTTGGGCGGGATGCATGGAATGGATGAGCGCCAGGTCGGCCAGTCCCGGCGTGTTGTTCGCGCTCGGTGGGCTGCTCTTCCTCCCAACTGTCGAGATCGGCGTCCAGATTGTCAACTACCTCATTACCCGGCTCGTTCCTCCTCGACCGCTGCCCAAGATGCGCTACGCCGACGGATTACCAGACGAGGTTCGCACGCTCGTAATCGTGCACACGCTCCTCTCTGAGCCGGATTCAATTCGCGATGAGATCGAACGACTGGAAATTCGGTACTTGGCCAATCCCGACCCCAACCTTCGCTTTGCTCTTGCAAGCGACTATGTGGATTCGGCGCAGGCGCATATGCCCAATGACGTCGAGGTCCTGGATGTGGCCGAGCGAGGTATCGAATTACTCAATAGACGGTATGGCGCGGGCCACTTCCTACTCTTCCATCGCGAGCGCGTCTGGAGCGAGAGCGAGCGCACGTGGATGGGCTGGGAGCGCAAGCGAGGCAAGATCGAACAACTCAATCGGCTTCTCTGCGGAGAGACTATAGAAGAGGAAGCCGGCCTCCGGGTGGGGGAACTCTCGGACGTCGACGGCGTGCAATTCGTCATCACGTTGGATTCCGATACGCAGCTTCCTCGGGACACCGCCGTCCGGCTCGTCGAGGCGATCTCCCATCCGCTCAACCGCGCGAAGGTCGCTCCGGACGGGCAAAGCCTGATACGCGGGTACGGGATCATCCAGCCCAGGGTCAGCACGAGTCTTCCAAGCGCAACGGCAACCCGCTTCTCGCGTCTCTTCACTGACCCCAATGGGATCGACCCCTATACGCACGTGGTTTCCGACGTTTATCAGGATCTGGCCGGCCAGGCGAGCTACCTCGGCAAGGGAATCTACGACGTTCAGGCGCTGCACGCCGTGCTTGCCGGGCGGTTTCCGTCTGCGCATCTTCTCAGTCACGACCTGATTGAGGGCGAGCACGTACGCACCGCGCTTGCGAGCGACATCGAGCTTCTCGAGCTATTTCCAGAGGACTACCGGGTTTTCTGCGGAAGGCAGCATCGATGGACACGGGGGGACTGGCAGATCGCCGACTGGATACTGCCCACTGTTCCGGACGGCTCCCCGGCGGGATCTGGTCGAGTTCGTAATCCTCTGAACGGCCTCTCTCGCTGGAAGATACTGGACAACCTGCGTCGAAGCCTCACATCTGTGGCTTCCACGCTTCTCCTGGTGAATGGCTGCCTCATCGCCCCTGTGCCGGTGATCTGTGCCCTTATCGTCGCCTTGATCATGCTCGCACCATTGACTCTGCAGTTGAGCCACCGCCTGACCAAACCGTGGAAGATCGATCCGATGGTCTACCGCGAGCCGCTCGTAAATTTGATGCGCTCCGTACTCTTGACGGCCCTTATGCCGCATCAAGCCTTCATTTCGATGGACGCGATCATCCGAGTTGGCTGCCGCCGCACGGTCGGCCGCAACCTGCTGGAATGGCAGTCGTTCAGTGCAAGTCGGGCGGAAGCTTCTCGATCACGGGATTCGGCGCGGTGGATCTTCCTGAATATGGGGTGGCTGCCTCCATTCGCAGTCGGGGCGTGCGCGCTGCTCATCGCATACCATCCGCGTGCGGCCCTGGCAGTCATTCCTTTCGCGCTCCTGTGGCTGGTTTCGCCCTTCGTCGTTCTGCGGCTCAGCAGCTCCGAAAGAAGAAGCGCAGCCGCCGAGCTCGCCCCCGCGGATAAACACATGCTCCGGCAGGTTGCCCGGCAAACGTGGCGTTTCTTCGATACGTTCGTCGACCCCGACACGCACTGGCTTCCACCGGACAACTACCAGGAACTGCTGCGCGTGGAAGTAGCGCAGCGGACGTCTCCAACGAATATCGGGCTCTGGCTGTTGGCGAACCTGGCGGCACGGGATTTCGGCTACATCACCGACGACGATGTGGTCCAACGTACCAGCCTTACAATGCAAACGCTGGACCGTTTGGAACGCTACCAGGGTCACCTGCTCAACTGGTACGATACGCAGACGCTCGCGCCGCTGGGCCAACCCTACGTCTCCATGGTGGACAGCGGCAACCTCCTGGGCGCTCTCTGGGCCTTCGCCCAGGGTGTCGAGGAGACAGCCGGCCGGCCGGTTATCGACCAGGCGGCGTTCCATGGCGTGTCCGATGCGGTTTCGCTCCTCCGCAACGTTCCGGGCGTTGATCGCCGGCAGCAGGGACTGATGGGACGGAAGGGACTGAAGGGAGACCCGCATGGACCCGCCGCCGCGGGAGTCAAAGGTGAAGCCGACGAACTTGATTCCTGGGGCGTGCCTCTTGCCCGAATAGACCGTCTGTTGGATCGTCCGCCGATAAATCTGGAGTCCACGCTCAAACATCTGCGCTCGTTAGGGCAGGCGGCAACGCAGTTAACGGTAGAGTTGGAAAAGTGGTCCGCTGCCCCCCAAGAGTGCCGCTATTGGGCTGGCCAAGTGGAGCGCCAGATCGCCGAGTGGAACGCGTTAGTCGACCGCTATCTCGCGTGGGCCGAGCTTCTCGCAGGTCCCCTGCCGGAGGGGCTCAACACCGTGGCGACAATCGGAGGCGAGTTTCACCAATGGCGGCGCGACGCGCTGGAACAGATTCCATCACTGCGGCAGATCGCGCGAGGAGAGGTCGCCGGAATCTCGCAATTATTGGCCCTGCGCAGCCATCCTTCCACCGAGAATTCGCTCCCCGACGTCCACCCCGAAGCGGACGCATGGTTCGAAATGCTGGAACAGACATGGTCCGGGGCCCGGGAAGCAGCGAGCCGGCAGCTCGACGACCGTCAGGCGCTTCTGCAGAACGTGCGGACGCTGGAAGCCGGCATGGGGATGGAGTTCCTGTATGATCCGCACCGGCGCCTGTTCGCCATTGGCTACAACGTTTCGGAACGGCGATTGGATCGCTCCTATTACGACCTGCTCGCCAGTGAGGCCCGGCTCGGAAGCTTTGTCGCCGTCGCCCGTGGCGATGTCCCCACCGAACACTGGTGGGCGCTCGGACGGCCGTTTGGGCGGGCCAACCTGCAGCGGCCGCTTCTCTCGTGGAACGGCACGATGTTCGAATACCTCATGCCGGTCCTATTGACGCGCAGCTATACGAATTCGCTGCTGGAGCGGGCCTGCGCGACGGCCGTGGCGTGCCAGCGGGCTTATGCAAGGCAGCGAGGTATACCATGGGGCATTTCGGAAGCCGCATACAGCGCCCTGGATGCGCGGCAGATCTATCAGTACAGGGCCTTCGGTGTGCCTAGCCTGGGCCTGAAACGCGGCCTGGAAGACGATCTCGTGGTCGCCCCCTACGCCACAGCGCTCGCGCTTGCCGTTGAACCGCGTGCGGCGGTCGAGAACCTGCGGCGGCTGTCGCGACTAGCTCAAATAGGGCGGCCGCATCTGGACCGGGACGGTCTGCGCGGCATTCACGGCTACTATGAATCCATCGATTACGCCCGCCACCATGGACCGCACGGCGAGCGAGGCGTCATCGTCTACGCCTACATGGCCCACCACCAGGGCATGATCCTGGCGGCAATAGACAACGTGCTCCATGGCAACGTAATGCAGGGCCGTTTCCACACGGACCCGCGAGTCCGCGCCACCGAGTCCATTCTCTTCGAGCGCGTGCCGATAGCTCCTCCGCCGGTCAAGACGTACGCGAGAGAGTCGCGGGCCGCCCGGCTTTCCCCCATCGCGGCGGTGCCGGCGCCCGGTCGGCTCGACACGCCCGATACGCCTGCGCCGCGCACGCATCTACTCTCGAACGGCGTCTACCACGTTATGGTGACGAATGCCGGCGGTGGCTACAGCCGGTGGAAGGACTTTGATATCACGCGTTGGCGCGCAGACACGACGCGTGATTCGTGGGGCGCGTTCTGTTACTTGCGCGATCTGGATACCGGTCGAATCTGGTCGACCGGTTACCAGCCTGTCTGCTCCCACGACCTGGCCTCGCACCGCTTCAAGGCCGTTTTCAGCGCGGACAAGGCCGAGTTTCAGCGCCGCGACGACGGTATCGACACGGTGACGGAGATTGTGGTCTGCCCCGAGGCCAACGCGGAGATCCACCGCATCGCGCTGACAAATCGGACAACGCGGGTCCGGCGCATCGAGCTCACCAGCTACCAGGAGCTCGCGCTGGCAGTCCATAATGCCGACCGCACTCATCCCGCTTTCAACAAGCTCTTCATCCAGACAGACGTGCTTCCGGACCTGGAGTCGCTGCTGGCGTGGAGGCGGCTCCGGTCGCCCGGAGAGGCCCAGATCTGGGCTTTCCACACCGTTGTCGTGGAACACCCGACGGACGTGCCGGCGCAATATGAGACGGATCGCGCGCGATTCCTTGGGAGAGACCGGTCGACGTCCTCCCCGGCCGCCTTGGGGAATTCGGATCAGCAAGAGCCGCGCCATTTCATGATAGGTTCGCCGGCCGGGTTATCGCGGAAAGACGCTCGCCCCTTCCCGATCGGCACTGCCGCCAACCTTAGACACCAGGATCCCCGAATTCCAGTTTCGGAGAGCCCGCTCTCCGGCACGACAGGATATGTGCTGGACCCGATCTTTTCACTGCGGCGGACGATAACCGTTGAGCCGGGACAGCACGTGCATGTCACGTTCATAACGGGAGCGGCGGAGACGCGTGAAGAGGCCGTCGCGCTGGCGGCGCACTACCACGAACCCCAGGGATCGCTCCGATCCATCGACCTCGCTTGGACCTACGCGCAGCTTGAGCTGCGCCATCTCCGCATCCAGCCGGAACAGGCACAGCTCTTCCAGCAGTTGGCAAGTCATGTCATCTACCCGCATAGCCATCTTCGCGCGCCTTCCTCCCGCCTGCGCAAGAACGTCTGCGGCCAATCCCGGCTCTGGGCTTACGGCATCTCGGGCGACCTTCCTATCGTACTGGTCACCATTGCCGACGAAACGGAGATCGATCTCGTCCGTGAGGCGCTGCAGGCGCACACACTGTGGCGGGTGCGCGGACTAAAGGCCGATCTCGTGATCCTTAATGAGGAGGCCACGACCTATGAGCAGCCGCTCCAAACTGAGCTCGCGCGACTGGTCGCGGCCAACACCGCCTACACCGGAACCGATCAGCCGGGCGGAGTCTTTCTCCGTCCGGCAGCTTCGATTCCGCAAGAGGACCTGACTCTCCTGCTCACGGTCGCGCGCGTGGTGCTGATCGCCGCCCGCGGCCCGCTCTCCCAGCAAATGAGCGTGCCGAGCACGATCCTGCGCCAGCCTGCGGAGCGGGTACCGTCGAATATACCGGAGATGCCGTCGGCGCCGCTCCCATTCCTCGAGCTTCCCTATTTCAACGGTCTGGGTGGTTTCACGCAGGATGGTCGTGAGTATGCGATCTACCTCGGTCCGGCAGAGACGACCCCGGCGCCATGGGTCAACATCATGGCCAATCCGCAGTTCGGAGCGCTTGTGTCCGAATCCGGATCAGGTTTCTGCTGGTTCGGCAACAGCCAGACCAACCGCCTCACTTCCTGGTCCAACGATCCCGTTTCGGATGCGCCCTCAGACGCGATCTACATCCATGATACCGATACTGACGTTGTCTGGAGTCCTACGCCGCTTCCCATTCGGGAGCGCGACGCCTATCGAGCCCGGCACGGCCAGGGCTACACGCTGTTTGAACACAACAGCCACGGGATCGAGCAGGAGCTGCTCACTTTCGTGCCGGTTGACAAGACAGGCGGGGATCCGGTACGGGTGCAGCGCCTGCAGCTCCGGAACCGTTCGAAGAATGCCCGAACGCTTTCGGTAGCGTTCTACGCCGAATGGGTTCTTGGATCGGATCGCGAGGAAACCCAAATGCACGTGACGACGACCTGGGATCTCGAATCCGAGGCGATCTTCGCACGCAATCCCTATAACCCGGACTATCCGGAGCGCGTCGCGTTTGCGGCGTGCTCGCCCGTCGCCTCCTCCTATACCGGCGACAGAACCGAATTTATTGGACGGAACGCAGGACCCGAAAGTCCCGCCGCCCTCAAGAGGGAGGGCCTCTCCGGCCGGACGGGAGCCGGTTACGATCCTTGCGCCGTGCTGCAGGTCGACATCCGGATCGAGCCCGGCGAAGAGCAGGCGCTCATTTTTCTGCTCGGACAGGCCGCGGATACCGGCGCCGCGCGCGAGTTAATTCGCCGCTATAGCACGGTTCGCTCGGTCGCAGGCGCTCTGGAAGCGACGAAATCTTGGTGGGACGGCCTTCTGGGGACCGTACAGGTGAAAACGCCGGACCTTGCCGTCGACCTGCTTCTCAACCGCTGGCTGCTCTACCAGACCCTGAGCTGTCGCATCTGGGCGCGCTCCGCGTTCTATCAATCCGGCGGCGCCTACGGCTTCCGGGACCAGCTTCAGGACGTGATGGCGCTGGCTTACACCTCGCCCCAGACCGTCCGTGACCAGCTCCTTCGGGCCGCGTCAAGGCAGTTTCCGGAAGGCGACGTGCAGCACTGGTGGCATCCGCCCAGGGGCGCGGGCGTTCGGACGCGCATATCCGACGACCTCCTCTGGCTGCCGCTTGTCACGGCGCACTACGTCCGCCTATCGGAAGACATGTTGATTCTGGACGAGCAGGTCCCGTTCCTGGACGGGCGACTGCTTGGGGCCGAAGAGATGGAAGCCTACTTCACGCCGGACGAAGGCGCTGAAACGGCGACGCTCCTGGAGCACTGTCGGCGAAGCATCGACCGCGCCATCAAACCGTCCGCTTTCGGGCCCCACGGGCTTCCACTGATGGGCGGCGGCGATTGGAACGACGGTATGAACCTGGTGGGCTCAGGAGGTAAGGGGGAGAGCGTCTGGCTGGCCTGGTTCCTGGTGCACGTTCTAAACGACTTCGCGGATATTCTTCAGATGCGCGAGATGCGCGGCCAAAAGACGACGACCGTCGATGCCGGTTCGGAGCAGATGGAGAGCGCAGAGCATTACCGCGGGCGGGCGCGCGACCTTGCCGGCAAAGTAGACGAGGTCGCCTGGGATGGAGAATGGTATCTCCGCGCATTCTTCGATGACGGGACACCGCTCGGCTCGTCAGCATCTCCCCAGGACAAGATCGACTCGCTGCCCCAGAGCTGGGCGGTCCTCTGCGGTTCGGCGCCCGCAGAACGCGCGGAAGCTGCCATGCGATCGGTCCAGGAGCATCTCGTCAAGGCCCAGGAGAAGATGGTCCTTCTCTTTGAGCCGCCGTTTGAGCAGCACGTGCCGTCCCCCGGCTATATTCAGGGCTATCCTCCCGGCGTGCGAGAGAATGGCGGCCAGTATACCCACGGCTCACTCTGGGTTCCGATGGCGTTCGCCCGGTTGGGCCGAGGCAAACAGGCGGTTGAGCTTCTGCGCATGATGAACCCCGTCGAGCATGCGCGGACTCCGGAAGACGTGCAGCGGTACCGCGTGGAGCCCTATATGGTCGCAGCGGACATCTACGCGATGCCCGGGCAGGTGGGCCGCGGCGGATGGACCGGATACACAGGATCTTCGGGCTGGATGTACCGCATCTGGCTGGAAGAGGTGCTCGGCTTCAAGCTGCGCGGCGACCGGCTCACCATCGAGCCGGCCATTCATCCTGACTGGCCAGGTTACGAGATCACCTACCGCTACAGGTCGGCCACGTATCACGTTCGCGTGGATAATCCCGACCACGCCGAGCGCGGCGTTCAGTGGATCGAGCTCGATGGCGCGCGGCTCGATCCGCAGGTCGTTTCACTGTCCGACGATGGAAACACCCATGAGGTGCTCGTGAGGATGGGCTCTGCCTGATGAACGCACCATCCGACGATAGCTCGCAGCTTACTATTTCTGTCGTTCAGTGCCTATCATCCTTTCTATCATCCTTTCGTCTTGAGTCGAGCTGCGCCTTTGATATGCGGTGGAGCGACAGTGTTCGACTGCTTCCCGTCATGCCGGTAAAAGTAGACCTTCGCCATTTCCAGAGCCTGGCGATGCAAGTAATCGGCTGTGAAGTCGGGGCCGAGGTAGACGCCATGGCCATAGACGGAGCCGTACTCCATGAGGCCGCGCGTCAGGATTGCCTGCTGGCCGAGCCGGATGTCCTCGCCGGTGAAGACCGTCTGCCCCGTCTCGGTAACTACCTTGCCAGGCATGGAGCTATGGTATTTGCAGACTCGTATCGCAAGTTAATTCAACACCGTGAACCCGAACACGAAGGCGAGGATGATCCCTTGAACCCACAACGTAGACATCACCATTGGGTTACGCGAAGCGTTCCCCATCTTGCGAGGATCCATGTGTTTTGCCTTTGTCTTACAAGACGGCAACTCCCGCCTCCCGCGGGCGTCAGATATTAGCCAGTTCGCCAAAGTACTCCCGGTCTTCTGCGTAGCCTCCTTCACCCTCGTTGATCGATCCGGCGTCCTCGACAAACTCGATCGACTGTATCCACTTGACCATTTTGAACCCCAGTTGGTTTTCCACACGCAGTCGTAACGGCGCGCCGTGCAGGTGATTCAGCGGCTGGTAGTTCATCTCGTAAGCCAGCATGGTTTGTGGGTGCCGAGCGGTGTTGATCGAAAGACTATCGTAATACTGGCCCTCCGCGACGCCGGTGTTGAGTGCCACGCCCTCGCCAAATGAGTAGAAGACGACCGTTCTTGCCTCGGGTAGCGGTCGGACCAGGTTCATCAATTCAGCCATCGGCAGTCCACCCCACTCGGCAATGCCCGACCAGCCCTGGATGCAGTGATGCAGGGTTATCTGGGTCTTCTCACCCATCGCGCGAAGGTCGTCCAACGAGAGCTCCACAGGATTCTCCACCAGCCCATATATTTTGAGCCTGTAATCATGGAAATCACCGGCAGCCAGTGTCTTCCAAGTTTCCGAAGTCGGCATTGTGCCGTTAGGCCAGAAGTAAGGTGAGATGTCCCCGCGTTGGAATTCGGCCACGGGAACAGGGTGGTCGAGAAAGAGACCCATGACCGGGCCGACAATCGCTTTGGCGGCGTGCTGGACTGTGCGCGGATGCGTCCACGCCGCCCAGTAGGCAAGCACGTTTAATACGACGACCACGCCGATTCCCGCCAGTCCCAGGTACAGGCCGATCGGATTCGTATCGTCCGCACCTACGACGATGTGGTTCATATTTCTGGCGAATCCCGTGAGTGCGACTATCGTCACGTGCCCTATGGTGAACGCAACGAAGGCGCACATGACGAGGAAGTGGAGTGATCGGCCGATCTGCCGGTTGCCGGGCAATTTTGGATACCATCTGAATCGGGCAGTAAAGGCCGGGGACATCGAGGGTCCGCTCAGGATCGCCAATGGAGCCAGCATGAACACGACTCCGAAGTATGCTAGCTGTTGCAGCGCGTTGTACGCGTAAAAGCCATTCGGTTCAGGCGGCAGGTGGAACGTCGCATAGTGAACGAAGATCGCCCACGCGTCCGGAACGATCCTCCAGGAGGTCGGGACCAAGCGTCTCCACTGTTCCGTCGCGAATAGCAACACAACGAAGACTATGCCGTTAAGCACCCAGAAGAGAACGCTGAGGAAATGCCAGTGCCTGGCCATGCCGACCGTATGCCGGCGGCCGGGGAGGCCGATCCAGGGCGAGAGGTCTCGTGAGTCCTCTTTGGCCGTCCAGACTCGGTCGGTCGGCACCTCAATCGGCGTGAGCCGAAGCCACTCAGTGCCAGGGGTGCAATGCACGGTCCCATAGAGCCGGGGGTGGTCGGCCAGGATCTGGAGGCCGCTACGGACGAGCAGGACAAGGAACAAGAAGTTGACGTAATGCGTGATGCGCAGCCAGGCCGGGAAGCCGAAAGGCTCGGTCGCCGTTTCCGAGGCCAACGTGGGACTGGACGATACGTGCGGAAGACCGACGGTGCCCCACTGGATGTACGCCGCGGCTACCAGTAGCAGCAGCGGCGAG
>JBBQVV010000138.1:0-15465 GCA_038211235.1 Chthonomonadales bacterium | reverse complement strand
CGACCTGGGACAGCCGCAGGCGCTCGAGTATCTGACTAGAGGCCCGGAGGGACGACCCGATTGTAGAGCAACACTTCGTCGATAAGTCCGTTAGGCGCGGACTATTTCCACGCTGACATGTCGACGCGCTGAATCACGGGCGCCCTGCCGCGCGACTCGCCGCCAATCGTCCACAGCACGTCCCCAACCCCGATCGCCACACAACGGTTGATTTCGATGTCCGGCGCCCCAACTTCCGACCATCGCCGGGCCACAACATCGAAGGCAGAGGGATGCCCGTGGGCTGAACGTCCACCGAAGACTATCACTCGCTCGCCTAGACGAACGATCCCGCAGAATCCTCGACCGACCGGCATTGCGGGAAGGTCCACGGACTTTCCTGACCGGGGATCCCAAACCTCGGCACTCCTCGCCGACTCGCTATCGTTGCCGCCGAACACGTAGATGCGCCCGCCGTATGCCTCACAAGCAAATCCATGACGCGCATGATTGAGCGCACCGGCCGGACTCCATGCGTTTCGCGAGGGATCGTACACCTCGACGGTCGCTGTGTTGAGGGGATGCAGGCCGGCTGCGTTCATTCCGCTTACCGCGTAGAGCCTCCCGCCCAGAGCGACGAGGCAAAATCGCGATCGCGCTGTCGCCAGCGCAGGGACATTGGACCATGTGCGTTTCGCCAGGTCGAACCGTTCGACGGACCGAAGAGTATCGTTGGACCAAGCCAAGCCGCCCGCAAGATAGACGGAGCCGTTGAGCTCCGCCGCTGCAGCCATGCCTCTTGCGTGGCTCGGCTCCGGCAGAGGTTCCCACGAACCCGTAACTGGGTCGACCAACGATGCCTCGCGGAAGTAATGCCCTTCGTTGGCGAGTCCCATCCCGCCACAGACAAACATGCGATTTCCCACGACCGCCCCGGCGTGTCCGGTGAGCGCGGTGGGTGGCGCATGTGCTTGATGGCCGATGGCGGTCACGATTGCTAGAACAAGCGTTGAGGTAAATCCTGTCGCGTTATGACAGAGCAACCATAGCATGGCGGGACCTACTTTCACGTTTATGCGGCTATTATAGCCCATGTTTTGCGGGTGGGCATTCGGACTGTCTTGGCAGGCTTCGGCGCCCCGCCCTGTCACTGCACGCACACAGCATGACACATCCCTTGGCGCCTGACCCGACTGATCTTCGTCGTTATGCCGCCAACCGCTTCGAGCCGCAATCCATTCGGAAGGACAGTATACGGAACGAAGTCGCGTCCAGTCATCCTAAACTCGATCCGCGAAGCCGCTGATCGCATGTCGATCTGCAGACTCATTACCGCGAGGTCAGAACGTACGGATGTACGTAGCACCGGGCAAACGGCGGACGAGGCCATCGAATTCACTAAAAGGCGTCTCACCGCCTGCTTCTCTTTTGGATTTCAGGAGACGATCTTGCAATCGGTATCGAAGGCCGTTCGTAATAGGACAGAACCGTTCTGATTGGGCGGATCATAGGCATCATTGTGTGAAATGGGGCGTGTCAGGACGCACGGCTCCAGAGGAGATACAAAGATGAAAGCGATACGAGTGGATGCGTACGGAGCGCCGGAAGTACTGCGCCTACAGGAGGTGGAGACGCCGCAGCCGGGGCCGGGGCAGGCGCGCATAAACGTGGCGGCGGCAGGGCTGAACTTTGTCGACATCTATATACGTCGCGGCGAGTATACCGCCCTTACTCCGCCCTATATTCCGGGATTTGAGGGGGCAGGCCTCGTGGATGCGATCGGGGAGGGCGTCCAGACCGTGAAAGTGGGAGACCGGGTCGCGTATACCGGCCAGCCCGGCTCGTATGCCGAAGCGCAGGTGGTTCAGGCCGATAGTCTCCTTCACCTGCCTCCGGAGATTACCTTTGAACAGGGCGCGGCGATCCCGCTGCAAGGGTTGACGGCGCACTATCTTCTGCACGAGTATCGGCGGATCCAGCCGGGCGAGACCGTGCTAATTCACGCGGCGGCTGGCGGCATGGGACTGCTGCTGGTACAGTGGGCCAAGCATTTGGGCGCGAGAGTGGTGGGAACGGTCTCGACGGAGCAAAAGGCCCGCGCTGCTAAAGAGGCCGGCGCCGACCATATCATCCTCTATACACAGCAGGACTGGGTCGCGGAGACAAAACGGCTGACCGATGGGGTTGGGGCACATCTCATCATTGACGGCGTGGGCAAGACGACGTTCGCCGGTAATCTGGAAGCGGCAGCCTTGCGCGGCAATATCGTCCTCTACGGCGCGGCCGGCGGCTCCGCCGAACCATTTGCACCCAATACTCTCCAGCGTCGCTCGCTGACTGTCTCCGGCGGCATGCTCGGCAACTATACCCTTACACGAGAGGAGCTGCTTCGCCGCGCTAAGGACTTAATGGATGGTATTCGTGAAGGCTGGCTGAAACTGAATATATATCGGGCCCTGCCACTGGCGGAGGCTGCCGAGGCGCATCGGCTGCTCGAAGACCGTCAGTCCATCGGCAAAATCGTCCTGATCACACGCTGACGGCCCACGACAACACCGGAGAACGCGGGCAACTCGTTTGGTTGCGGCTATGCCGCGCTATGATATAATGGCTGTGAACAGCATAGGAGGTAACAAGGATGAAGTATGCACAGGTGATAGAAGGAACTCCAAAGGAGATCCAGGGCCTTCTGAGGACGCTAAGCGACACCATACGGCTCACTCTGATCGTTCCTCCCGAAAGTGAGCATATAGAGGGGGCGAAGAATCTCGTCCACTCGACCCCAGAGGATCGTGCTCGCGCTTTGGATGAGATCGCCGCGATGAACCGTGATCTTCCTGCGTTGCCGAACGAAGTGTTCAGCCGCGAGAACCTATATGAGGAATGCCGGTAATTAGCGTACCTTGCCGATACGAACGTTATTACCCGGCGCGTTCTTCCTGCCGATCCAATGCACGTCGTAGTGAGCGCTGCCCTTCTTAGGTTGGACCAACAGGGGGAGGCGGTCTACTCCACGCCACAGAACCTGATCGAATTTCAGGCATTGGCAACGCGCCCCGTTGTGGCGAACGGCCTGGGGTTGACACCAGCTCAAGCCAGCGTCGAGGCAAATCGAATTGAAGCTATCTATCAACTACTGCCGGATACGCCGGCTATATATCCACTGTGGCGGAATATCGTGAACACCTACGCGGTGGTGGGAAGGCAAGTCTACGATGCCCGGCTTGTGGCAGTCATGCAAGCACACGGCATTACTCATCTCTTGACCCTTGACCCGACTGATTTTCGTCGTTATGCCGCCATCATCTCAATCGTCGAGCCGCATTCCGTTTTGTAAGGATAGGATACGGTACGAAGCGGTGTCAAGTCATCGTTGACTTGCTCCACGAGCCCGGCGACTGCGGGCCGATCGGCAAGCTTCTTACAGACAGATCAAAACGTACGGATATACGTGTTGCCCGGTAGCCTGCGGACGAGGCCGTCCAGTTCGAGGAATGTCATCTCTACGCCTGCTTCGCTCGCCGTCATGCCGCACTGCTGGGCGAGCGCGTCGACGTGCAGAGGAGTCTGCGAGAGGATTCGGAGCAGCTTCTGCTGCGGCTCCGGTAGCGCGGGGAAGCTCACCTTGGGAGCTGCCGGCTCGGCCTTGCGGGCGGCCGGTCCGCCGGCAGCCTCCATGAGCTGGAATGCCGTCTGGTGCTCCGGGCGGGCGGGCAGCCGGACCAGGCCGACAGCCTCGAGGATGTCGTCCGTTTTCAGGATCGGTACCGCGCCCAAACGCAATAACTCATTGCTTCCCACCGATGACGGCCTGTCTATGTTTCCGGGCACGGCCATCAGCGTCCGTCCCTGCTCCGCCGCGTAGGATGCGGTGATGAGGGCGCCACTCTTCTGAGGCGCCTCGACCACCAGCACGCCCAGGCACATGCCGCTGATGATTCGGTTTCGGAGGGGAAACCTCCACGCCTCCGGCTGCGCTCCCAGGGAATACTCGGAGACCAGTGCGCCGCCGCACTCGACGATCTTCTCGAATAGCTCGCGATTCTCGCGCGGGTAGTCCACATCCAGGCCGCAGCCCAGCACGGCGACCGTGCGTCCCCCGGCGGACACCGCCCCGCGATGCGCCGCCGAGTCGATCCCGACCGCTCCGCCGCTCACGACCGTTACGCCCTGCGCCGCCAACTCTCGACCAATTCGCTCGGAGACGCCGCGGCCATAGGGAGTCGCATGACGCGATCCGACGATGCCCACCCCGTTCGCCTTCATCTCCGCGAGCGAGCCCCGAATGAACAGGAACGGCGGCGGATCGGGGACCGTGTTAAGCGCTGGAGGGAATTCAGGATGCGACGGCAGGAGCAGCCGAACGCCGTGGCGCTGGTACCAGGTCAGCTGGCGGTCGGTGGCTTCATACTCCGGCTTGCGCAACGTCACGAGGTGGCGAGATTGGAAGACGGGTATACTGTCCAGCTCCGAGTCGGAGGCGTCAAATATCGCGTGCGGATCGTTATCGAAACACTCCAAGAGTGCGGTGATGAGTTTCGAGGAGAACGGCAGGTTGGCGAGGCGCAGCCAGTGGGGCAGCGACTCGGAGACGGGTTGAGTAGTGTCTGTCGGCTCGGCCATCAGCGTGACACCTGCAATCTGTGAGATGGCCGTCAGTTCGGTGAAACACACTGAAGTTCCTACGCCGAGTTCGCGATTGAAACACGGCTCTAGCCCTGGCCGCTCACGGAGCCAACTTCAGTTATCGATTCACAGTAAGATACACCCGTACCAGAAAGTAATGAGGATGAGTGTAAAATGGCGCCCCACTCTATAGAAGAGCGCCTATCGCAGGTGGAGAATAACTTGGCGCACCTACTGCGCCGGACGCGTACAGGTTTTCTGGACACCATGATCGGATTACATGCCAACGGCCCAATGTTCACGGAAGCTCGGTATAATGCCGCGTGACGGGGTGTTGCGCCGAAGGCCCCGACAGCCTGCGTGTCTGTCACCGGAAATCCGCTCCTCTCACCTGAACTTCGGTGGTTCGACGCGCCGGACGAACGACAGTTTCAGGATTTCGTCCAGCTTGTCGAGCGGCACGGAGCCGAGGAGCAGGCGACCCGGCGTGATGGTGGCTGAGAGCGTGAAGCCGAGAGACTTCAACGTCGACAGGCCGCCCTGCGGCACGCTGTAGATCCATACCTGAACCTCCACCACCGGCGGCCGCGATCTTCCGACCTTTCGGAATGCCTGCAGCTTTGCAATCAGCGCGGGCGCGAGTTTTGCCTGCTCGATCACGGCTCGCCGCTCCTCAGGTTTCAAAACCTGCAGTCTATTCTCTCCCTCAAGCGACTCATTCCTGATCCCCGGTCGCTTCGCTAAGGACTCGCTGACCGGCTTGCTTATCCGATCCACCGTACCATACTTGCTCTCGTCCCTGCCCTTACGGTGCACCGCGTCCCCAAGTGGCGCGACGCCTTGCGGTTTTGCAGCCCCGTTCCGCCCGGCCGAGACCCTGGCGGAATCGCCATTTAGGCCTAGCGCGGCGCTTTCGGTCTCTTTCAGTACGATCGAGTTATCGTCCGGATTTGCCAGCACCTGAAATGTTACTCCGAACTCCGAATGGAGGCTGTCGCCGCCTTGCCGACGCGTCGCGTTTGCCGCGTTCGCACCGGCTCGCCCCAGGAGTACCGTGGTTCCTGCGTTCGCGCCCAATCCGCCGTTGCTATTGCCCACGAGCCAGGGGCGCCCCCCTTTCAACGCTTTGTCTGACGCGAGGACACTGCCGTAGGATACGCCGTCGGGAGTTTCCACCGGCACGTCGAGAGTGCGCTGCCTGCCACCGACGTTGACCACCCGCTCTTCCACGGCCACAAACGATGTATATTGGCTCATCAGGTGGTATTCGAGCGCCGTGTTAATGATCTGTTCCTGGATCTCCGGTTTCGGCGCGTTGGTCTGCGTGCCGAGCCAGTCCTGGTTCTGCAGGTCCTCTATCTTCTCTCTCGCCCAGAGCGTCGGGATCGCGCTTCCATCGGAGTACGCGTCCGTACGGCTCGTAGAAGCGGGCAGCGTAACGTGAATCGTGCGCGACCAGGGCTTTCCGCGCAGAAGCCCGTGGATCGTGATGTCCCCCTCAGCGGCCCGCGTGAAGCGGCCCTTCAGAATGATGGGACTGGCGCTGAACACATCAGGGATCTGCTTCGGATAGATATCGTCCACCGGCAGGCCGTTCCAGTCGACACGCACGTCGAGCAGTAGCGGCGATGCGATGCGACGATAGAACCGCTCGGCAGCCTCTTTCGCGCCCTTGATGCTGGACTCGGGCATCGGGCCGCCGTACTGTGCTCCGTCGTTGATGTTGACCGCGACAAACTCCGCCGCTCCGCGCCCTTCGCGCGCCATGCCTTCGATCAGAAAGCGGTTGACGGAGTTCCCAACGCCGAACGGGAACATCCGCGCACGGCCCCGGTGCTTCTGAATGTAGTCGATTATCTGCATGTCGTTCCCGACGTAACCGTCGGTCATGTAGCAGACGATCCGCAGCCGGTCGGGATCGTCCGGAAGATTCAAAGCGTAGTCGACGGACTTCAGTATATCGGTGCCGCCGTTGCCTTCGATCGGCGCAAGGAACGCCAGTGCCTTCGCGACATTCTCCGGCGTGTTGGGGACCGGGGCGGTGAAGCACGGATAGAGCGCCGTATTGAAGCCGATCAGCTGAAAGGTATCGCCGGGGTTCATGTTCGCAACACAGTACTTCATCGTCTGCTTGGCCATCGCGATGGGCCAGCCCGATTGGGAGCCGGTCTGATCGATCACGAAGACCATCTCCTTCGGAGAGATCTGCTCCTTCGGCGGCGCCAGCGGCGGCTGAATCACCAACGTAAAATAGCCGCCCGGGGGAGTCGAGGCGCCCGAGCTCTCAGGGCGCCCGCCCGCAATCCCCGCGCGCGACGGGGCGTACGCCAGAAGGCCCTCCGCCATCTCGGAGCCCGCGGCGGAGTAGTGGAGGATGAAGTCCTTGTTCGGTATCTCTTCCCGATTCTCGAGCGTAATGATCGCGCCGCACTGACCGCGTCGCACGGTCGAGACCCGGTGCAGCCCGGCGTCCAACGCCTGGATCGGGATGCCCGCGTCGAGCCGAACGGTCAGAGAGATGTCGTGCCCAGCGCGTGTTCCGGGAGGCGTGATGGGCGGGGTGATCCTGTGCGCGTCGACCACAACCGGCGTCGCTCCGGGATCTCCCTCGATCTTCGCGATCGTAGGAGTTCCGCGCGGACCCGCCGCCGTATAGCCTCCTCCTGGAATATATCGCTGCCCCACGACCATCGGAAAGACAAATTCGTATTGCCCATCCTGGTATTTGAGCAGGTTGAGATAGCGGATCGTGATGACAACCTTCGCGCCCGGCATGATGTTGGCGACCTGTTGGGTGAAGATATTCGGTCGCTCCTGGTCGAGCAGGGCGGCGGACTGTCCGGAGGCTCTGGCAGCCGCGTAGATCCCGAACGCCTCTTCCTTACGCTTGACCTGGCCGCGAACGACGCGGGAGCCGATGGTCATGGTCATGTCGTCCACGGCGGCGTCGTTCGGCAGCGGGAAGGTGTAGATCGCCTCGATCGGCTCCTTGGACGGATTGATGAACTCCTGGTTTACCGTGACGCGCGCTGCGTAACCGGCGATGTCGGCGGTCACGTCGGTGTGCCTGAGCGGGCAGAGACCCGTCGCCTCGCCTTTGCGATTGACTAGAGTCAACTGGCCTGGCGCCGCGCTTTCCGTAGTCGCGGCCTGAGCGGGGCGGCTGCGCAGCAGCCAGCCGGCGGCGGCGATCGTGGCGGTTATCATGGCAATCAGGGTAATTCTGCGAGGAAGCATCATGTCTCTCCCGTTCGTTAATCAGCGCAGTTTTGGACCACGCGACACCGACGTCCTACATACTATAAGGGATTGAAGTCCGACAAACGGATCAAAATCGAAATGTGGTGCTTATTCACCCGGCAGACTGACGCAGCTCACGGCCATCTCGGTCATTGGACGTGGTTGGCCGCCATCGCGTTACAGAGGTGCGGTCCTATCTTGAAATACCGTGGGTGACCTGCGGCCCGTACCCGCTACGAGAGGAGAGTGATTGACGGTTTGATTGCCCAGGGCGCAGCGGGACCGCCCCGTTCCTGCTTCGCGCCTAGCGCGTACTGCGAGACCAATGCACCTCCGCTCGGCAGAATCCTCTCCATCAGCTCGCGGTTCTCGCGCAGATAGTCCGCGTCCAGCACGCAGCCAGGGATCGCGATTTTGGGACCGCCGGCGAAGACCGCGCCACGATGCGCTGAATAGGGGTACTCGGCATTGGCGGGTCGCCCATGTACTTGCCGATAATCTCCTCGTTCTGCCCCATGCGATCGATCGTGAGGCTCTCCACGTGCCTGTCGAAGAGCAGGGCGAACTTATCCACCGGATTCACATTCGCCGCAACGGCAAAAGGGGTACAGGAGGTCGCGCTTACGCCATTACACCCTGTGTTTGCCCTGCCGCCGACATTTCTCCGGCCAGGAGCATGGACGTTCTGAGCGCGACAATCGGGCAGGTTGGTTGTTCTGTCTTGGTGAACTCTACTCATGCTAAGGCATTCGCTGGCCTGGTTTCATTGACCGGCCCTTATTCAACTGCAACGTGCTGAATCGATGGAGATGTAAATCAATGAGTTCGACAGTAGAGGGGGCAGCAAAACTGATTGGCATCGCGCCGCAGTTCCTGGTGCTCAACCTACGGGCGGCCTGTGCCTTTTACGTGGAGAAACTCGGCTTCCGAACGGCTTTCACCTACGGTGATTTCTACGCGGCAGTTGAGCGCGACGGTATTGTTATCCATCTCAAACTCGCCGATGAGCCTGACCCCGGTCGGCAGGTAAAGCAGCGCGATGAACACCTGGATGTCTACATCACCGTCGACGATGTGGCGACCTTGTACGCGGAGTATCAGAGCCGAGGCGTGGAGTTCGCCCATCCGTTGGAGGTCAAACCATGGGGAATGCGGGAGTTCGTCGTCTGGGACAACAGCGGCTTCATACTCCACTTCGGCCAGGCCGCCTGACGGCGAATCGCTACGTTCAATCGCGGCCTCGTCCCTCGGGCCGGGCTCTGCAACTGTCATATCCGCCAGGTCCGGCGCCATCTGATGCTCGGTCCGCGCGGGAGGCTGCGCCATCTCCAGCACTTTGAGGTTGGCGTCGGTTAAGACGATCGGCGGCGTGCCGAACACCACCGTCCATTCTAGTTCGATGCGGTTACTGGGATAGTTCTGGCAGTCGTGTTGCGCCCATTTTGGGATCGTGGTATAGTTACCCATGCGTGTGATTTTATAGGTACGCACAAAGAGTATTCCGGGATCGATGCGGACATCGTTTGAGTTGGATCACGGGAGTATGCATATGATTGCCCTGGAAATTCGACCAGTACGAAATGAACAGGATTACCGAGCGGCGCTTGCCGTGATCGACGGACTGATCGATGCGGTTGAGGGCTCGCCCGAGTTTGACAGGCTGGAGGTGCTCTCCGTTCTGGTCGCTGATTACGAGGACAAGTATCATGCCATTAAGGCGCCAGACCCGATCTCGTTTTTGGAATTTGTAATGGATTCGCGCAGACTGACCCGAAAAGACCTGGAACCCTACATAGGGAGCCGCTCCCGTGTTGCGGAAATCTTGAACCGCAAACGTGCGTTGACGATGGAGATGGTCCGGCGCCTGAGCGCAGGTCTGGACCTGCCCGCGTAGGTACTGATCCAACCTTATCTCACCGTATCGACACGGACCGCGGCCTGACGGTTCAGGAGCGCCGAGTGATTCTGACGCCGGAACAGTTAACTCAGTACCGCCGCGAAGGCTACCTCGTCATCGCAGACCTCATCACGCCGGACGAGACGGCGGCGTTGCAGGAGCGCGTTCGAGAATACACGCATGGCGGACGCCCGACAGCGGGTCTCCACGTGCAGGTCGAGCCGCGCATCGATCGTGGCGAAATCGTAGTGGCTCATCCCGGCGATGGTATTCGCAAAATCGACCGATTGGTACAGCAGGACGACCTGTTCCAAAACCTGTGCATCGCCTCCCGCGTCACGGAGATCATTACCGATATTCTGGGGCCGGACATAAAGTTGTTTCGCAACAGCCTGATGCTCAAGCCGCCGTCGGTCGGCTCCCCCAAGGGCTGGCACCAAGATTCTCCCTATTGGACAATCGAGCCGATGGACCTGTGCTCCTGCTGGCTCCCACTCGACGATGCGACGCCGGAAAACGGCTGCATGGCGGTCCTTCCCAGTGGACATATGATGGGCGCGATGCCGCATGTCTCCGTGACGGACGACTACGTGATCACGGCGGAGAGCATCGATGCCTCCACCGCCGTCCTCTGTCCCATCAAGGCGGGGAGTGCGCTCTTCTTCCACTCGCTCATTCCGCACTATACGGCACCCAATCGCTCCCCGAAATGGCGACGGGCGATGGTTCTCTCCTACATGTCGGCGCAGTCGCGCTACACGGGAGATGATGCGCAGCCGGAGTATCTTAGCGTGCGCGGACGCAGCTATGCCGGCTGTGTTTGAGAGCGGTAATCGGGCGCCGCCGTGCCGGTCTGCGATCTCAAATCATCGGAGCAAGGATTGCCATGACCATTGAACAGCTTGAGCGGCTCGGTCCCCACGGGCTTTACGACGTACGCGATCAGTTGAAGCGCCATATTTACCGCCGTTCCGAGGAGGCGTTCGCGGCTGGCGACGCCGCACGAGACGCAATCACTTCGCCCACGAAACTCGCCGCGCGTCAGGAGGAGATCCGCAAGCGGTTTCTCGCCTCGCTCGGCGGACTGCCGCCAGGAGATACGCCTCTAAACGCGCAGTCTCTGGGAATCGTCGAAGGCGCCGGCTTCCGCGTCGAGAAGATCGTCTATGAATCGCGCCCGCGGAACTATGTCACGGCGAATCTATACCTGCCCAACGACCTCGGCGACCCTCGGGGCGCAGTCCTCTTTCTCTGCGGGCATCATCAGCAGGCCAAACACAATCCGGAGTACCAAACAGTCTGTCAATATCTGGTTCAGGCCGGGCTGATCGTGCTCGCTCAGGACCCCATAGGGCAGGGCGAGCGGTTGAGCTACTATGAGACCTCGCTTCAGGACGCTGTCGTCGCCTGGGGCACCAGGGAGCATGACTACGCCGGGGCTCAGTGCCTCGCGATTGGCGACACTCTGGCGCGCTACTTCCTTCACGACTCCATGCGCAGCGTGGACTACCTGCGGAGTCGCCCGGAGGTTGACGGTCTGCGAATAGGAGTGACCGGTAATTCCGGTGGTGGAACGCAGACGTGCCTGATGATGTTGGCGGACGAGCGCATTGCCGCGGCCGCGCCCGCGACATTCATCATGAGCCGACAGTCCTATCTTCTAACGGGCGGTCCTCAGGACGCCGAGCAGATCTGGCCCGGCTTTACGGCATCGGGCTTCGACCACGAAGACATCCTTATAGCAATGGCGCCGCGCCCGATACGGGTTCTTGCTGTAACAAGCGACTTCTTCCCCATCGAAGGCACCCGCCGGACCGTCGCGCGGTGTAAACGGTTCTGGAAATTATGCGGCGTGCCAGACGGGCTAGATCTGGTGGAAGACGACAGCAGCCACGCCTATACCGTTCCGCTCGCTCGCGCCGCCGCGCGGTTTTTTGCACGGACACTTCTGGGAACCGATCCGGCGCTGGACAACGCGCGCATCGCACCCTTTGCGCCCGAACGCCTCTGGTGCACGACCTCGGGCCAGGTGCGCGGCGAACTGGCGAACGCCGCCGCCGTGCCCGAAGCTAATCGCGAGCGGGCGCATGCGCTGGGGGAGAAGCGCCATGCGCTGCCGCGGTCCCACCGCCGCGATCTCGCGCTCGCCTGGCTTACCGAAAAGGTCTTTCGCGACCGGCAGCGCTGCGATCTTAACCCGCGATTCTACTTCTCAGGCCGCATGGAGGAGATTGCCGTTCAGTCGGCGCTCTGGCGTTCACAGGAAGACCTATTCGCGCATGGGTTTATCTTGCGTGACTATCGCCTCGCGGATCGCTCTCTACCGGTGACCATGGCAGTCTGGGACGGTGGGACCGACAGTCTGAGTCCACACTGGGAGTGGCTCCGACAGGAGTGCGCAGAGGAGCGTGCCGTACTGGTGCTGGACGTCTCCGGTGTCGGCCCGCTCGCGCCGCACTCTTACCTTGGAAATGGGCTGCACGAACTCTATGGCGTCATCCACAAACTGGCAACCGATCTGCTCTGGCTGGATGACGACCTGGTCTCCTTGCGCACTTTTGACGTATTGCGCGCGCTCGACATGGTCGCACGATGGCCGGGGCTGGACGCTTCGGACATTCGCTGCTATGCCTGCGGGCGCCAGGGAGTCTACGGTCGCCTGGCCGGTCTGATCGACCCGCGGATTCAGAACGTTGAGGTCGTCCAAGCCTTCGAATATGGTGCGTGGGCCGAATCACGCTACTATGACCTGAACGGCATCTATAGCGTCATATTAAATGGCATCTTGCAGCACTTTGACCTGCCGGAGCTGGAGCCGAACGAGAGAGGTCCGTAGAACATGCCGCTTCACTGTCCAATGTCTGCGCGGTCGGTCCCGGCTCGGCGAACACCGTGATCCAGAGGTCAAAACCATGACACTAAAAATCGCAATCGCGGGGATTGGCAAAGTGGCCCGCAAGCAGTACATCCCTTATCTATCCGGCATTGCCGACGTGAGTATCGGCTACTACAACCGGGCGACGTCGGTCGCGAACGAGGTCGCTCGTGAGTACAACGGGACGGCGCTCGCCTCTTTGGACGAGGTAGCCGAATGGGGGCCGGATTCCGTGCTCGTACTCACGTCGGAAACGTGCCGGGATGAAGTTGGGATGGCGCTGATCGAGCGCGGTGTTTCTCGGCTCTTTTTCGAGAAACCACTCGTGGCCAGGGACGGACAGGCTCATGTGACCGAGGACGACTTCGATCGCGGCCGCGCGATGATCCACTTTGCGGCTGCGCAAGGCTGTCAGACCGCCATGGTCTTCAACTACCGGTTCTTCGACCACACGATGTGTGCCCGGAAGCTTATCGAGGAGCGCGACCTTGGTCGTGTCGTAGGAGTGTACGGCGGAGCTCATTATGCCTGTTGGAGCCACTGCATCGACCTTATCCTGAATCTGGCCGGACAAGTTGTCGAGATGACGGCTGCCAGCGGCGAAATGGTGCGACCGGGACACGACGCCGTCGATGTCACGGCCGCATTCCGCCTTGAGGGAGGGGGCGCGGGGACGATTCTTGGCACCTGTGGATGGAGCTTTAAGCATCCGCTCTACGATCTGACTTTCCTTTTCGAGCGCGGCCGAATTCGGATACAGGATCTCGATGGACCACTCGACGTGATCTCCGGTGATGGGGGTTCGCAGGAGCGGATCGGTCCGCCCGCGGATCATAATCGGTGGGCAAGCTACGACCGGTCGTTCCAGCGGTCGCTTGCTGCGTATCTGTCATCGCTGCGAGCCGACGCAGAGCCGCCTGTAGCGGGAATCGAAGGCCTGCGTGAACTTCAGTTCGAGGCGTCGCTCAAGCGCTCGCTCGCGCAGGGTCGTGTGGTTCATGTTCAGAATGAGTTCCCACTTTGAAAGTCGCCTATAAAAATGGCGGTATCCAGCTCTATCCGACCCTTCATACCAAGCGTTTTGACGGAAATCCGGGCTTGCAAGATTACTGCGCCATCCTCTAATCCGCCTCGATGCTGTATTCGCATTCTGTGGCCGGGTCAGGTGCGGCACCTGGTTCGGTATCGCACTGCGCCCCACTATTGAATCACCCGCTTAGCGGCTCCGAACCAATCCCAGTACAGCCCATGCGGCGCCTGCACAGGTGATAGGCATGAGGTTTTTCGATCCTTCACCTCCGGGCGTGCGTGGCCGCGAAGTCATCAGCCAGGAGCCGTCCTCGCGTTGCGTCTTGATTAGGAAGGCGTGTGCGCGCGTGATGGCCGGCTCCCTGGGCTTGACTCCTGCCTGCGCCAGAGCATAGAGCGCCTGACCAGTCGCCCAGGCATCGCTCGCCATCCCGTTCGCCTGACTCCAGCCCCCATCCGCGTTTTGCCGCTCTTTGATCCGTTGAACCAGCAACTTCCATTCTTCGGCTGGACGGCCCAGCTTTTTCCAAACAACCAGGCGCAGCGCAATCGACTGCGGATCGTCATCCGTCTTTGTTTCGGCGAGCCACTTCACCCCCTTATCGCGAACCATAGCTGCCTCGGCATCGCCGCTCGCCGCGGCGGACAGGACCACGAGCGTCGCAAGCGCGGTCATAGAGTCGTCTGATTCGCCGAACAGCGGCGCCCGAGTCTGGGGCCAGGAAAGCCACGCCCCCGTTTCCGTCTGGTCGCTTTCCACCGTCTTCAATAGGAGCTTCAGTTCCTTTTGCGAATCGGCATCCGGATTTGGATCGGCGCTGAATGCGAGAGCGAACCACGCCGCCCCTGCACTGAGCCTTTTGGGGACTCCCGCCGGCCTGAGCTCAGTGGTCGTGCCGTATTCCGTTTCAGCAACCCATTTCGTCAGCTCTGCCATTGCCGACTGATCCACGGAGTGGCCTCGCTGCGCAGCCTCACGCATCGACCAGAGCACGAGGCCGGCATGGTGGCACGAGACGCAGTTGTGTGCACTCTTCCAGGCCAGCGCATCTTTGGCAACAAAGACGAGCCCACGATCAATCGCGGCGTCGACGTTGGCTGGCTTCGGGCGAACCACCTGGGCCGACGCCGACACCGAAAGAACAAGCAATGCTATGGCCAAAATCAATCGCATGGGGAACCTCCCGTCTTACCAAGCGTTAGGATTGCAGCACCACCGGTACCGGTAACTTCACGAATCACGGTCTTGAAGAGCATAACGACGCAGCACAGCCGCCCTTGCCATCACAAACGATGCGGCGCGCAGGATGCCCCGTGGCAAGCAACGGCTGGAGCGGTTTATCAGGCGACACTCCTTGGCTCTCGGGCCAGCGAATCCCCCTGGGCAGGGCCAGCGACCAGGCACATCACGGCTTGCGCCACGGCCACCAGACTTGCCCAGCAGGCGGCATCCACGAACACGGTTAAGATACCGGGAGCAAAGACGATCCACTCCGGGTACTTCGCGGCGTACAGGTAGTCCCGCAGAGTGCCCACGACCGTCACGGCTGCAAGGAAGACCACCTGCCCGTGCCACCCGAACCGGCGAGTCGCCCGCCAGCCGACGAGGGCCAGGACCGCGAAGAGGAGGACGAGCGCGGGGTACATCAGCGGCGGGCCACAGGGCGTCTCGATGGACGGGTATCGCCACCATCCCAGTGTATGGGCGAGAGCTTCGATGCCCACGCCCACCAAGGCGACGGCTCCTCCTCCCATCAGCGCCCCTATGACGCGCCGCGCGGTCGCGCGCGAGAAGTAGACGGCGACGACCAGCACGGCC
>JBBQVV010000137.1:0-15577 GCA_038211235.1 Chthonomonadales bacterium | reverse complement strand
AAGCGTTCTCAGGCCGGAGCCGATGCCGCCGATAAATCCGACGGAGAATACGCTGTTGCCGATCACCAGGTCGCCCGCCTGCAGCCCTTTCTGGTACAGGCAGTACATCTCGTTGCCCGAAAGACCCGTCATTACTGGCATGCTGATCTCTCCTTCGTGTGCCCGGTTGCTCTATTTCGCTCCTATTTCACCGGTGCGGACCCGCATTCCTACACGACGATGTCTGGCATAGGGTGATAGCGTACTCCGGAAGGAACTGTCCGGCGAATGAACCTGCACTATTCATGAACCCAGTCGGCGGGAGACCCTTCGGGCAAACTATGTCCCTACGTCCATACGGACGCCCGTATGGACGGATCCGTCCTGGACCCCCGCCCTACTGCCGGCCAAATGTACTACTCGTGAATTATCCGGGCCCATTCCGTTGTACATGGCCGGTAGCCAGGTAATTTTTCCTGAAAACCCACCATTCATGCGACTCTTGACGATGATACCAAACTATGGCATCATACGGCCATATCATGCCGCCGAGACCACAATGAAGGGGAAGATACATGGCTCATGTGACCACGCTGCGTTTGTCGGAAGAGCTTTTCGAGCAGATCAAGCCGGTAATACGCCGGCGCAACATGAGTTTCAACGCCTACATTGAGGATACGATACGCCGAGCTCTTCAAGAGGAACAGGACCGAGAGATGTTTGAGGCGGGAACGATCCTCGGAATGGACGCCGACTCCGAGGTCGATTTTGCGTTTGCTGCCCAGGCGGAAGTCGTCATGAAGGAGCGAGATGACGGAAGATAATGGACGACCGGCGCACTCATCCGGAACTCCGCCTGCACTCCTGATGGGCGACATATTCCTCGTGGACTGGTCGCCTGGAAGGAGGTCCGAGCAGGGAGGCGTTCGTCCAGCCCTGATTGTCCAGAACAATGCGCTGAACTCCAACCTGCGCTATCCCAACACGATTGTCGTAGCCATCACCAAGCAGGGGAGACCCGTTCCGACACACGTCGAGATTCGACAGGACGCGGTGAATGGCCTTTGTGAGCCGGTCTCCTATGCCAAGTGCGAGCAGATTCTCACGGTGGATAAGGCGCGCCTTCGCAGCAAGGTTGGCAGAATTACGGTGGAACAGCTCGCTGCCGTGACCCGAGCGCTCAAACGCGTCCTAAGTATCCGATAGCACGACACGCGGCTGCTTGCCCGTCCTGCCATCACTCGAACTAACATCGCCTTCGTGTACGCGGGCGATCTCTGGGCGGCGAACCTGGACGGCAGGAACTCCCTCCGGCTGACCGCGGGACAGGCGATTCCGACCGCCCCTATCTTTTCACCCGACGGCTCACTGGGCATCCCGCCGAACCTCGAAGTGGAGCAGACGCCCGTGAAGATCTTCAGGGCCACGATCTCCAGTTAGTGAAGGCGATCCAGGACTTCATGGAAGCGCTGCGTAAGTACCCGCCGGAGGTCCCCGAACGGCCGCCGTTCCCGGTGAAACGGTAAGCAACCATCGCTTCGAACGTTCCGCTACGGTATGGCCGAGGCCGAGAGTGTCGCGGCGACTACCGATGGATGACGGCCGTCTGGCTACGATGCACGGGCAGGCGTCCTCCCGGACTGTAGCTCGCTCCCGCCTTATGCGCCCGGTACCAGGCGTTCTTCGCCGTGTTGAAACGTCCGAAATCCGGCGCCGCCTGATCGTGAAGGTTTATGCCGAGCCTCTCCTCCAGCTGCGCTAGCGACAGCCCTGGCAATCTGTTCAGGCTCTCCCATCCCTGTATCGTGGCGCTCCCGTTGCCCGGTTTCTGCGGTTCGAGCGGATCCTGCGCCGAAATATAGTTGTTTGGTCCGATGCTGACAACCGTACGCTCGTCCACGGGATTTATCTTGGAAACGAACACTATCCCGGAAGGCGCCGCATCCCTTCCTTCGACAAAGCGCAAAAAGACGTTGTCATTCCATTCGACCCTCTGCGGCCTGGGTATGAGGTCAATGACGTTGAATGACCAGGTGTGCTGCCTTGTCGCGGAGACGATAAACGTGTTATGAGAGATCACTACAGTTCGATTGGTCTGAATATTGCCGTACACGTCGAAGCCGGTGATGATGATATCCATCGCATTGGGCGGCAGGTCGTCCGATTTTCGGAGGACGTTGTTGCGTACGGTGATCTTTTCGAAACCGGGCTGCTTCTCCATCCATCCCAGGCTGAACTCCGGTGGATCGAGGAATAGCGGCACGGCGGTGCCGTCGAAAAAGTTGTCCTCAATAACGGTGTTGGCGCCGCGATCCTTGATGTGCGAACCGCCGGTTAGCGGGACCAGCGGCCCGAAATAGTTGTTGCGCACGGTCCAGTTGGCAACCTCCACATAGGCGTTGTGGACGCTGGCGTTATTCGCCGCGCCGTTAAAGTAGAGGAGACTGTTTTCGAGGAGGATGTCGTGGACGTGGCGCGCCGATGAGCCGTAGTTGTCGCTCGACGCGAAGAAACCATTGTTGTTGTCGGTCAGCTCCATATCGGTGAAGCGCAGATAGTTTCCGCGGTCGATGAACACTCCCGCGGCCGCCGAGCCGAGCCCGCCCTGGCTGCGCTGGTAGTTGCCACGCTTACCGAACGAGTCCGTGAAGTCATTGGCGGGCCGTGCGCCCGTAATCTTAAGTCCGGAGATCTCCGAGTACCCGGCCCCCGGAGTCTGATCGCCACTCTTACAGCGTGCGGAGAAGCAGAGCACGCCTCGCTCCTGGTTGCCCGCATAGTAAGTGGAGTTGCCTCCCGAATCGACGGTGCGCGTTATCGCATCCTTGCCGTTCAGGCACGGCCGCTCGCCACCGGGCCCTTTCACTCCCACGATGCGAATGGGCTTGCCCGGCGCGCCGGAGCGGGTGAGGTTGATCTTCTCGTGGTAGTCGCCGCCCTCTTTCGATGAGCGCCAATGGATGTAAACCGAATCGCCTGGAAGGAGTGTCTCCCATGGCACGTCGCAGACCTTCGCGTATGCCTGATGCGGACCAACATGATAGGCAGCGCCATGTCCTTGCGGCGCCCTGGATATCGGCGCCTGTTTCGTCGCATGGGCGGTGCAGGCGAGACCGCTCAGAAACGTCAGCAGCGCTGCGACGGTGGTAATGAACCTGGTTATTATCATCTTGCTTTTCGGTACTCCGCGTTCGTCACAGTCACGTCGGAAAGACCGCCTCAGTTACCATTCTGGCACATCAGTTATCCAGTCCCTCGATGAAATCCGAGAGCAGCCGGACGCCGAACCCGGTGGGTCCCTTGATGAACGGACCCGTATCGGAGTCGACCGCATGCACTCCGGCGATGTCGATGTGCGCCCACGGTATGGAGTCCTTGACGAAGTAGCTGAGAAAGGCCGCCCCCTGAATGGGATGCGCCTTGCGGTTCGGATTGGAGTTTACTATGTCCGCGACGGGCGATTTCATCAGCTCCCGATACTCGGCGTGCATCGGCAGACGCCAGAGACGCTCCCCGCTGCGGTCGGCGGCAGCCTCCAGGCGGCCGGCAAGCGGGACATCTTCGCAGAACAGTCCGGCGAACGTCGAGCCCAGTGCAGTGACGACGCCTCCCGTCAGTGTCGCCAGGTCGACGATCAGCGCCGCCTTCTCCTCTTCGCAGGCCCAGCAGAGTCCGTCGGCCAGAACGAGCCTGCCCTCCGCGTCCGTGTTGGTCACCTCGACGGTCACCCCGTTTCGGTACGTGATCACATCGTCCGGCCGCATGCTTGCCTCACTGACGCAGTTCTCGGCGGCGACCAGCAGTCCCACGACGGGAAACCTGGGCTTGAGGAACGTCGCTATCGCGTGCATCGTGCCGAGAACGGCGCAGCCGCCGTCCTTGTCTCGCTTCATGCCGACCATGCCGTTGTTGATTTTGAGCGTCAGGCCGCCGGTGTCGAAGGTCACCGTCTTGCCGAGCAGGACAACGGGCCGGTCCACAACCCTATCTCGGCCGTCCACATCGCCGCCGTCCGCCGCATCCGGGCTGTACGCGACGCGTATCAGGCAGGGCGGATGTATAGAAGCCGCGCCGACGTTGAGCAGCCCCTCCAACCCGTTCCTGTTCAGCTCATCACCCGTTATGACGGTACACTGGAGGCCGGTCTCACGCGCCAGTTTCTCCGCCTGTTCGGCCATCCAAAGTGGGGTCGCCACGTTCGGCGGCGTCTGGCTCAGGTCCCGCGCGAAGTTGGACGACGCCGCGCGCTGAAGTCCTACCGCAAGACCGCGCATTACGGCTTCGTCCGCGCAGTGAAGGCGAAGCGGCGAAACCTGCTTTGCCTTCGATCCGGTCCCGCGATAGAGACGCCCGTTCCATGCCAGGAGGCCGATGCTCTCCGCGAAACTCTGTCCGCAATGCTCCAAGTCCGCGCCGGCGGCGCGAAGCGCGGGCGCAATCTCGATGAGTACCGACTCCTCCTTCGTCCTGGCGAGTCGCCTTCCCAGTCTGGCTGCAGCGTTACGCAGGATCTCCGACGTAAACTTATCGCGGTCGCCCAGGCCAAGCAGGTAGACCCGCAATAGCCGGTCGCCATCCGGCACGAACTTCTCTACCAGGTTGTCCGGTTCGCCGGTACACTCCTTGCGCTGCAGCGCCTGGTGTACGTAGGGGTGCTTGCCATGGACAGAATCTCCGGCGTGCAGCTCCTTATCTTCGAAGAGGGCAAGGACGAGAGCTTCGGCTGCTTCGCCGCTTCCAAGAGTAATCGATTCGAACATGGCAAGCCTCCTATGGGCTGGATTGCGCGGCCGCATCGCTCCGTAGAGGAGCGGGCGTGAATGCCTTGGCGGCGCGATTGGCAAGAAAGATGTATTCGACCAGTGCCGCGGCGCAGAACGCTCCGGCCGCGACCCACATTCCGGGAAGTTGCAGCCACACGCCAGTGAGCAGCAATGTGGCGTGGGTCGCGAGGTTCAGTCCCATCCCGCGGTACACGAGTCCCGTGGCGCCGTCGGCGACGAGCAGTCCGCGCGCCCACGATCCGAGCGAGGTGATCAGCGGCATGAGTAGTCCGACCGCGACCCCCAGTCGCGCCGAATCGTAGAGGTTAGGCGGCAGCCGCAGCACATGATGGAAGTAGACCGTGATCAGGGGAGTTCCCGCAATGGCTACGGTCGCAATCGACGTGACGCCGCCTACCATCCAGGCGAATCGCTTGAGCGCGGGCCGGGACGTTGGCTCACGCGCGTGGGCGACGGTGATCTCCTGGAGCGCCAGCCCCCATCCTCGCAATATCAGGAGCAGCATGAACGCGACGGGCCACGCCGCGAGGGTCTGTTTCGAGGCGGGAAGGCGGGCGAGTGCGGCGGAGGTGATCGGCTGCGCCAGCAGCGTCAGAAGGGTGGTCGCTGCCAGGGGAGCGTGGAACCGCCATATTACCGCCGGCGTGAGCGGCGGTCCCGGCAGCTCCGGCATGGCCGTGATCCGGCGGACGAGGGGCTGCGCGAACAGCGTGGTGGCGACCGCCTCGGTGAGGACGCCCGCCATCAACGCGCATGCTCCCACCTGTGCACCGGGCATGCGCCGGCCTAGCGTCAGCAGCGCGCCGGCCGTCACCGTTGCGACGAGCCGGATGGCGGTTCCCCACGAAACCTTGCGCGTCTCATCGTACTTGACCAGCACGCCCTGGTAGAATCTCCGCCATCCGATCGCCGCCGTCCAGACGAGCATGATCTGCATCGCAGGCTGAGCGGCGCGGACGATGGGCGCCGGCAGCCCCATCCATCCGGCGGTAATCACAACAAAAAGTGGAGTATAGGCGATCAATGCCGTGAGAACGGTGCACGCAATCGCCATCGTTACGACGAATCGCCGCAAGGCTCGAAACGTTGCACCGTCGCGAACCAGGGCGATTGCCGTCGCCAGCAGCATGATGACGGGACTCTCGACGAGTAAGGAGAGTGAGAGGGCGAGCCCCATCGCGGCGAGGTGAAGCTGCGGATTCGGCAGACGGCCGATGGCTCCCTGAGTCGTGGGTCCTTCAAGCATCATCAGCTCGAAGCTTACGGCCAACGGAAGCCACAGGCCAAAGAGGGTTCGTACGCGCATGCAGCCGATTCGCGATCTACCGGTCTTTGTGGCGATGGCTGGGAGATACGACGGTCAGCGTTACTTCGGCTCGGCTTCGGCTCGCCACCAGTACCGGGTCGTATATGAAGGGCTTCCGTGGATCCCACAGCCCCTCATGGTCGATGGCGGCCTCCGCATGCGGCCTGCGCCCCGGGTGTCGCTCATCGGCGCCGTAGGCAAGCAAGTAGATCTTCTGATCGTCACGCGGAAAGCGCTTGTCCACCTCAAATTCACCGGTAAAGTAGCCGTCGTTATCCTGCTTCAGCTCCCACTTCTGGCCCGTACGACTATTGCGAGCCACGACGATCACATGGATCTCCGGGGTGGGCGGCATCGGCAGTCGCGTAATGATTCGCACGGTCTGACCGGGCTCCGCGATGCTCGGCTCGAGTCTGGTATTGGTGAAGCGCAGATAGCTGCCGTCGATTTTAGATGGCGTGTCGGTGTCCGCCGCTTCGAGATGCACCGGGTCGAGCCAGGCGGCGAGCGTCTTCCCGGTGTGTCCGCCACCCCGGAACGTCTCCTCCTGCATCCAGTAGATGTGCCCGACCCCGACGACATCGCTCTGGTCCTGAGCGATCACCTTCAAGAGTAGCGACCCGGGCTTCTTCCGCTCTTCCAGCGGAACCTTGCGTTTCTGACGCGGCGTTACCGCGAACAGCACCTGGTCGACGACCGCGCCGCCGCCGGCAATGGCGCCCTTGTCCAGGATATTCGGGTCGAGAGCCGCCTCGGCGTTCGTCACGGCGTGAAGGCCGGACCGAACCGGGTTTGCGACGAACTCCGCTGCACCCCCGACAAAGCGCGTCACGCCGCTGAACACCTCGGCGACAAATCCCTTGCCGTGGCCATGATCCAGGTGCAGCAGATGCCGCGGAACGGCAAGCGCGTACTCGCCTTCGGAATCGGTTCGCGCATAGTCGATGACCCTGTTGGAGTCGTCATAGACCGCGATGTAGGCGCCGCGCAACGGGCGGCCGCGCGTGTCCAGAACTTTTCCCGACGCCCATACCAACTCCTCCGCTCGCGCTCCGCCTGTACCAAGGCACATCAACGCGGCGAGGGCGACGCCGCCAAAGAGCGTACGGCGCACACAGGCGCTCAACGCAGCCGCCGAATTATGAAACACGGGGTTATCCTCCGTAATGAAAGTGAATTCGATTAATTGGCCGCCCTCGGTAAGTTCGGCGTTTGTGTGTGGCGAACATCTGTCCGAAGGCCATACGGCTCGTATGAGACACGTGGCAGCGGGCCATATAGCGCCGGAATTAGGAACTTTGCATAGATACTATCGGCCGTGCTGTAGATGCATCGTGCCAGGTAGGGCACTTGGCCGCAGGCCCCCGAGCGAAGCCGTTTACGGCGTCGTCCACGCGGACCGCTTGTCCGGTATCTAGTTTGCGAAGACTATCACGCCTGCGACTTTGTCCGGCGGGACACCGGTCCCGAGATCGAGAAGGACTCGCCAGGCCGGGGGATCAGGCGCTCTTGCCGGCCTTCGGTTCGAGCAGCCGGCCGAGCGGCTAACACTATAGACGCGCATGCCGGGCGAATGTGACTGGTATTCGTGGGACCAACAGTAGAGCGTGGGTCCAGGACGGATCCGCCCATACGGGCGTCCGTATGGACGTAGGGCCATCCGTACGGACGTGACTTAGTTTGCCCGTAGGGTCCCTCGCCGACCCGCGTCATGAGCAACCTGGGGTTGCGCCTATTTCCAATAGGCGCTTTTGGGAGCGCGCCAGACCTTCTCCACCTCATCCTCTCCGGTGAACCGGGTTGCCTGCGTGGGGGTTACAAGGTAGAAGGTCGGCGTCTGCGTCAAGCCGGTGAGACCGCCCGCGACTCGATCGTTCACGATCCGATCGGTAATCTTGCGGCTGTCCGAGTCCTGGTTGAACCGCTTGACGTCGAGTCCCAGCTCGTCGGCCCACTTGTCGAATCGTTCGCGATCAAAACCGGGCTTCGACATCTCCTCCTGGTGGGCGAAAATCAGATCGTGCATCTCCCAGAACTTGCCCTGCTCGCCGGCCGCCTCGGCCGCCGCCGCCGCGGCCCGAGCCCAGTTGTGAGTTTCGAGCGGGAAGTTGCGGAACGCGAAACGGACAGGCCCGTTTGGCGGCGACTGCAAGAGCTTCTCGACCTTGGGCGCGGCCTTCTTGCAGTGCGGGCACTGATAATCCGCGAACTCGACAAGCACGTAGCGGGCTTTTGGGTCGCCCCTGAACTTAAGGTAGTCCACAAGGATGACGTCGCGTCGCTTAATAACCTCCGGAGCGATGCTATGCGTGTTCGGACCGCACACTCGAATTCTACCCATCAGTACCGGCGTGAATACAAATCCGAAACATACGATGATAAACGCGGTGATCGCAGCGAGCAGCTTCTGCTCGCCATCGAGCGTGCGGCCCTCTATCAAGAAATCGTACGAGGTCAGGCCGAAGATCAGGGTTACGATGATCGCCGATGCGAAGCACCACGGACAGAACGAGCATAACTCCGTGAATAGGGCGACGTACTGGAGCCACCAGGAGACACCGATAGCGGCGATCGAAATCCCCCAGAGCAGGGCATCAATGCGCCTCACGGAAGAGCCGGGAGGCGGTGCGGGACTTTCGGCCGGCTCATGTCGAGCAGCTGTATCGTCCGCGTCCAGGGCGCCTGAGTAGGCCTGGGCGCAGCTCGCCTCCGCTCGACGCCGTGCACGCAGCTCCTTACCGCGCGCCAGGCACAAACCGGCGATCGTCAGATACATTCCCAGCCCGATAACGGACGTGGGTATCGGACCAACCTTGCCGTAACTGCTCTGGACGGTCCTCAAGCAGTTGCCGCCGAACCGGCTGCAGCCGATATCGGCCGTTGGGTGAAACTCTTCGTAGGTGAGGACGATTGCGACGACGCACCCGAGCAGGGCGAGCAGCAGCGTAAGGTTGTTGGTCACCGATTTCACGCTCATATTGGTCCTCATTATACACAACCGCGTCGCCTAACCGCAATGTAAGCGATTCGTACGTCTGGATATCGGCGCTTGGCGGCCGTCGAAATCGACCCCGGGCGTTATGCCGTCCCGGTACTCCCCTCCTCTATAAACGGAAAAGCGGCGACCGATAATTCCCGGCGACGCACGGCTCGTGCGGGCAGGTCCAGGTTTACTAAGTCCGTGCGGACGTGACTTCCGGAACTGAACCCGAGAAGTCGGGTTTTGTTGAGTTAGACCGAGGTTTCAACCTCGCGTGCTTAGCCTAATTGAAAGGCACTGCTGGCTAGCTCCGGGCGCCGGCCGGCTCGCCCGGACGGGAATTACACCCGGACGGCGTGCGTACTAGTCCCTGTTTGCAACGAGCGGGTTGAGGTGTCGGATTCGGATGACGGGGATCAAGAAAAACGTCGAGAGCGCACTGCGCGCACTGGGCCAGAACGTGCTGCGCTCCACTCTTACGCTCTCCGGTATCGTGGTTGGAATGCTCGCCGTCGTCACTCTGGTGGCGATCCTGCAAGGGGTCAAGGCCGAGGTCGGCCGCCAGGTCGAAGGGCTTGGAGCCAACCTGGTCTTTATCGAGCCGAGCAAGCTAGACGAGAATGGGCAGCCGAACGCAATGGCGATGCTGGGGCGCTCCTCCCTGACGGATAGAGACGTTGAGCGGCTGGCGCGTGTGCCGGGTGTGGAACGGATATCGCCGGTACTGTTTGTCTCCGGCTCCGCCGAGCGCAAGAAGCACGGAGTGAAGAACGTCGTTTGGGACAGCGCCTACGTCGTCGCGACCAACCGCATGGGCGTCGAGATGAACCCGGCTCCGCTGGTCAGCGGCCGGTACTTTACGGACACGGACCGGTCGGAAGACGTGTGCATGCTGGCAAACAAGTCCGTCCATACCCTGTTCGGCGGCGAGGACCCGCTCGGGCAGACTGTCCATATCCAGGACATCGATTGGAAGGTGATCGGGACGCTGGGAAAATCGTCGACGGATGGATCGATGAGCCATCAGATGCTGGGGCTTGGAAACCTGATCTACCTTCCGGAGCGATCCGCTCGCCGGCAGATCGCAGGGCTGCAGATCAACCGAATCGTACTCAAGACCGACTATAAGCATCCGGCAGACGCCATGATCGACAGTATGAACGGCGTGCTGCTCTCGTCGCATAATGGACGCGAAGACTTCGGAATCCTGACTCTCCGCAAGGGCCTGGCCATGGTGATCAAGCTCGTCGGCATGGCGCAGGACCTCCTGGTGCTGATCGCCACGATCTCGCTGTTTGTGGCTGGAATCGGCATCATGAACATCATGCTCGTGACCGTGACGGAGAGAACGCGGGAGATCGGCATCCGAAAGACCGTGGGAGCTCGGCGGTCGGATATCTTCGTTCAGTTCTTAACGGAAGCCGTCATCCTGTCCGTGCTTGGCGGTATCATCGGTATCGGCCTCTCCTCGCTGATCTGCTCGATGATCGCCCGCTACTCCGTGCTCCAGCCCGTGATCACGCCATCGGTCATCGCCATGGCGCTCGCCGTCTGTGCCGGAGTCGGCATCGTCTTCGGCGTGACTCCGGCGGTACGCGCGGCCAACCTAAACCCCATCGACGCCCTCCGGCACGAATAGCCGTAAACTCTCATTTTCTTCGGATGCAGCTATAGCGGCAGAGCGGGATCCGGCCCCGCATCGATCGCCTCGATGCAGGATGCGGAATCGTTTGACGCGGAGTTGACGACGGTTGAAACCGCATAGGCTTCGATATCGGAGTCGGGATAGGGACCAAGCAGGGACAGGAGGTCGGAAACCGACTTCACCGATCGGTCCAGCCAGTGGGCTTCGTCCTCCGGCCGAAGGATCGCCGGCATCCGGTTGTGGATCGTCGCCATCAGTTCGTTCGGGGCGCAGGTAACGATCGTGCAGGAGCGTAGCGGCGAACCGTCCGGCGAGGTCCATTCATCCCACAAGCCGGCAAACCCGAACAGCGCTTCGTCCCGGCGTCGAATGCGGTACGGCTGCTTGACCTTGCCCAGTTTCTTCCACTCGTAGAAGCCGTCAGCGGGAATCAGGCAGCGCCTGCGCACCAGGGCGGTGCGGAAAGAGGGCTTCTCCTGCAGCGTCTCGGCTCGGGCGTTAAGAAGCCTGCTGCCGATCGAGGGATCCTTTGCCCATGAGGGCACGAGCCCCCATCGCATCATCTCCAGAGCCCGCGGGCTGTTTTCCGTAACGACGGCGACCGGCTGCGTCGGCGCGATGTTATAGCGGGGAGCATCGCGCTCGACCTCCAGGAACGTCGCGTCGATCACTTCGGTCACATCGAACCGGGCGACGACCTGCGCCGTTGTATGGTGAAGTGTGTAGCGTCCGCACATAACTACCTCCAAGCGCCCAACTCCCTACCAATGCTACGACTTGCGCTTCACCAGGAACACGACGGTTCCGCTGGGTTTACCGTCGGAATAGTGGGTCCCGATGAATGACCGTCACCATCTCTTTCGCGGCATCCGGAAAGATCGTCTCGACGACCGCGCTCTCGCCCGAAGCAACCTTGTACCGGACGTGCATCTCCTTGCCGGGCTTGCCGTTCATCAGTGTCGTTCCGACCCATTCGCCCGCCAGCTGCTTGAACTGCTCGAAGCGCGAATGCTCCGCGGCCTTACTCTTCTCTCGTTGACCGATGGAAGGCATGGCCAAGATCGTAACCAGACACAGTGCGGCAAGACTCTGCTTAACTCCCGGGTTCATTGGTGTCGTCGTTTCATCTGATGCGTATGCGTCTCCGGCTCCCGCCGGGCCGGCCGAGATCCTGGATAGCTAGTGCCCCGTTCGAGATCGCACCAGAGCTGTAACGACCGCACGGACAGATTGCGGGTCAAACAGATTATAGCGCCAATTCAGCCGGCGCGCCACCCTGCTGTATCGCAGGGTTATTCTCGGCGTGGGACCCGTACGGGCAGGCTTGAAGTCCGCGCCTGGAGAGGGCGAAATGTCGGCCCCCGCCGAAAGTATCGGCTGTCCGCGATGGCGCCCATGCGGGCGGCCAGCTTGCCCGTATGGGTAGGGCCGGACATATCGTTCTCACGTGCCGAGGACCTATGGCCCTTGCATCAATACCACCGGCCGTGCTGTAGATTCATCGTGCCCGGTAGGGCACTTGGCCGCAGGCCCCCGAGCGAAGCCGTTTACGGCGTCGTCCACCCGGACTGCTCGACCGGTACCTAATTTGCAAAGACCATCAGTCCCACGGTAAACCCTGGCGACAACTGAATGACCCCACTGCGTTGAACCGCGGCAGGATTTGGCGCCCTCTGCGCCGAACGAGGACCAAATGGTTGGCAAGGAGACACGAAATTGACCGACGAACGGGCGAAATGCGGAAGCCTTTCCGAGGCGCGGATCGATGCGTGCCGCACCGACTTCGCGCGTGACCCGCGCAATCGCGCGGCGCTCAACGCGGTAACAAGGACATCCGTGAACGGCGTTGCGATGAATCGGCAGGCCGTGACCCGGGCCAACCACACCTACTCGCACATCGTAAAAGCAGGGGCGTCTACCAGCCAGAACAAGAGCGGTCGATGCTGGATGTTTGCCGGACTCAACCTGTTCCGGATGGCTGCGGCCGACCAGATGAAGCTGGAGGATTTCGAGCTCTCGCAAAACTACCTGATGTTCTGGGATAAGCTGGAAAAAGCGAACTACTTTCTGGAGAGCATCCTGCACACACTGGATGAGCCCGCCGATGGACGCCTGATAGCGTGGCTGATGGCCAGCCCGATTCAAGATGGCGGCCAGTGGGATATGTTCGTAAACCTGGTTAAGAAGTATGGCGTCGTGCCGAAGGACATGATGCCGGAGACGGAGAGCAGCAGCGCGACCAATCTGATGAACGATCGGATCACTTACAAACTGCGAGAAGACGCCGCCCGCCTCCGACAGGCGCATGGCCGAGGGGAGGCGGAAGCCGACCTGCGCACGCATAAGGCGACCATGATCGGCGAGATCTACCGCATGCTCTGCATCCATCTCGGCGAGCCGCCTGCCGATTTCATCTGGCAGTGGCGCGATAAAGACAAGGAGTTTCACCGCGACGGCCTGTTGACCCCGCGGCAGTTTCGTGAGAAGTATGTTACAACCGACCTGGATTCCATGGTATGTCTCATACATTGTCCGCAGGAGGCGAAGCGGTACGAAACTCTCTACACTATCGCCTACCTTGGCAACGTCGTAGGCGGGCAGATCGTCAAGTACCTGAACGTCGAGATGGAGACGCTGAAGCGCGCCGCCGTCAGCCAGATCAAGGACGGTCAGCCCGTCTGGTTCGGCTGCGACGTCGGAAAGTCGTTCGACCGCGATCTGGGCGTCATGGACGCCGAGCTGTTTGACTACACCGGTGTCTACGGCGTCGAGTTCGGCTTCACCAAGGCGGAGATGCTCGACTACGGACAGAGCTTGATGACGCACGCGATGGTCCTGACCGGGGTAGACCTGGACGACCAGGACAAGCCGCGCAAATGGCGAGTCGAGAACAGCTGGGGCGATAAAGGCGGCGACAAGGGCTTCATGGTGATGACCGACGCCTGGTTCGATCAGTATCTGTACGAGATCGTGGTCGATAAGCGCTACCTTTCAGCGCACCTGGTCGCACTGCTGGATCGTACGCCCGAGGTGCTGCCGCCCTGGGACCCGATGGGTTCCCTCGCCGCGGTCTAGTCGGGGGAGCGCGCGGCATTGGCAGCACGAAATCACCCGGACGTCTCCCCCGCGCATATTCTTCGCGTCTGGGCCGCTCTCGGCGTACAGTCGTTCGGCGGAGGCGTCGCAACCCTCTCGCTCATCCGCCGCGCCGCCGTCGACGAGGAGCGATGGATCACCGACCTGGAGTTTACGCAGCTCTGGTCCCTATGTCAGATCGCTCCGGGCATCAACCTCTTCGCACTGACGATTCTCATCGGCCGAAAGACTGGCGGAGCGGCCGGAATCGCGGCCGCCCTGGCTGGCCTGGTACTTCCGAGCGTCGCCATCACGATCGTCATGACTGCCGCCTACGCGAAGGTGCGGCACGCGTCCGCCATGCAGGCGGCGCTGCGCGGCGTGCTGCCGGCGACAATCGGGCTTGGCCTGGCGGCATCCTATCAGGTTGTCCGTCCGCTCGCGGTCGCGGCGCGCACGGAGGGATCCGACAGCCTGGTCGTCGCAGTCCTTATCGTGGCCGGCGGGGGCGCGGCCCTGGCGGTCCGTCACGTTCCTGTGATCGCCGTCCTTGCGGCGGGCGGCGCGATCGGCGCTGCGCACGCCTGGCTTAGAAGTCTACTTATCCGACGGTCCACGCCATCGTGAGCCGCCTCCTCTACTTCCTGCTCGCCCTCAAGGCCTCGCTCTTCTCGACCGGTGGATTCGGCAACGTGCCCAGCCTCCACGACGATCTCATCGTGCGCGGCTGGGCCACGGAGCGCAACTTCGCGGAGGCGCTTGCCGTCGGGCAGGTATCGCCCGGACCCAACGGTCTCTGGATCATCAGCCTCGGCTACTTCGTCGACGGCGTGCCCGGCGCTCTCCTGTCGCTAATTGCTATCACGCTTCCGCCCCTGCTCATCCTGGCGGTCGAATGGCTCTACCGGCGGACGAAGCACCACCCAGCCGTAGAGGGATTCGTTCGAGGGCTGGGACTGGCGACGGTCGGCATCTTTGTCATCGTGCTGCAGCGGCTGCTTCACGACATCGGACTGAACCCTCGCACCGCCGTCATCTGCGTCGCCAGTCTTGCGGCCGGGCTGATGCGCCGGGTTCCGGTCATCATCATCCTGCTCGCGGCCGCCCTGATCGGGCTGATTGCCAGAGGCTAAGGCGTTGCGACCTTGCGATGCGCCTTGCGATGCTTGCGATGATGACGCCGGTGATGGCTCGAATGGCTCGCCATTCGATGGCTCGTGCCGCTCGACATTGCAACGTGAGTATGTTTGTGCTTCGAATCGTCGGGATCGCCCTGGACCGTGTGGTTCACGTCGCGAGACTCCCTTTCGGCCTCCTTCGGGACATTGCGGTTCGCGCTCTTGGACGCGCGGTTCAGGTCGCGATTGGTACTCTTGGACGCGCGGTTCAAGTCACGGTTCGCGCTCTTGGATGAGCGATTCAAGTCACGGTTCGCGCTCTTCGACGCTTTGTTGAGAGAGCGGTTCAGATGCGCCGTCGAGTGCTTCAGATCGTCCTTGTCGTCGGCTCGCACGGCCGTGACACAGATGGGGATTGCGACCAATGTCGCAAGAAGAGCAACCGCGCTCTTGATGGAGAATTTCAACGTTTGCCTCTCAGTTCAAGGTACACCACTGACGTTCAGGGTGTCGGACACATTACGGCGTCCATAGCGGACGGACGTAATCGACGGCCAGGTTGTTCCCGAACCGTGAGCCCAAGCAGTTGGAACCACGGTCCGAAGCCCTTATGAACGGATAACTGTCGACGTGATGGCCGCAGAGCGTGACAAGCTGGTCCAAGTTCATGCGCATCCGAGGATATCCGGA
>JBBQVV010000136.1:0-15591 GCA_038211235.1 Chthonomonadales bacterium | reverse complement strand
TGTTCGATAAGATCAAGCAGGTCCAGAAGGTATATCCGCAGCTCAAATTCGGCCTTGCATACGATCAGTCCGAGTTCATCTCGCACTCCATCGAAGACGTTCGCGCCAGTGCGCTGATTGGAGGCGCGCTCGCCATAATCATCTTGCTGATGTTCCTGCGAAACTTCCGCAGCACGTTCGTGGTCGCGCTCTCCATTCCGATTTCGATAATCTCCACCTTCGCTCTGCTCTACATGTGTCACTTCACGATCAACACGATCTCCCTGTCCGGCCTGGCGCTGGCGACAGGGCTTATCGTCGATGATGCGGTCGTCGTCCTTGAAAACATCTTTCGACACATCGAACGCGATAAGCAGAAGGTCATCGACGCCTGCGTAAGCGGAACCACGGAGATCGCGGGCGCAGTCGTTGCCTCGACGCTCACGATCATGGTCGTCTTTTTGCCGCTGTTCTTCATTCAAGGTCAGTCCGGTCAAACGTTTACACAGTTCGCGCTCGTCGTGATCTTCTCTATTGCGGTCTCGCTGCTCGATGCGGTGACGGTCGTTCCAATGTTGGCATCTCGTCTGATCAAGGAGCACGAGGTCGAGGAAGAGGCCGCCGAGGAGCGTGGAGACTCACACGATGCGCGCAAGAAGAGCTGGACAAAGAGGCTATTCCTCTGGTTCGGCCATAAGTTCACGGAGATCGATCGCGCATACCACCGCGGATTGATCTGGGCGCTCAAACATCGCTGGCTCGTTTTGGCAGGGGCCGCGGCCGTTTCCGCCGCGAGTTTTCTTCTGGTCCCCCAGATCGGAACGGAGATGCTTCCGCAGACGGATAGCGGCGACTTCCAGGTGATCGTCAAGCTTCCCGTCGGTACGGCTCTCGACCAGACAAACGAAACAATGCAGTTCGCGGAAGGCATCGTACTCAAGAATCCTGACGTGGGAACCGTATTCGCGGCCGCAGGCACCACGCTTAGCCTGCGAGGCACCACTACGGCGCTGACGCCTTACCAGGGATCGATGACCGTTAAATTGAAGGACGACCATAAGTCAACGACACAACAGGTGATCCAGAAGCTCCAGAAGCAGCTGGCCACCGCGCTGCCGGGCGCCCGAGTGCTGATCACTCCGTTCGATCTGGTCACCCAGATCCTGACGGGCGGAGCACAGAACATCGAAGCCGACATCTTTGGACCGGATATCAGCGTGATAAGCAAGCTCTCTCACCTGGCGCTCGATAAGATGCGTCAGATTCCCGGTCTCGAATCCGTCGATCTCAATATTCAAGAAGCGACGCCGGAGCTGCAGTGGAAGGTGGATCGTGAAAAGGCGCTCCAGCTTGGAGTAAACTTCTCCGATATCGCAAACGCGCTCAACACGGCGACGAACGGCACCCTCTCGAGCTACTACCAGGAGGGCGGCTTTCAGTATCCGATCTACGTTCAACTGCCTGAGAATAAGCGCAAATCCATTTCGGAGCTTCTAGACCTTCCTATCAGCCACTCTAGCTCCGGTTCGAGTTCCAGCGACCCTTCCAGCTCGGGAACAGCGGACTCGAGCACGGTGACCACGCCTCGCGACATCGTGCTCAGGCAGGTTGCGACGCCGATCACAACTCTTGGTCCAAATGAGGTGGATCGCCTGGATCGGCAGCGCTATATCGCGGTCACGGGCCGCGCCTCGGGCCGCGCGGAGAGCGATGTCCAGTCGGACATTACAAAGGCGCTTTCGACAATTCTGATGCCACAGGGCTACTACTGGGACTTCGGCATCAACCAGAAGCGGCGAGGCCAGGAGTTTTCGGGCCTTGGACTTGCGGTGTTCATGGCGATAGCACTGATCTACATGCTTCTCGCCTCGCAGTTCGAGTCGTTCATTCATCCGCTCACGGTGCTCGCCTCGGTTCCGCTGTCGGCAGTCGGCGTAATACTGGCCCTATTCCTTACCGGCAGGTCGTTCGGTATCACGGCCTTTATCGGACTCCTGATGCTGATTGGGATCGTCGTAAAGAACGGCATCCTGCTGGTAGACTACACAAATCAGCTGCGCGAGCGCGGGAAGCCTCGGGACGAAGCTATTCTGCTCGCCAGCCCGACGCGTCTGCGACCGATCTTGATGACCGCCTCCGCGGCGATCCTCGGAATGCTTCCGTTAGCGCTGGCGATCGGCAAGGGATCGGAAACGCAGGCTCCGCTGGCGACCGCGGTAATCGGCGGTCTCTTTACATCGACGATCTTGACGCTGTTCATCGTTCCAATCGTATACACCATGTTCGATGACCTGCAGCGCATCTTAACGAGAACCAGGGGTGAAAAGGCGCCTGAGCAGACGACAGAGGGGACAATAGGCTCGTCGCCCTAATAGGCGCGCGTCGTCCATTAAATTCCATGGAGCACACAAGAGACACCGAGACAATAGAGCACCACGCGATACTGGACGAACAGGCATCTCGCCTCGAACACCTGATGCCGATGATTCTTCGCCGCCTGTTCACTCTCGGCCAAGCCGGTATACTTGCGGACATGCCGCTCGGCCAGCTGCGCATATGTTCATTTCTGCAGAACGGCCCAAGATCCATGTCGGCCATTGCGGACGAGATGGGTATGTCGACGAGTGCAGTGACACAGATCGCGGATCGCATGGAACGCGCGGGACTCGTTGAGCGGCTGCCCGTGCTGGACGATCGCCGGTCGAGAAACCTGCACCTTACCGTCCACGCCAACCGGCTTATGGAGGCACGCAGGGAGAGTCGAACGCTTAGAGCACGCGAGGCGCTGGCACTCATGCCGCAAGATATTCGCGCCGATATGGTGACCGGACTCGAGCAGCTCTTGCAGGCAACTCTAAGGACGTCTCCTCCAATCTCAAAACTCCCATAGCTGAGGATTGTACGCCAAATGATTCGAATGATCCCGACACGATGCGCCGCGTTCTCAAGCTGGGTCGCGATCGCATTCTCGTTGCCGCTGTTTCTCCTTCCGGCTGGAACTGCCATCGCTCAGGCTCCCAAACCGGCAGTGGATCCGCAGCTGCCATTGCCGAAGCCGGTTCCCGGCCAGACGCCTCCCATTGCGCCGAACGTAAAACCGGTGGTCGTACCGCCCGCAGTTAGCCTGCCGGCGGCCCCCTCGCGCCCTGCGGATGTACCATCTCGGCCGCTGACGGCGGACGAGGCAGTGCGCATCGCCCTGCACAACCAGCCCAACGTCATCGTGGCCCGCGCGGGGATCTCCGCCGCGCAGGGCAGAACTCAACAGGCACGATCAGGCCTGCTTCCGAGCGTGATCCTCAGCGCGGGGTATACCAACGTTCAGACACTTTCGACCGAGGGAAACGGCGCGGCCGTCGGTACAAGTGGATCAACAACCGGGGGCGGCTCCACGGGCGGTTCGGGGTCAGGCGGGACGAGCTCAAGCGGATCCACCTTCGGCGGCGCCACCGGCGGAAGTGGGACAACAGCCAGCGGCTTTCAAGCCGCCGCGGTCGCCCGTCAACTCATATTCGACTTCAACCATACGCGTGACCTCGTGCGTCAGGCATCTCAACAGGAGCGTGCCGCAACATACAATCTCGCCCAGGTCGAGACGGACCTGGTGCTGCAGGTTAAGCAGGCGTTCTATCTGTTCGTTCAAAACAGTCGCCTGACGGCGATCAATGAGGAGAATATTGCCAATCGCCGTTCGCAGCTTGCGCTCGCTCAAGCGCGGCTGACTTCGGGCCTCGGACTTCCCGCCGATGTCGTGACCGCCGAAACGGCACTGGCGGAAGCAACCACCAACTTGATAACGGCCCGGACCAACGAGACGCTTTCGCGCATCAGTCTCGCGCTGACCATGGGTATCGATCCACGGACTCCGATCGATGCCGCGACGTCCTCGGAGCCTCCGGTCGTCACCGACGACGTGCAGGGACTCGTCGATACCGCGCTCAAACAGAGGTCGGACATCCTGCAAGCCGTCAGCCTGCTAACCGCGGCCCGATACGGCGTAAGCGCCGCGCGCACCACCAACGCGCCGTCTCTTGCCGGCAACATCGGCTTACTCTCACGCGGAGTTGATTTTCCTCCTGAAAGCGACTCGTTTAGCGTTGGCGTGAGTGTGCAATGGGATCCGTTCGACGGGGGATTTACAGCCGGAAAGGTCAAGGAGGCACGGGCCAATGTCGTGTCGGCTCAAGCCCAGCTCACCAACACACAGCTCGGAGCGGTATCGGATGTCTCCCAGGCCTACATGAGTCTGAGAAACGCGGAGCAGCGAGTCGTCTCGGGCGACACCGAAGTGGCAAATGCGGCTGAGGGCGTACGCATCGCGCAGGGACGCTTCAGCAGAGGGCTGGGCCTATTCCTGGACATAATCAACGCCCAGGCCGCGCTCGTCACCGCAAGGAGCAATCGCGCTTCCGCCCAGTATGGTGTCCACCAGGCGCGGGCGGCATTGAGCCGGGCCATCGGAGCGCCCATCATCCGCTAGGCCTGATAGTGCGCGTCGAACAAAGTTCAATGGGCCGCACGTCCGGAGCCCTACGGCCCGTTGGACCCGTCCATACCGCCCAGATCATGCTCGCACGAGCGCCTCGTAATGTGGTAGGGCGGCGAACATGCCGCCACTGCTCGAAAAGAACGAATCGTCCAGGTGGAAGAGTCCCTCGCGGGGCCAGATCCAACCGGCCTCGGGATACGCATGCCATGCGACCATCTTCTTCCAATTGCCGTAGTTCTGGAACCCGTTCGTCTCGAGTATTGTCAGGCCGAGATCCGGCAGAGGCTCGAGATGCGCCGCAAATATCTTGTTCCAGTCGACGAGCGACGGATTGACAGTGAGATCGGCGCAGAAACAGGGCACGCGACGGTCGTAAGCCGCCGCGGCCATGCGGAAGCTCATGCTGAGTGTCTTTGCGGCAGGCTTAAGCGCGATCGCACCGTAACCAAGGTCGATTCTATCGATGACGTCGCTATCCGTGTGCGCGCTCTCGTCCGCGACGACCCGGATTGGCAGGTCTCCGACCTCCGTTCGGTTCTGCTCGGCGAACGGCTCCTCCAGCAGAATCGTTCGATCGAGAGCGCCGATCGCGGACAGGTGGTCTAACAGCCTATAGACCCTGTCGATGCCGTCGTAACGCCCGTTGGCATCGAGATAGTAAAGGACTCGTTTCGTGGGCGAGCCGGCAGGACGCGCCGACTCGACCGCCGCATGTATGCCGGACATCCGATCGCAATCCCAGGCAAGCATCTTCTCCTGGTCACCGTCCTGTTGCGGGTCGGACCCGACCTTGACTTTGAGCACGAAGAAGCCATCGTCTACGAGCGCGCGGACCTCTTCCACTGCCATCCCATAACCCACGGCGGGCACACTGACTACGCTGTGTTGGCGTGACTGCAGCGCGGGCCGCGCAAAATCCGGAGTAAGGTTCTGGAAACTAGAGCCGCTCATCGCGGCAAGCCTCCAGGCCGCACAGTCCACGGGAACGAGCGCATTGAGAGCAAATGTCTTCCGAAGTCTCGCCCTTCCCGTGATCTCCCTTCCACGCGCGTGAACGATCGGCAAGATGGCATCCAAGAGATCTATCGGCGACGTGAACTCGATGCGTCTTACCTCGTGAAGCGCGGAGGATGTCAGTAGAAGCATGGCCGCGTTTCCTGCTGCTTCGGAGCCGCTCGAGAATACGTCGGAGTCCGACCAGAGCACGCCCTGAACGCCCAGACCCACGGCGGACCTTCCATCCTCGGACGATAGGCGCGCCACGCTCTGCCAGGCCTCCGAAATGAAGCCTCCCTTAAACCCGAACGGCGTCGTCATCGGCTCGCGCTCGAAATTAAGATCCGTTCGCGAAATTCGCGTCATGCCGCTCCTTCCCACGTCCAAACGACAGAATCTGAACGCCCAAACGTCCTGTTTGTCGAAGGTTAGCCAGCCCGAGCCGCTTATCCTGCGCGGCGACACGCGAACTCAGGGTTTCGTTAACTCGGTGCTCACGACGTCGAATCTGAGCTCCTGTCATGGTCCACGGTCCGCGGCCCGCGACGGTTGACGCAGCGGAGGCGATTGGAGTACACTGAAATCCAGGGCAGAATCACGTGGGTTGTGCTTGGGGATTACCGGGCGCTGCCGACAGGTTGGCTCTTACGGCGGAAATTGGCGGGAACTGCGCACTATGAAAACTTATCATGTGGCGATTGCCGGCGCGACGGGCGCCGTTGGCACCGAGTTTCTCCGCCTATTGGAAACGCGCGAGTTCCCACTCGAGTCGCTGCGACTCCTGGCTTCAGAGCGGTCGGCTGGACGCTCCCTTGTGTTCCGGGGCAGGCCTCATCCGGTTGAGCTTTTGACGGAGCGTTCGTTTCGTGGTCTGGATATAGCATTCTTTTCCGCGGGTGGAAGCCGGAGCCGCCAGTTTGCGCCCCCGGCGGTCGAGGCGGGCGCTCTCGTAATCGATAACTCCTCCGCGTACCGAATGGATCCCGACGTGCCACTCGTCATTCCGGAGATCAATCCGGAGGACATCACAACTCACCGCGGCATCATTGCCAATCCGAACTGTTCTACTATCGTGCTGCTGATGGCGCTTGCGCCTCTCCGCAAAATTGGACGTATTCGCCGGGTCGTCGCGTCGACCTATCAGGCGGCAAGCGGAGCGGGCGCTCAGGCCATGCAGGAGCTCCTCGACCAGACCCACGAGGTCCTGCACGATCGCCCCATTCAGCCGCGCGTATTCCCCCACCCGATCGCCTTCAACCTGTTCTCGCACAATACGAAGGTCGACGAGTCAGGATACAACGAAGAAGAACGGAAGATGATCTACGAGTCCCGCAAGATCCTTCACGAGCCCGGACTGAAGCTTACGGCGACCTGTATTCGCGTTCCGGTCGTCCGGGCGCATTCGGAAAGCGTCAACCTAGAGTTCGAACCGGGACAGCGACCGGATCTCGAGGCGGTTCGAGCGGCGCTTAACTGCGCCCCAGGCGTTGTCGTCGTGGACGATCGGGAGCGCAACCACTTCCCGATGCCGATCGAGGCGAGCGGCCGCGATGAAGTCCTGGTCGGACGACTGAGATACGATGTGTCGAATGACGACGCGATCGAGCTGTTCATCTCAGGCGATCAGATCTTGAAGGGCGCCGCTCTCAACGGCATACAGATCGCGGAAGCCTGGATACGAATGTCAAGCTGAGATCGCGCGCCTGGGATGTTATGCGAAGGCATCGGGGGATGGTCGCGGATATGCAATGACAGCAAGCTGCCGCGTGGGGAGACGGCCACAATTATCGGTTTCGAGAGCAGGATTTCCGGGTGGAGCGGATTGGCCGCTCTGGTTTTGAGTTACCAGGGCTGGTTCGGAAGGAAGCGATGAAGAACGGCGATTTTGGTCAAGTTGTTACGGCGATGGCGACGCCGTTCGATTCGCGCGGTCAACTTGACGAAGCGGGCGCGGTTCGACTCGTCGAGCATCTCCTCGACCACGGTTCCGATGGAATTGTGGTTGCCGCAACGACCGGCGAATCGCCGACCCTCACGCACGATGAGAAGATCTCACTATTTCGTATCGTGAAGGCCACGGTCGGCCGGCGAGGCAGTGTAATCGCCGGTACCGGCGGCAACGACACCGCGTCGAGCATCGCTCTGACGCGCGAAGCTGCTGAAATCGGCGTGGATGGCGCGCTCCTGGTAGTGCCGGCCTACAACCGACCCTCTCAGGAGGGAATGTACCGTCACTTCTCGACAATTGCATCGAGCGTTCCCGGCCTGCGCTGTATTCTCTACAATGTCCCCAGCCGAACCGCGCAAAATCTGGATGCGGCCACTGCGGTGCGGCTCGCAATTGACGTCCCGAACATTGTCGCGATCAAGGAGGCGTCCGGAAACCTTCTCCAGTGTGCCGAGATCTATGCGGGCGCGCCGGCGGGGTTCGGACTCTATAGCGGTGACGACGGAATGACGCTGCCCATGCTTGCAATCGGCGGCATCGGCGTCGTCTGCGTGATCTCCCACCTCGTCGGGACCGACATGAAACAGATGCACACTGCGTTCTTCTCAGGTGACCTGCTCCAGGCAGCGAGACTAAACGCCAAGATGATTCCAATGATCCGCGCATGCTTTCAGCCCACTACACCCAGTCCCGCTCCTCTTAAGGCCGCCCTCAACCTGTTAGGGCTGCCCGCCGGTGGCGTACGCCTTCCACTCGTTGAAGCCAACGACAAGGAGCGCGGTATCGTCCGAGCGGCCCTGACCGAATACGGACTACTCTAGAAGGTCTCAAATTGAACAGCACACTCAAAATCATCTCGCTTGGCGGAAGCGGCGAGATCGGCAAGAACATGCTCGCCTTCGAATACGAAGAGACGATCGTCGTCGTCGACGCGGGCGTCGCCTTTCCAACGGAGGAGCAGCCCGGCGTCGATCTGATCATCCCCGACATCACCTATCTGCTGGAGCGCCGCGAGAACGTAAAGGCGATCTGCCTCACCCACGGACACGAAGATCACATAGGCGCGCTGCCATTCGTCTTGAAGCAGCTCCCCGTGCCGGTCTACGGTACGCCTTTGACAATAGGTATGGTGCGCGAAAAGCTCGGCGAGCACGGTCTCGTCGGGACCACGGAACTAAACGTCTACCCGGATCGCGAGGCCGTCGCGTTCGGACCCCTGTCGGTGGAGGCGGTGCTTGTAACCCACTCTCTACCGAATGCGGCGAGCCTGGCGATACGGACACCCGTGGGTCTCGTCGTCCACACGAGCGACTTTAAGATCGATCAAACGCCCATCGACAACCGCCTGTTCGACGCGACGCGCTTCGCCCAGCTCGGCGACGAAGAGGTCAAGCTCCTCATCTCCGACAGCGTCAACGTGGAGCGAAAAGGATGGTCCCCGTCGGAGAAGTCGCTGGTGCCCGTATTCGACCGCTTCATGAGGGAGTGCGCCGGGCGGGTTATCGTCGCCACCTTCGGCTCCAACCTTCACCGCGTTCAGACCGTGATCGACGTCGCCTCAAAGCACGGCCGCAAAGTAGCGGTGTTCGGTCGAAGCATGACGCAGAATATCGCGACTGCTCGCAGTCTGGGATATCTGCAAATCAAGGACACTCAGCTGCTAAAGGTCGAAGACCTGGCGCGGTACCAGCCTAACGAAGTCGCGATTCTCACGACCGGCAGCCAGGGCGAGCCGCTGGCCGGGCTGACGCGCATGAGCCGCGACGAAAACTCAAAAGTCCAAATCGAGCCGTCCGATACGGTGATCCTCTCATCCACCCCGATCCCAGGCAATGAGGACATGGTGTGGCGCGTTGTAAACCGAATCTTCCGGGCCGGCGCCACGGTCATCTATGAGGCCATCCAGAACGTGCACGTCTCGGGGCACGGATACCAGGAGGAGTTGAAGATGATGATCAACCTCACGCGACCGGAGTTTGTCGCCCCCTATCATGGCGAACCACGCCACTACCACGCCTACACAAAGATGGCGCTCGATATGGGCTATCCGCCCGACCAGATCCTTACATTCGAAGTCGGACAGGTCCTGGAGATGGATAAGGAAGGCGTTCGCCGCATGCCGGAGTACGTTGCCCACGGCAGCGTGATGGTCGACGGCGTCTCGACCGGTGGAGTCAGCGACGTCGTCCTGCGGGATCGGAGACACCTGTCACAGGACGGGACCGTGATCGTGACCGTCAGCATGGACCGCGGAAATGGAGAGGTACTCGCCGGTCCCGACATCATGTCTCGTGGCTTTCTGCTTCCCGAGGACAGCACGGAGCTGTTTGAACAGACTGCCGAGAAGGTGGTCCAGGCGATAGAAGAGCTCAACTACATGGAGGGATCCGATTGGGACACGGTCCGCGTGGCTGTTCATGAGACCGTTGCGAAGTACTTGCGTAAGAAAACCGGTCGCCGCCCCGTGGTTGTCCCGGTAATCATGGAGATCTGACAGCGACCTCGACACCCCACACTGAGCTCACCCCGTAATATTTCAGTCATAAACGCCTTCGGTCTGTGGAACAAACACTCCAGTAATGTAGGAGCGAAGTTTCAGGAGGCGTTCGCATGGCTACGGAGTACGTCAAACACTTCGGAATGGCGGAAACCCCGTTCGCACGGAACCACGATCCGCGGTGGTTGTACCTGTCCACACAGCACAAAGAGGCGGTCATCAAGGCGCGCTGGACCATACAGGAGCACGGCGGACTGGCGTTGATTAGAGGAGATGTCGGCCAGGGCAAATCGTTCCTAGTCGAGTATCTCATGACGGTGTGGCCGCATCAGTACGGATGGAAGTGCGCGAAGCTGCAGAACACGGGGACTACCTCGTCTCCGCGAGCGCTGCTCGCGGAGGTCCTTACAGCGTTCGGTCAGGAGCCGTCAAACAACGCCAGAGAGATGGCCGTGCGGCTGGAGACGTGGCTGCTATCGCAAGCATACGAACAAAACCAGACGGTCGTGCTATTTATCGATGAGGCGCAGTCCATCGATTCGAAGGCCTTTCCGATCCTGCGGGACCTTCTCAACCTCGAAACGCGCGACCGGATCCTGATGCAGATCGTCCTATCCGCGCAGCTCAATATCGACAAGAAGCTCACCTACTATCCCGCGTTGCAGAGCCGAATCGCGTCGGTATCCACCCTCGAGCCACTGTCGCGCGAGGAGACCGATCAGATGTTGCTTCACCGGTTCAAGCGTGCCGGCTCGCCAGACCCCTTCTTCTTCTGCCCAAGCGAAACAATGTTCGCGATCCACGCGTTCAGCGGTGGCATCCCGCGCGACATCCTGGTCGTGTCCGAAGCGGCGATGAAAGAGGCGTTCCTGCAGGATAGTGATGTCATAAGGCCAGGTCATGTTGAAAAGGCTGTCACCGATCTCGCGTGCAGGCGGCCGCGGCACGCAAAGGCTGCCTGACATGTCCAACGACAACCAGCCTCCGATGGCCGCCACGAGGCAGCGAAGGCTCGATGACCTGTTCGAGGACGAGCCGTGGCTCTCCCCAACGATGAAGGCGCGGCGCCTGCTCGACGCACCGCGGTTACCATCGGACGGAACTGAGCAGACGACGCCTGTCGCAGCGCCGGTCACCAGAAGGTCAGCGCTAATGGACCTCGTTCCGGAGGTCTCCGATGCGGAAGCGGCCATGTTCTGGCAGCAGCGCATCGATCGTGTTCCGGCGGAGGCATTCTCGGAACCTGAGCCCGAAATTTCGACGCAAAGCCTTCCGTTTCGTGCGCCGACGAGACTCAAGATCGTCGACACGGGCGCTGAAGTCACACGCAGCGCGCAAGAAACCGTCGATTCCGAAGCAGGACCGCTGTGGCCTAAGACCCATACTTCTGAATTCGGCTTCATTCCTATGGCGAAGGCGGCCGCGGTGCTGCGCTCATTCTCTGCCTATGATGTGGCGGTCCCGAACGCGGAGCCTGTTCAGCGCTTTCGAACGGACGTGTTGCTGCGCTGGCTGAAGCACGTTCCTGAGCGTGAGATCCAGAACATACCCGGGGAGGGCTGAGCGGCTATGTTCGTCTTTGCTCTGGCTAATCACAAAGGTGGGGTTGGAAAGACAACTGCCGCGGCAAACCTGGGCGCGGCGTTCGCCGCTTCCGGACGGCGTGTCCTCCTCGTCGACCTCGATCCACAAGCTGGGTTGACCGCGTCGGTCGGTGCGCACCCTGCAGATCTGACTATGGAAGATGTGCTCGCGGCGCCGGCCTGCATCGCCCGATCCGTAGTGCCCTGTACATCCGACATGGAGCTCATTCCGGCACGAGCAAGCCTGGCAATCAGACTGCACGAGCTAGTCAGCACGCGTGCGATGCCAACCCGTTTGACACTCGCACTTCAGTTCGTGAGCGCTGTTTACGACTATGTGATCGTCGATTGTCCGTCAGCGATGGGCGCCGGCATGACGAATGCGCTCACCGCGGCCGACGTTGCCCTGGTCCCGATGCAGTGCACCTACCTGTCCGTTCGAGGTGTCGCGGACATGTACGCCGTCTTTGCATCTGTGAAAGCCGCTGCCAACCCCTACCTTCGCTTCCTTGCATTTGCCAATATGGTCGATCACCGTACGACGCACACATCCGATATCCTGTCGGAGGCGCGCATCGCGCTGGGCTCCGCCATGCTGGAGACAGTCGTGCCCCGCAGTGTCCGCCTGGCGGAAGCGCCTGCCGTGGGCGTTACGATTCAGGCCTATTCGGCGCGCTCCCGGGGAGCTGAAGCCTACGGCTTGTTGGCGTTCGAGCTTATGGAGAGAGAGAAACAATATGGAACGACGGGACGATATCCGCGCCGCGATACACTCGCTCCTATCCCCTTCGGACGTAGAATTGGGGCGGGAGGAGAGCCCGAACCGGCTATGGCCACAGCAGGCGGGTGACGCCGCCAAAGACGTGAAACCCGCATATACGGAGTCGCAGTTGGTGACCCTGCAGGCAGTCCAGGCATCACTGCTGGCCCATCAGATCGAAGCCGACCTCCCGGACATCGTTCACGCGCTCATCGAGGCGCTCGCGACCAGGCCGTCTTTGTGCCGGGGTCTTGTTGCGGCCTATCTCCTGGGAGCGTAGCCGCAACGAATACGAATGCCAGGCGCCTAATGGACCCAATCCAATAGAGTTTACCAGTGGCCAGGGCTCCTGAACTATGGAACATTTCCCTGTATGCTAGCGCACTGATGTGAGGCAACGGGTTGACCATAATCGCAACGAAATTCCGGACGGCGCGGCTCGGTGAACAGCTTGCAGCCGACGGACTATTGACGGACGAACAACTCCGGGAATCGCTTGAGTATCAGAGTCAGACAGGCACCATGCTGGGCGAGGCGATCACCACGCTTGGGCACCTCAGCGCTGCGGCCATAGGACCATACCTCGAGCGCCTCACCGGCTTTCCATTCATAGATCTAACGAACACGCTTATTGACGACGAGCTTGCGCGCTCGATTCCCGAGGGACTTGCCCGCAGTCAGCAGGCGCTGCCGTTCGCAAATCGCGGAGAGAGCGTCGAGGTCGCCATGGTCGATCCGCTCGACCTCAAGGCCGTGGACGAGCTGCGAGCCAGACTCAACCGGAGAATCATTCCGTGCCTGACGTTCGGGACAGATCTTACAGATGCAATCAATCGGATCCACGACGGCAAGCGCAGAGCGCAGTCAGTACTCGATGAGATCCAGAGCAGCTCGCTATTCGAAGCCGAGATATCCGTCGACGAGCTTGTCGGGATGGCGGACGACGCGCCAATCGTGCGGCTCGTCAACAGCGTCCTCCACTCCGCGATATCGATCGGTGCAAGCGACATCCATATCGAGCCGCAGGAGCACGTCGTTCGCGTCCGGTTCCGTCAGGACGGAATACTGTACGATCAGATGACGTTCCCGCGCGGGCATCTTCCCGCGGTGGTGTCTCGTCTGAAGGTAATGGCCCATCTCGATATCGCCGAGAGGAGGCGGCCACAGGACGGCCGGTTTTCGTTTCGGCACGACAACGGTTCGCAATACGACCTGCGCGTGAGCCTGATGCCGCTGATCTACGGTGAGAAGGCGGTCATGCGCATCCTGGAGAAGTCGAGTACGCTCGCCACCGCGGAGCGTCTTGGTTTCTTTCCGGAGCAGAGAGAGTTATTTGAAAACTGCATACAGCGCCCAAACGGCATAATCCTCGTCACCGGACCCACCGGTTCGGGAAAGTCCACGACGCTGTACGCCGCGCTGAATCGGATCAACGACTCGTCGCGGAACATCAACACCGTGGAGGATCCGGTTGAATACAATCTGGCGGGCGTAAACCAGGTCCAAGTACATCATCTTATCGGAATGACATTCGCCGCCGGCCTCCGAGCCCTCGTACGCCAGGACCCGGACGTCATCATGGTCGGCGAGATCCGCGACGTCGAAACTGCCGAGATCGCCATCCAGGCAGCACTGACCGGCCACCTGGTCTTGAGCACGCTGCATACTAATGACGCTCCCGGCGCCCTCATCCGGCTTCAAAACATGGGCGTCGAGCCCTTTTTGATAAGCTCGGCGGTGATCGCTGTTATCGGCCAGCGGCTGCTGCGAACGGTCTGTGCCTCGTGCAAAGAGATTCAGCCTGCGATGCCGGCGATGCTCGATGCCTTCGGGATCACGCCACGGCCGGGAGACCCTCCGCCCGTAATGGCCTCGGGCGTGGGCTGTCCGAAGTGCGCCGGCCGCGGAATGCGCGGCCGTACTGCCGTCTACGAGATCATGCAAATGAGCGAGACCCTCCGCGACATGACGTTGAAGCGCAGCTCGGGATCGCAGCTGCGCGCTCAGGCTATCGCCGAAGGAATGCTGACGATGCGGGATGCCGGCTTGCGGAAGGCGCTCGAGGGCGCCACGACACTGGAAGAGGTGAGCCGTGTACTGTTTACCGAGGACTTCTGATCGAGGAGTAACATGCCATGCCCACATTTAGCTACACAGCGCGAGATCGCGGAGGAACTCAGAGTACCGGCGTAATCGCCGCCAGAGACACGACTGAAGTACGTGAAGTGCTCCGTAACAAGGAGCTGTTCGTCACCGCGCTTCGCGAACAGTCGGGCCCAACCGCTCCGGGCGCCGGATTTCAACTCTTCAAGTCGAAAAAGGTCAAGCTCGTCGAGCTGGTCGTCATGAGTCGACAGATGGCGACCCTCGTGCGTTCGGGCATCTCGATTGTGGAGTGCTTGCACGCGGTTGCGGCGCAGACGGAGAACAAGACGCTCAAACAGGCGATCGACGATATCCGGCTGGATGTGCTTACAGGAAGTACGTTGACCGACGCGATGCGCAAGCACTCACGCATCCTGAATGAAATGTACGTGTCGCTGGTACAGGCCGGTGAGACAGGTGGAGTGCTTGAGCGTACGCTCGAGATCGCCGCGCTCCAGTTCGACCAGGAGGCCGAGCTACAAGAGAAGGTCAAGGCCGCGTTTGTATATCCGATGGTCGTTCTGGTGGCGTCCGTGGCCGTCGTTTTCTTTATGCTGGTCTTCATCGTGCCTGTGTTCGCTAAGGTATACGAGCAGTTTCACGCGACGCTGCCTCCGGTTACGTTGGCGCTTGTAATGCTTAGCAGCTTCATATTGAACTACTGGTGGCTCGCAATCGGCGTCGGCTATGGCATCGCTTTCGGCCTGAAGCGGTATGTCCGAACACCGGCGGGCCGAACCGTACTGGACAAGCTGAAGCTGAAGGTTCCGCTGCTTGGACCCTTGAATCGAAAGATCGCCATCGCTCGATTCACCCAGACGTTCGCGGGAGCCACCAAGGCCGGCGTACCGATACTTCGTGCGCTCGCCATCTCCGCCAGCACGTCCGGCAATGTCGTTATCATGGAGGCGATCAAAAAGGTCGCCGGCTTCGTCAAGGACGGCTCGACCCTCACGGTTCCTCTGGAGCAGTCCGGGCAGTTCCCACCGATGGTCACCCGCATGATTGCCGCGGGCGAACAGTCCGGCAACCTCGACACAATGCTTGAAGAGGTTACGCACTTCTATAACCGGGACATCGAATACACGGTCAACAAGCTTACAAAGATATTGGAGCCCGCCATGACGGTCGTGGTTGGCGGCATCGTACTGTTCGTGCTGCTGGCCCTCTATATGCCGATCTTTAATCTGACTA
>JBBQVV010000135.1:0-15638 GCA_038211235.1 Chthonomonadales bacterium | reverse complement strand
AGGAGCCGCAACGGCAGCCACAACCGGCTTTTCAACGGTCTTCGTCCTAAGCGTATATCCGAAGGCGGCGGCAAGACTCTCGGCCAGCGGCCGAGCGAGACGCTGGTTGGCGGCCATCAGCTCGCCCATATCCATTAGCTTCTTCACGGCCGCATTGGGAGCTATTCCGATAGCCGTCGCGAGCTCTCGCACCGTTGCGTCCGGTGCGACCTCGGCGAACTTGCCTTCGGACGCCGCCTTGCCAAGCAGTCCGCGAATGGAGTTTGCCGTGTCATTGTCAAGTATAGGATTGAGGCCCGTCGATTTTATTCCAAGGTCGGTCAACTGTGTTGCCAACTCGGCGGTGGTCATCGTTAGCTCTTTTGCCAGGTCCGCCAACCGGACACCTGGAGACTCAGCCGTTCGCATTACTCCTCGCTTTCTTGCGGCACCCGCCGCGCGTCAACATCCTCGTCATCTCTTGCCGACGCAGTCCCGTTCAACCTTCCAGGCACGACTCTTTCCGCGGGTCTTCGATCTCGATCCGCGGCTGCGGCGCGCTCGTCGCGGGATACTCGCCGGGCGAAGCCGATTGTCGCAACTGTAACTCCAGCGCGCTGAAGAGATCCTCTGGGACCGCCGCTACCTTTAGCGAGCGCTCAAGCTTCTTCTGTTTGCGAGCCAGCGCAACGCATCCGGCCTGAGCGCATATGTATGCGCCGCGTCCAGAAAGCTTGCCCTTCGGATCGTAGACCACGGTTCCGTCGGCCTGGCGAACGACTCGCAGCAGGCCGCGTTTCGCGTCCGTGGCGCGACATGCTACGCACGTGCGAATCGGGATGTGCTTGGGCTTGTTCATAAGCGGGTCCACTCGCCCGAATTGGCTGCGTAGTTTCTGCTGGAATCGGCGCGGTGGCGGATTTACGAGGAGACACGGTACCGCAACTCGTTCGAAACGAGTTGGGCAGTGAGGGGTGCGGCCATGTAGCCCGCAAAGCGAGCTGCGGAGAGGCGCCCATTGCGCCTGCTGACATCGCTATGGCTATATCATGGTCATGCTCCCCACAACACCTGGCACTTGCCCTCGACCGTTCGTCCGTACCGCCTGCACGTCCCTATCCAAATCATTCCCGTTCCACGCATGCAGTCCGTCTTCCCAGCTTGATCGCCTCCCGCCGCGATGCTCCAAATGCGCAATCCATAAGGTTCCAAAGCGTATCGGCCGCAGTCCGTGCGCCGTCGCAGCGCGGCAAAGCGGTCGGCTCGGCAAGCCGATTCCAATGCGCGCGCTTCGAGTTCCGGTCAGAATACAACAGGATGACCGGGTAATCATTCTACGCCGGATTCTTCGCCAACCGCGGCCTTCGTATGCTCTTCGCTCTCCGCAATTCCGCCAGTGGCGCTCTCAACCGCGGGTTGATGCCCATTGCCCGATGAAGGCGCCCCGATCGCAATCGCATCCTCGGAAATCGGCGGGGCGTCGGCATCGCGCTCAATTGACCCACCTACGAGCTCCTCGTCGACCGCCACACCGACGATTGAAGTCACGTCCGCGGCCTCGTCGTCTGTCGACTCTTCATCGGACTCTTCGTCACCAGGTTGGGGAGTGAGGGCCATGAGCGCGGCACGGGCAACCTGTGCCTCGCTGCGAATGTCGATCCGCCAACCTGTCAGCCGCGCAGCCAATCGTACGTTCTGGCCTGCCTTTCCGATGGCGAGCGAAAGCTGGTTGTCAGGAACGACGACAAATGCGCTCTTGTCCTCTTCCTTTGCTGTAACCTTGACTGCTTTGGCCGGAGAAAGCGCTTCACCGATGAACAGGGATGTCTCCGCATTCCACCGAACAATGTCGATCTTCTCATCGTACAATTCGTTCACGACCGCCTGCACGCGACTTCCTCTATGGCCGACGCATGCGCCGACCGGGTCCACCTTTTCATCGCGACTCGTGACCGCGATCTTGGACCTGGCGCCAGGCTCTCGCGCAACGCTCTTTATGGTGACGACCCCGTCCGCAATCTCGGGCACCTCGAGTTCAAACAGCCTGCGTATAAGGCTCGGATGCGTTCTCGAAACGACGACTTGAGGCCCTTTCGGTGTCTCTTTGACCTCGAGCACATAAACCTTTATTCGGTCATTGAAATGGTACGGTTCGGTGTCTACCTGCTCTTGCACCGGTAAGAGGGCGTCGAGCTTACCGAGGTTGACGATGACGTTGCGCCCCTCGCGACGCTGTACGACGCCGGTGACGACCTCTCCGACTTTGTCGTTATATTCATCAAAGATCTTCCGGCGCTCGGCTTCGCGAATTCGCTGGACGACGACCTGCTTGGCGGTTTGAGCGGCGATTCGGCCGAAGTACTTCTGCTCGATCTCCGTCTCGACGATCTCACCGATCATCTTTTCTGGTTCATCACGGCGAGCCTCGTCGAGTGTGATCTCCGCCGGATCCTCTGTCGGCCCCTCGACAACGATACGTTCGGTAAACACGCGATAAGGCGACTGCGCGGACTTATGGGCATCGATTCGAACCTTTATCTCGGTATTGACCGGATAGTTCTTTTTATAGGCGGTTGCAAGTGCAGACTCCACCGTTTCGATGAGCGTATCTAGCGGAATGTCCTTCTCTTTAGCGATTTGCTGGAGCGCTTCTATAAATTCACCGTTCATGGCTGCGTCTCTCCCACCGCACTTTCATCGAACCAGGTCGAAGTCGGTATCCTCGCGGGACACAGCGGCCCGAATCAAAGCTGTGAGGCCGTAAGTCGTCCCCAATGGACAGCCCGAATTTCAGCCTGCGATCCAGATTTGGACGATATTCCTTATCGGCCTCAGTAATAGAAAAGAGTGGGGCAGAAGACCCACTCTTTGGAGGCGAGTGTATTAGAACTGGTTACCAGTATAACATAGGCGGGCCAAAAAAGCAAGTAGCGAGCGGCGTCCGTCGCTCGCTAAGTGCCTGGTCGCAAGGGCGCAATTTGACGCCGAATCCGAGATGCCGGGACAGAACGGACTTCCCGTGCTATAGCCGGAAAATGCTCTCGTCGAGCCCCTGGTTGACGTGAATGTTCCGGTAGAGAGTCACACCGGCCTCTTGTCCGTCCCGGTTCAAGACCGCAATTCGCGTCGGGAACCAGATGCCCGGCACCACCTCCGTCGGCTTAGAGTAGAAGTAGGTTGCGTTCAGCTTGCCCTTCTGGCTGTATTCTTCGCGCTTGACCACGATCTTCGTCTTCGGATCGATCCAGACCAGCCGATGTGACATGTCCAGAGTCTTGTCCTTGTAACTGACTCTGAAGAGCGCGCACATAGTTCCGTTCACGTCCTGGGTCCGCTTGAACTCGGCGTCCGCGAGGGAGAGGTATCCGTTCGAGATGAACCCCGCGTCGAGCAGCGTCTTCCGCTTTCCCGGCGTTTGGCCCAGGTTGTTGACCGTTCTCAAACCAACCGCGGCCGCGCGAACATATTGGGTCGCGTTATTCACGATAAACGTCAGATTGGAAGCGCCGATCTGCGCGTCCAGCCTCATCATGTTCTCTTCCTTATACTGGAGCTTCACGTCTCCCTTTAGCTTATAGATGTATACGAAGTCCTTGCTGATCTTCTCGCCGGCATGTTCGTCGTAATGATCCACCCGCATTGTTGCCGTGAAATCGTCCAGCTTTTCGGGCACATAGTCGTGGATATTCTGGCTCGGCTCAGCGGCGGTTGCCATGTTGCCCGCCACGGAGAATGAACTCGCCAATCCAACGATCGCCACGGCTGCTGCAATGGCTCGCCACCGGGTTTGCATGGCGTCTCTCATACGCATATGTTCTCCTTTAGATCGGTTATTGCCACTAATGAACCCGTAATATGCTCGACCGCAAGATTCGGTTCACCATGCGAGCACGCATTTTGTCAGACCACGTGGCACCCCAATAGTTTCAGTGCGCAAGGAAAAGGCGCACTGGCGGTCGTACCTAAACCTGACGGTGATCCATTTGTAATACGAACGGAACTGACACCGTAGCGGCAGGCGCGATCGGAAAGGATACTAGTTGAATCCACCCGTCTCCTTGTTAGAATCGACTTTTCTGCACGCCCAGGGGATCGGGCAAGCGACCGAACGGAGATTGTGGGACGCTGGCGCCACGGACTGGACGGCATATCTTGCCCAGTCCCATCGCCAATGGCCCCTTACCGAGTCGCAGCGCGCTAGTCTCACGCCCGTGATCGAGGAATCCGTGGAGCGCCTGTATGAGGAGGACTTCGCCTGGTTTGCGGAGCGGCTTGCAGCGGTGGACCACTGGAGAGCCGTGCCGGCGTTCGGCCATCGGCTGGCGTTCGTCGACATCGAGACGAACGGCGGAATGCGGCCGGAAGATCTGACGGTGGTCGGTGTATTCGACGGCTATCGCATGAGACAGTACGTTCGCGGCATCGATCTTGAGAAGGCGCCGGAGGCGCTCGATGACGCCGCAATCCTGGTGACGTTCTTCGGAACCGGTTTCGACCTGCCGTTCCTCAAGCGCTCCTTTCCGCGGATGACGCTGCCGCAACTCCACGTAGATCTTTGCTACATGCTCCGTAAGGTTGGATATCGTGGCGGACTGAAGAGTATCGAACAACAGATGGGCATTCGGAGATCGAACGCCACATCTGGTCTAGCAGGATGGGACGCGGTGCGCCTATGGCAGGAGTATCGGCATGGCAGGGAGGAGTCACTGGAAACGCTGCTTGCCTACAACGCCGAGGATGTTCGCAATATGTCCGACCTGCTGTCGGAAGGATATCGCCGCCGAGCCAGGCGCCTGCTGCACGGCGAAGACGAGTAGAAATGGCCCTACCCGCTGGCGATTCCGCCCGATAATTGCGCAGCCGACGCATGATCGAGATATAGAGTCGCGTCCGGATGCGACTGAAGAATGGAAGCGGGCACGTTTGGAGTAATCGGGCCATCCACCGTGCCCTTGACCGCTTGCGCCTTGCGCGAATCCGGCACGGTACACACGATGGCCCGGGCCTTCAGGATCTGCCTGACCGTCATCGAGATCGCCTGTCGGGGCACGTCGTCCAGAGTCGGAAACCACCCCTCTCCCTGCTGCTGTCGCCGACATGCGTCGTCTAGGTCAACGACGATATACGGCGTCTCTGTCTCGAAATCGGCAGGCGGATCGTTAAATGCCAGATGACCGTTCTCTCCGATGCCGACGAAGGCAACCGTTATCGCGGCATTCTTGATGAGAGCATTTAGTCTATCGCATTCCGCCTGGCAGTCTCCTTCCCCATCGATCTCGTGGAAGGCCGCCAAAGGCGCGGAGAGTCTCTGGACGAATCGCTCCTGAAGATATCGACGAAATGACGCAGCATGGGTGCGCGGGAGCCCAACATATTCGTCAAGGTGAAATGCAGTCACCCCGGACCAATCTATATCCGGCGCCGCGACCAACACATCGAAAACGTCGAATTGGGAAGCGCCCGTCGCAACGACGATGTTGATGCCGCCATACGTTCGGAGCGCCTCACGAATGATGCGCGCGCCGTCCTCCGCCGCTGCGATGCCGGCCTCACGCTTGCTCTCTTTAGTCACGACTCGCATAACTGGCACTCCTTTGGCGCCCACTCGGCGCGTTATCTGTTCGCTGCTGTACGTAAGTCAAGCCCTATCCAATGACGTCATGCGCGGCCTCTCTGTATTATGCCCCAAAGAAGTTATACGTTCTTGTATTCAGCACCAGGCTCATCAGTGCCCACACACTCCCCATAACGCAGTCTCCTAGAACAAGCCCGAGAAAGAACGGCAGGAACTGGCGATAGGCCCGGAGCCCACCGTAGCGCATCGTGACTCCCTTTAAGACCCACGCAATCAGTAATGGGATCCACACGAGATGAATGGACCATGAAGAGGCAATCGCGTAGCCGATCGGGTGAATCGGAAATCCGAAGAACCTCACGCGGAGAATCAAGAGGCCGATTGTAGTCAGAAGTCCAATAACCATCGCCATCGTTGCCGGTCCATTCGGGTGAGGATCCAGCGTGCCGGTGATCCACGTATTCATGCGCTCGAACGCCTGCTGAGCATGTCCGGATCCCTGATTGAACTTGGCGGCAGCGCCAAGCGCGTACGCCTGATGTTCGATCGCCCAGAATGTGGCGAACGTGCCCAGCGTGGTGGCAAGCATGATGGCGCCGAACATTCGGCGCGCATCCATTTGACGCAGCCTTGCCATCTGGAGTCCTTCAAGACCGACCGGCATTGTGTCGCTTCGATGGGCTCGGGTCAGCGTGAACGTGAATGTAAAGAAGGCGAGATCCGGCTGGCGAAGGCCGTGCGCGGAAACCACGCGAGGCAGCATGCTATCCGGACCCATGAAGTGGAAATCGTGAACCGGCGCTCCCAGCTCCGCTCGAATACGGGTAACGACGGTGATCGTCGGCAAATAGATGGCAAAGAAAACCGCCGCTACCCACCAGGCTACACCGGCAGCGAGACAGAACGCCATCAGACCCGCCAGGCCCACGACGATGCCTCCAAGCGCCATTCGTTCGCTCAGGCCCTCGATTGGAGCTCCGCCCTCGCCGGGTTTCGCGTTCCGGATCGCGGCTCGCCAGATCGCGGAATAGGTCTTTCGCCCCGTCCAGAGGTAGAAAAGTGCAAGCCCGAGGATGCTCCCGAAGCCCTGCTCTCTAATGAATGGAAAGTCAGGTGTTGAATCCCACGCCAAGGCGCTTGAGAGCACGACCTGCGCCTTCCAAAACAGAAGAAAGAACCAGCACGAGAATAGCAGATCGAGCGGAAGGAGAAAGCCGAGACCTATAGCAAGCGGGTAGAAAGTAACGGGCAGCCAATCAATCGCGTTCCACGGTTTGCTAACCAAGAAAGGCTTCAGATCGGTTATACCGACGTTGACAGCCGGTAGGACCGGGTCAAGAAAGGCAATTCCATTCCAAAGACTGATCGCCGCCGCTACAGCGAATCCGGCCCACATGAGGCGATTGCGGAAGAAAGCCGCGCCGCAACCCCCTTCCGTCATCTCCATTGGAAGCCAGATTATTGGAAATGTGAGGCGTTCTCGATCTGCCCACTGCCGGCGTACGAGGACGTTGATGCAGTGAGCCACCAGCATCAGCAGTGTGATGAACCCTGTCCAAGCCAGGACGGGAGACGCAAAGGCTCGAATCACTTCTGGGCGATACAGACTCGAATTGCCCAGGTAGTGTCCACGCAAAACGTCGTGATCGCTTACCACGAGCCACTTGGGAAATGCCGGCAGAAATGCCTGCCACTTATTGGTTTCGCCGAACCATGCCCCGTGCGGAATAATCTGGCTGAGGATACCGACTCCGTCCAGGCCCGCGATGCCGGTCGAGATCGCCAGCATGGTGTACACCGTCAACAGCTCAGGCTGTGAAAACGCGATCCTCGGCGCGGCAATGCGTAATACGATGTTTATACCGATGAGCAGGAAGAGTTCGAATACGACGTTGGCAAACAGGGAGATGGTCGAGGCATATGGACCGAACATGACGCGCTCGAGCCGAACGATCCAGAAGACATTACAGGGGATGAGCAGACAGCCAAATGCCAGTGCGCGTGGAGTGATGCCGCGGTGCGACACGGCCGGCACAGGACGAAGCGCCACTTGTTCAGCATCGCTGCCGCGAACCGCGCCCGTCCTCCGCGCTCTCTCAACGCTCACTACTAGCCTCCGACCGCTCGGGGCTGCCAAGGACGCGATCTTGCCTGGCAGCTGACTTCAATGTTCGGCTGAAGTTGCACCTATTCCTTGTTACCCTGCCTTTCCTTCCGATGAGCATGGCCGATGGCGAATGAGGTATACAACAACACACATTGGAAATCGGTCGATGCGGCGCGTCGGGTGGACCAAAAAACCCGCCCGCTCATGGCTTTCAACCGCGGCAGGCCGCTACGTTCGTTGGACACGCAAGCAACTTCTGGAGAAGGAGGCGGGCACTTGGCGGTTAGTGGGATCAACCGGATCGGCTGGATCTGTTTGATCCTGGCCATAGTGTTATTCGGCGTGTCATATGCCCTCCGATGTTCTCCCACCGCGGCGCCCGTCGCGCTTGTATGCTACGGCTCGGGAACGAGCCTGGGCTTTGCGCTCGCCATGGTGACCCGGACGCGACGCCCGCTCGCCATCTACCTCTGGCTCGCAACTGCGAGCGTAACGATACTGCCACTGCTCTTCGCGTGGCCGCCGGGCGATGAACTGGACGTGAGCCTTTGGCGTGGCGCGCCTGGCATACTGTCCAACTATTTCGAGATACTTCGTGGCGCCGTCTATCTCTTGGCAGTGCCATATCCATTCGCAAGATTGGGACACCATGGTCCCGATTTGCCCCCGACCGACCCGCATGGCAATGTGCGGTGAATTCTGTCGGAAACCTGAACGATCTTTGCGCGTCAAAAGATTCAATGAGACATCTATTTCCGGAGGAAGCGCGATAATGCACGAGCCCACTGCTACCAACTTCCACCACGAGTCGCGGGCGCGCCGCCGCTGGCTGCGACCATTTCTGCTGTTTCTGGGTGCGTTCATCCTGGGCGGCATCGTTCTACCGAATCTACACGTGACATGGCGCGAACCGGCGAGCGATGCACAGCGCAACGCGGGTCTGGACGTAAGACAGGAGAAGTCGCAGCCGCTTTCCGACGCCGAGTCCTACGCCAAGGCCGCTCAGATCGCGAGCAGAGCCATCGTCAATATCGATACTCAACAGCGTGTAAATCCTGGAATGCTGGACGAGGACTGGTTCTCCACCGGTCCGCAGGTCCGCGCAATCGAAGGCTCCGGAGTCATCATTGATAAGAGCGGCTATATTTTGACTAACGAGCATGTCGTAGGCCCATCCAACGCGAGTGGGACCAAGATCCTCGTAGCGCTGAACGACGGAACGGGACGCAAACTGCCGGGTACGATCATCGGCGCCGACCATACGTCCGATGTCGCGCTTGTGCACATCGATGCGCCGAACTTGCCTGTAGCTCACCTCGGCTCCTCTACCGGACTGATTCCGGGTCAGATGGCGGTGGCGATCGGGAATCCGCTCGGCTTCCGTTTCACCGTTACACACGGCGTGGTAAGCGCGCTCGGCCGACCGATTAACGATGAGGCGGAGGGGCGGTTCTACGAGAACCTGATCCAGACGGACTGCGCGATCAATCCTGGAAACTCTGGCGGGGCACTGGTCAACCTGGCGGGACAGGTCATCGGAATCAATACGATCGTCGCAAGCCGTGCTCAGGGCATCGGATTTGCCATTCCGATTAATACCGCTCTCCAGGTGGCCAACGAGCTTAAGCGGTTTGGCAAGGTCAAGCGGCCGTGGCTTGGCCTTGTTGTAGTGACTAATAACAGTCAACTGGCGTCCTACTATGACCTTCCGAACGTCGCCGGAATCGTGGTGGTCCGCATCGCCGGGTCCGGGCCAGGCGCGGGCGCGGAACTTCAGCGCGGAGACGTCATTACGCGAATCGGCGACGAGCCGGTGAAAAGTGAAGAGGAGTTCAAATCTATAGAGAAGCGATTGCGCATCGGGCAGGCCGTGGCGATTACACTGCGCCGTGGAGATCAGGCCGGCAAGGGCACGATTACGGTCGGAGATGCTCCGTAAAATGCCGTCAGCAGTTGTTCTTGTGTCCGGAGGCATGGACTCGTGCGTCACAGCGGCTATCGCCCGGTCTGAAGACTGGGAGCTGTGCTTATTGCACGTGAATTACGGGCAGCGCACGGAGCGACGAGAGCTCACCGCATTTGGAGACCTTGGTGACTACTATGATGTGCCACACTCCCGTCGGCTCGTCGCATCGATCGAGCATCTGGCCGTCATCGGTGGCAGCAGCCTCACGGATCAGCGCATCCCGGTCTCTACCGCCAACCTGGCGAACACTGCGATACCAACTTCCTACGTGCCGTTCCGCAATGCGCACCTTCTTAGCATAGCCGTATCGTGGTGCGAAGTGCTCGATGCGACGCGAGTTTTTATCGGCGCGGTCCACGAAGATAGCAGCGGCTATCCCGACTGCCGGCCGGAATACTATGCGGCGTTCAACGAGGTGATCCGCCTTGGCACTGCGGCCGCCGTGATCCGAATTGTAACCCCGATCATCCATCTGACAAAGGCAGAGATTATCCTGCGCGGGGTCGAATTGGGTGCTCCGCTTCAATTGACGTGGAGTTGCTATCAATGTCAGGACCTGGCATGCGGCGTCTGCGATAGCTGCGCGCTCAGACTTCGCGGCTTCCAGCGCGCCGGTTTGCCTGACCCGATCCTCTATTCGGTTAGGCCTGACTACGAAGCCCCGCCTTGCTAACACGGCGCATTCATGCCGCGTTTCCGATCCATACGTCCTATTGGTCCTCCCCGTCGCATAGGTCCTGTCCGTCCAGACCGCCCCCCACCCTTTTACCAACTGCGGTATACTTTGAATGGGAGGACGACAGATGGATACCAGCACTGGCGAGCTTGCGCCTGATCAATCATGGCCGCGATGTCCGCGGGCGGCGGAGTTTTTCATCAGCCTGTTTCGTGCATTCGCTGCTCACAACCCGGCGATTGCCCGAATGGCGGATCGCTTCCTCGATTGTGCCGGCGTGCCTCTGATCAACTTGATCGATCACTGGGTTGTTCCTCGAACCTACAGCCTCGACGCAGAGTTGACGACAATGGGATTGGTACCTAAGCTTACCGCCGATGGCGATCCTGTATGGGAGCATCCCCAAGCTCGCCTGCCTCGTCTTCGGATAGACGACGCCGCCGTATCCGTGAGAATGGCAATTGCGGTCGAGGATCTCAAGGCGTTTGCCGACTGCAATGATCTGCCGGTACTGGGACAGCTCGGCGACCCTGGCTCCGGCTATGAAGAGATTCGCTATCCTCAGCACCATGGCGAACTGGCTGTCATTGTTCGGAGAGGTAATCGAGGATTTCGCCCCGGAAGCCTGTCGGCTGCCGACGAGCGAACGATCGCAAGAGTCCAGACGGCTCTAATGGCGCGCTCACGAAGTGGAGAAGGATTTCACGCAGCGGAAGAGACCGCGGGCTTGATTGCATCGCTGGTCGACGAAATCGAGAGTGACCGGCTGGTAGATGAGTTTTTCGACGCCGAACGGCACTTCTACATGCGGCGGAACGCGGCGGCGAGATGGCAGTACGCTCGCCAACTTCGGGCGGGAATCGGTTGGGCAAATCACGATCATCATACGTACCGCAGCTCACGCAGCGGATTTCGAGCTCTCATTGGAGTCTGGCGCAAGCTCGGATTCGAGCTGCGTGAACGATTTTATGCCGGTAAAGAGGCCGGCTGGGGTGCGCAAATTCTCGAGCATCCAGTGAGCCGCGTCGTACTGTTTTGTGACGTGGATGTTGCGCCGGAGGAGCTCGACATCGACTACAGCGCTCGCGATCTTGAGCCCTTGCGTACGGCCGGCACGATCGGGCTATGGTGCGGGCTGAACGGGGAGAGCATTGGCGCCGCGGGACTGCACCATCTCGAGGCTGAGTACGACTTCGCGCGTGTACGGGACCAGTTCGTTGCGGCAGGCTACGGCGTTATGCCGCCGTTCACCGACCTACCGATGCTCAAGCAGGCTTTTACCGAGCCGGAAACCTGGATCGCGGACCCGATTCGCTGCGGAAGTCTTCTAGACCTGGGTCTTATCACTGCCGATCAGCACGATGGGTTTCTGGAGCGCGGCGTCCCTGGCAGTCACCTGGAGATTCTGCAGCGGTGGGACGGATTCAAAGGATTCAATAAGACGGGTATCGACGCCATAATCCGGCGCACCGATGCGCGTACGTCACAGCAAACCTCGGTTGGATAGCCGCTAGTAGGCAGCGTACCGGAGCCAATGTTACAAAACGGAAAGAGCAACTATATCGCGGGACGGTGGGTATCCGCGGCGGATGGCTCAACGTTCGAGTCGCGAAACCCCGCACGACAAAGCCACGTAATCGGCGTGTTTTCGCGTTCCGGACGGTCGGATGTTGACGCCGCAGCCGCCGCCGCACAGTCTGCCTATCCTGCTTGGCGACGCCTTCCCGCGCCGGCGCGAGGAGCGATCATTACGCGAACCGCCCATCTGCTGGAGCAGCGCAAGGAGGATCTTGCGCGGCAGATGACCGAGGAAATGGGCAAAGTAATCCTGGAGGCCCGCGGCGACGTGCAGGAAGCCATCGATATGGCACACTACATCGCGGCATTTGGGCGACTACCCAACGGCAGCCTGGTCCCGTCCGAACGAGGTGAAATGTTCTGCGCGGCACGTCGCGTGCCGATCGGAGTCGTAGGTCTCATCACGCCCTGGAACTTCCCGATCGCCATTCCAAGCTGGAAAATGTTCCCGGCGTTGCAGGCGGGCAACACGATCGTGTTCAAGCCGGCCGAGGACACTCCCGGCCTGGCGGCAACATTCGTCGAGATTCTGATTGAGGCGGGCGTGCCTCCGGGTGTCGTCAACCTGGTCACCGGTTATGGAGAAGAGGCGGGAGCCGCCGTAGTCGAATGCGAGGCGATTCCTGTCATTAGCTTTACCGGTTCCACAGAGGTAGGACGCAAGATCGCCGCGCGCTGCGGCGCGCTGATGAAGCGCGTAAGCTGCGAGCTTGGCGGCAAGAATGCGATCGTAGTAATGGACGATGCCGACGTTGAGCTTGCGGTCAAGGGCGCGCTCTGGAGCGCGTTCGGAACTTCCGGGCAGCGCTGCACAGCTGCCAGTCGCCTCATTGTCCATAAGCGAGTTCACGACGAGTTCCGAGACGCGCTTGTGGACAGGGCGCGCTCCCTAACTCTCGGAGCGGGCATCGAACCGGAAACGGAGGTCGGGCCGGTTATCAACCGCGCTCAGCTGGAACGCGTGCACGGATATGTTGAGATCGGCAAGGCCGAGGGTGCTGACCTGCTCGCCGGCGGAATTATCGTCGATACCGGTGAATATGCGCAAGGCTGCTTCTATGCTCCAACCATCTTCGATCGCATGCGTGCGGACATGCGGATCGCACAGGAGGAGATCTTCGGCCCGGTAACGGGCATCATCGAGGCCGCGGGCTTCGATGACGCGTTGCGCATTGCAAACGGCACGGGATACGGGCTGTCACTCTCCTTGTACACGACGGATGTCCGCGCCGCATTCCAGGCTATCGAAGAGCTCGACGCGGGAATCGTCTATATTAACCTGCCTACCAGCGGCGCCGAGATCCAGCTGCCGTTCGGAGGTACCAAACTAACGGGCAACGGCCACCGGGAAGCCGGTTGGATGGCAATGGACTACTGTACAGAGTGGAAGTCGATCTATCTAAACTACAGCCACTCGACAGACCTGGTGCGAGCGCAGATAGACACGATCGAAAGTTGATCGGCGGGAGCAACGTGATAAATAAGCAGATAGAAGAGCTGAATTCGGCCGGCCTACTGGCGGAGGTGGTCGGATACGAGACGGACGAGGTCGCGCTTACTGCGCTAGGCGCTGAAGTAAGCACCTATGGCGGCGGTGAGTTCCTTGATTTCACCAGCGGAATCGCGGTCCACGCGTGTGGTCACAACCATCCGGAGGTCGTCACCGCGATCCAGCGACAGGCGGCCAGTGTGATTCATACCTCCGACGTTATGCGCCATGCGCCGCAGCTTGAGCTCGCCCAATGGCTTCGCGATCTGATCGCCTCACGAGTTGGTGGGGAGGCATGGTCGGTTCAGTTCATGAACAGCGGAAGCGAATCGGTAGACGCTGCCGCGAAGCTGGCACTAAAGGCGACCGGACGAACAAAATTCATCGCGTTCGTCGGCGGTTTCCATGGCCGAACACTGTTCGCGACTGCGCTATCCTGCTCCAACAGCACCCATCGAGGCGCTTACGAACCGTTTCTTGCCGGTTTGACCGCCTCGATTCTACATGCTCCCGCGCCACGCTGCGCGACGATTCGGACGGGTAAGGAAGTTCCATGCTGCGCGGACGCCCTGGAGGCGCTCATCGAGTCGCATCCGGGCGACGTCGCCGCGGTCTTCTTCGAAGCCCAGCAGGGCGAGGGCGGTTACTTTCCGATGGATGCAGAGGCGGCGCGGAAGATTCGCGAGATGACACATCGCCACAACATCCTGCTGATCGCGGATGAGATCCAGTCGGGTTTCGGCCGCACCGGCCGTTGGTTTGGGTTCGAACACCTGGGAATCGTACCGGATATCATCGTGTTCGGCAAGGCCGTGGGCGGCGGCCTGCCTCTGGCCGGCATCGCCGCGCCCCGGAGCCTGCTCGCAAAATGGAGTGTGGGTGAGCACGGAACTACATTTGGAGGAAATCCCATAGCCTGCGCAGCCGGACTTGCGGCGCTCAGGCGCCTGGAAGAGAGCGGCCTGGTCGCGCACGCCGCCGAGCTCGGCGAGGAGATTAAGACGCGTCTCGGCAGTCTTGTGGGAAAGTATGGCGTTTTCGACGTGCGCGGCAACGGATTGATGATTGGGCTGGAGATTCGCGATGCGGCATGTCGCCCGGACTACGCGCGCGTCGCCTTGGTCAAGCAGGCATGTCGTGAGCAGGGCCTCCTGCTGTTGAGCTGTGGCGCACGAATTGGCAAGCCCGAGGCGGATAACTCGACCATTCGCCTCCTTCCACCGCTGACCGTGACCCATGAGGAGATCGACCGCGGACTAACAATCCTTACCGATGTGCTCATCTCGACACACATCGCCGCAAAATGAGACCTGACGCAGGATGCATTCAGGTCTCCATTCCTCAATCGCCCTGACGGACAATCGCCTGGCTGATGGGTAACTTCACCCGGGCCAGCGTCACGGCGCGTTAGCGCCGAGGTTCGAGCTACCTCGCCCGATTCTGACCTACTGCGTTCCGGCTTTCTTACCGGGCATCGTGGTTGGCTTCTTCCCTGTGGCATGATGCCCGCCCTTTACGGGTTTCTTGCCCTTTGCGTCTTGCATCGCCTTGCTAAGCGGAACGCCTTTGCCGCCATGACCCATCTTCCCGGCCTGGTTCGCATTGGCCGGCTTCTGCGCCTGCGCTCCCAGTGCCAGCACGGACAGGGCGAGCGCGGCAGTAACCAGTAGAACACTCTTCATTTCGAGATCTCTCCTTCGCGCGATTTACAAGCTGGATATTGCGCCGTAAGTACCTGCATGTCTATTGTAGCCCAAACCGTGGTGCTTTAAGACATCCGATCCGCCCGCGGTCGTCGCACAACTGCAAGGCAAAGTCACGTGAACCGCGGTCGGCGCCATATCCGTAGCGCGATGCCTGCCGGTATTTCCCTCGCAAAATATTACCAGCGGTCTCGCAGCCGTAGTCCGTCGTTTCAGTCCCTTTCGTCCTTCAGGTCACTTGCTCTAACGCGTTGCAAGAGGTATCGAGACGGTAATCCTTTCATTGAACTTGCCCGGCACGGAAGGCGCATAACCATCAGCCGGCTCTTCCCAGACACCGTCAAGCTTGAGCAGATCGATTAACTCTTCGACACCACGCTCCTGTGGAAGGCCTGACTTTACCTCGTCGCGGCCACGATAAAGGGAGATCTTGCCGCCGGCCTTGCCCACGTAGCCGTAGTCTGCATCGGCCATTTCGCCCGGTCCGTTGACGATGCAGCCCATTACGGCGATATTCAGCCCGGCGAGATGGCCGGTCGACGCTTTGACCTGCGCCAATACCGTT
>JBBQVV010000134.1:0-15704 GCA_038211235.1 Chthonomonadales bacterium | reverse complement strand
GATCGGGTGCGATATCGTTTTGCCGTCCGGCTGCCCGGACCTAGTTGCGAAGATTCAAGCTCTTGGGTTTAGTGCACATGAAATCGAAATGTCGGAGTTTCTGAAAGCCGGTGGTGCGTGTAAGTGCCTGACTCTGTTTTTGTAGGATCGCCTGCCTACCGCGCTGTTTTCTGACATTGCCGCGGATCATTGGTCCACGGGCTTGGAAACCAATCCAGCTAAACAGGGAGAACAAGGCGAAAGCCGTAGGTCATTAATGGCGCAGGCCGCTTTCCGTCGCAAGCAGGAGTAAGGGACCGAGCCCATCTCCGTAGAACGACATCATCGCCTCGTAGTTGCCCTTATGGTACTGCTCCGGCATGAGCGCATACGCCAGCCAGTCGTTTGTCAGAGCCACGACCGCGGGATTCACAAAGCCTGCCTGTCGTGCCTGCGCCTTCACCTGGAGGCCGAGATCCGCGGTCGGCTCGCACGGCATGCCAATGATCAGCAGGCTGCCTATGTGTGCCATCGTAATGGTCGTCGAGGTCGGCATGAGCTTATCGACGAGTGAACGCGCCTGTGCGAACGTCGCTCCGAGACTGCCCGCGGCGGCGATGAACATCGCGTTTGCCTTGCGGGCGGGCAATTGAACGCCTACCTGCCAAATTGCGAACGGCGGATCGGACTCCGGCCGCATCGTGGGTAACATTGCCTTGACGGCATCCGCGAAGCGGTGACCGTATGCGGCAACCCTGTCGTCCCCGTGCTTATCGTCCACGCCACTTGGAGACGTGTCGCCCTCAGCTCCATTCAGGAACACGCAGACCGCTCCCGCACCCATTGCGGTCTCCACGTCTGCCGCCGCAACACCCGGCCAATCCGCGGAAATCTCCAGCATGTCGGCATCGTACAGCGTAGGGTGCGCAGCGTAGTTTACTACTGCCGCAATCGCCTTGCCGTCACTGTCCGCCACCTTGAGTACCGTAAGCGCCGGATCCGTTATCTTTTCCCCCCTGCGATTTCGGTTTAGAGCGGGCACGTCGGTCTTGCTGACCGAAACGGTCGCTGCACGTTCCGCGTTTTCCGCGGCGACGATTGCAGCAGCGATCCGATCCGCGGTGAAGGCGAGCAGCTTCGCGTCAAAGGGCGTCCACCCCCGGAGACTGAACGTATTGCCTGCGTGCATAGCCAGAGGATCGGGCCCGCAGTGTGTGTGCGTTGCCGCAAGAAACACATTGCTGCCCTGCCATCCCGTCGGACGAGCCGACAGCCGCTTGACCACCTCGGCCTTAATGCTCGCAGGCAGGAAGCATAGGTCGATCGAAACGATCGTCGCTTTGGTTTGACCGTTCGCCAGTACAAGCGCATGGGCATAGACAGAATCATGTACGCCCGTTGCCGGGGCGCCCTTCCTCGCGGCGTACCCGCCCAATGTCACGTGGCTGGCACGAACGTCTGGCGTAATGTCGACCCTTGCCGCGCCCGCCCTGAGTTCGGCCCGTGCCCCGGCCACGCCCATCAGAATGACGAGAAGCACCCCTATAATGCCCCGTCCGAGAACGAAGGCTCTCTGCTCCAGACTCAAACGATGCGCGGCACGCGAGATAATCATCCTAGTCTTGCTCCCAAAACCTGCCCTGTCCCCTATCCCCCATCACCCAACACCTACCCCATGATGCACCGAGAGGCCTGGCTGCGGACGCGGCGTTAGCAATCTGTCGGCTCCGGCAGCGACCATTGCGGCGCCTGTCCGCTCCGGGTCGTTCGTCAACACTACAATGGTTCCGCCCGCGCCCGCGCCCGCGAGTTTCGCGCCCCACGCGCCGGCCTCACGTGCCGCATCAATCAGCCTGTCGTTGGCCGGTCCGCTCCCGCCGAGCTCCGACACGAGGCGATGATTCTCATTCATAAGCGCTCCAAGCTTGCCCCAATCCTGTTCAAGCAGGGCGCGTTTACCCAGCCTCGCAAGCTCGGCAAGCCTGGCATAGGTCTGGTGTACCAGTGGTTCGCCGTCAAGCCACCGTTGGCGTGGTGAGCTATGCACCTTTCCTGAATGGTGCTGGACACCCGTATGAGCAAGCAAGAGCGGTGGCGCGGAAACGTGGTTAGCAAGGGGCTCGACCGTAGCAAGCGGCTCGTCGTCGCGCTGCTCGAGATTCTCCTTGCCCCGAAAATCCATGAAGTTCAATCCGCCAAAGACCGCCATATGCTGATCCTGCAGACCGCATAGGATCTTCATGACCCTCGACTCTACCTTGCGGGTGGTTTCAGCCAGATGGTATAAGGAGCTATCTAATCCAGCATACGCACTGAAGGCGCCCACTAACGTCGTCAGCAGCGCCGTGGAACCCGCCAGCCCCGCGCGCATTGGAATCTCAGTCCGAAGGCCTACCGTCATGGGTGCGGTGGCGGGATCGATGCCGAAGTAGGTGAGTGTCGCCCTGGCAACGTCGAGCTTATCGCCACACAGTGTAAGGCCGTCTCTCGACGAGATCGTGGCCCGCTCATCCGCGTTGGTGATCACGAGTTCGGAACCGCCTACATCGATACGGCACTCTGCGCGTTCACTCGTCGTGCATGATATGACACTGCCGCCGTACATATCGGAAGGATTGCCGAGAACGCCGCACCTGCCGGGCGCGGTCGCGATAATCGAAGCCACGATTCGATCTCCTTCATACGGTTGGCGCCAGGCCAACCGTACGGCATAGTGACTGGTCGGCCCAGTTTCTTGCGCCCGGAGCGCCCGATGGAAGCGTACCTCGTTTGTGCGCGTTTCTGCTACAATATTCGCGGCTTGGCCACCCCTCTGTCTGGCCCTGCACCGCGATCACATAGGAAGGAAACTTCAGCAGCATGGCGAACCGCACCGCGGTCCTGAACACGTCTAGAGGCGTCATCAGGATAGAGCTCTTCGAGGATTTGGCGCCCATCACGACGAACAACTTCATCGACCTGGTCGAGCGAGCGTTTTATGACAACCTGACGTTTCACAGATACGAGCCTGGATTTGTGATTCAGGGCGGCGATCCAAGCGGTAACGGCACCGGTGACTTCCAGGACCCGGCGACCGGCAGGAAGCGCACAATTCCCCTTGAGGTAACCCCGATGTTGAAGCACGATTCCGCCGGGGTCGTCGCGATGGCGCGCTCAAACGATCCGAATTCCGCCTCATGCCAATTCTACATTACGCTCGGTCCCGCGTCGTTTCTGGATATGAAGTACGCCGTATTTGGACGCGTCACGGAGGGGCTCGATGCGGCGCTGCAACTTCGGAAAGGCGATACGATCAGCTCCGCCGCCATAGAGCCGGCCTAACGCGTCGTAATCGCGGGTAGTTGAGGAAATAACGTCGACACAAGACGAAAGTGAAAGCGGTAGGTCGTACTCTCGCCGGGCTACGACGCAAGATCCGAATACACCGCTATGCCGTTGACAATCGTCATCCTCACGCGGCCGCTTGAGTCAAGCACGACCAGGTCGGCGTCGAATCCGGGCGCCAGCAGTCCCTTGCGATGTCCAAGACTCAACGCGATGGCCGCGTTTCGCGAGGTCATCGCGGACCTTGCGGTGAGCGGAAACTCCGATGCGTTCGAGAATGCGCGATCCAATGTCAGCAGGCTTCCTGCCAGTGTACCGTCGGGAAGTCTCGCCGCGCCATCGTTTATGGTTACGGGCAGGTCGCCCAGGGAGAAGCTATAGCCTTCCGGCATACCGGCGCCCGGGATTCCGTCGGAGATCAGGATGACCCCGCTGCTTCCTTTGGCCCGGATTAGCGCTCGACACGAGGCGGGGTGAACGTGAATGTTGTCCCAGATTAGCTCGGCACTCAGTTCGGAGCGCGAAAGCGCGGCTCCAGCCACACCAGGCTCTCGGCCCTCCATCTGGCGCATTGCATTGAAACAGTGCGTGACGTGCCGAGCGCCGATGCCGATCGCACGCTTGACTTCGGCGTAAGTCGCATCGGTGTGCCCGATCGAGACGACGATCCCGCGATCGACCAGAAACGCGATCAACTCGTCGGCGCCCTCCATTTCCGGCGCCAATGTGATGACCCGGAGCGAGTCAACGTGTTCGCCAAGATTGCACTCGATATCCTCGCGCGCGGGCGTGAGGATATGCTGAGCAGGCTGCGCGCCCTTCTTCTTCGGGTTGATGTACGGACCCTCAAGGTGAACGCCGAGTACCGCCGCGCCGCCCTGGCCGTTCTCATGCCCTCGCATCACCGCCGTCGCAACCGCAACCGCTCTGGCCTGCAGCTCCCAGGGCGCCGTGATCGTCGTCGGCAGGTACCCGGTTACGCCGTGACGGGCGAGGTGGGCCGATACCGCATCCATTGCATCGCGCGTACCCTCCATTATCGCGCGCCCGGCGCCGCCATGTACGTGGATATCGATGAAACCGGGCGTCAACAGGTAGTCTCGCGCATCGATGTCACCCGGCTCGGGAGCAACAGCGCTGCCGATCTCGGTGATCTCGACAATACGGCCGTCCGCGATAGTGACACAAGCGCTTGCGCGCTCGGATTTGGCATCGGCAAGGCGGCCAGCAATGATTCGTATCGCGTCTGTCATGCGCTCCTCGGGTACCGGGGGGGCGACAGCCCCAACATCAGGCAGCAGTTGCGCGGCTGCTGGTGCGGCCGTTTAGCTCGCGAATCATCTCGCTCGCCTGCGCGTGACTCAGTTCCGCCAACGAACTTACCGTGAAGCGCTCTTTCGCTTCCGCCTCCGGATCCACGGATTTGCGGCGAGACAGGTTGCGAATCGCTTCGATCTGGGTGTCCGTGGCGACGTCTCCGGGCGACGCGTTTGTCTCACCCCGAGTCTCGGTGACTGTCGCCGGAACAGTCTCACCCGAGGCGGCCTGTCGCCTTATTGAGGCTGTTGGCCGAGCCGTCGGAGAGGAAGCGTCGCCGTTCCTGACAGTCGTGGCGGACCGACCGACACCCGCACGGTCAGGTGCAACAGCATACGCGCGCTCAGGCGTCGCTGCCGGCTCTTCGTCTTCGCCGAGCTCCTCGAAGGCAGCAACGCCGATGTTTACGGCATCGCGGAGCGCGCGCGCCTTGGCGCGCGTTTCGGCCATCCTCAGTAGGCACGACTGCATCGCGGGTGCAACATTGTTCGGCGCCGCGTCGCCAATCCCCGTGAACTGCCTCTCGACGCCGTCCGCCTCGAGGACAACCGTCGCGGCACAGATGGCGACTCTATTGTTCGCTTCGGTCGGCGTCTGTACCAGTTCGGTGCGAATGGACCTTAGGCCCTGTTGATGCGCCAGGTCCAGCAGGCCCGCATAGAGGCAAAACGATCTGCCCTGCCGTTCAACCATAAATTCTTTTCTCACAATAAACCTCCATGTGAACGCATTACGGGTAACGCATGTGGCCGTTTACACTCCAGGATCCAGTGTCTGACAAACGGACACATGTGCACAGTTGCGGGTCAAACCGCGGCAATCACTGCTTCTATTATATCTTAATAGTAGAATTTAGTCAACGTATACGACTCGTTTTCTTCAGGAAGGCGTCGTGAGCTGCACGTCGTGGGGATCCGTCTCTCCGAGTCCATCTTCGGCTCCCGGAGCAGGCCGCAGGTCGCGGCTGCGCACCTCCGTTGCCGCCGAACGCAAGCTCGTAACGAGCGGTCGAACCTGGTGACAGTGCCGGCATCGCGCTTCGTAGGACTCGTCGGCGCCGATCAGTATGGTCGGCTCGTCCCACTTCGCGGGCCTTCCATCCACCAGGCGCTGCGTCCGACTCGCTTCGCCGCCGCATACTTTACAGATGGCGTGCAGTTTGAAGAGGTTGTCGGCAAGCGCCATTAGCCGCGGCATAAACCCGAACGGTAATCCCCTGAAGTCTTGGTCCAGTCCGGCCGCAATCACCTCGACGCCACGATCGGCAAGTCGCTGGCAGAGGTCCACGACGCTCTCGTCGAGGAACTGAACCTCTTCGATCGCGACGAGTTGTGCGCTCGCAAGCAACGCTGCCTCGATTTGCCGGCTATCCGCCACAGGCACGGCCGTGAACGACGTGCCATCGTGGGTGCTGATGACCGTGGTGTCCGACCGGGTATCGACCGCGGACTTGAATACCTGTACGGTCTTGCGGGCATGCATCGCCCTGCGAACCATGCGAATCAACTCCTCCGTTTTTCCAGAGAACATGCTTCCACAGATAACAGTTATCGATCCGCGAGCTGCGCTCATTCTGGCCAAACGGGGGTACTCCTCGCTGTCTTCGACGCAGACACCGTGGTCCGGCTCATACTTGCCTATCGGCTCGGATAATGGTAGCATAACCGGCAATTGCCGCGCAACGGCTTATACCGTCAGTACGTTCGAAGAAAGTTACCCATATGCCGGACGAAACCACGTCGCGAGTCGACAGGTTGATCGCTGCATTGAACGACGGCCATGTGTCGGCCGCATGGAATGCTGCCCGGGAGCTCGCCAGGCTAGGGGCAACCGCGAGCCCTGCCATTCCGGCCCTCGAGGCCGCGGTTATGAGCCGGGACCAGACGTCGTCGCTATGGGCGAGATATGCGCTAGCCAAGATTAACGGGCAAGTCGAGGCCAACCTTCCGTTTTTCATCGAAGCGCTTTCTGAGAAGAAGCGAATCTGGGCCGGAATGGCCGCAACGGCACTGTCCGGCTTCGGGCATGATGCCGAGCCGGCCGTGCCTGCCCTGATATCGGAACTGGAGAGTGGGCGAGCCGATGACCGTTGGGCGGCCGCATGGGCACTGGGCAGCGTCGGGGCGGCCGCGAGTTCCGCGGTTCCACCATTAGCTGCGCTGCTCGAAGACCCTGATGAGAAGGTACGCTGGTATTCGGCCTGGGCAATCGGACAGATCGCGGCGCCAGGTGAGCATGCGATCCCCGCGTTGGTCCGCGCGCTGGAAGACGTGGACGATGACGTGCGCGCCTATGCCGCGCTCGCGCTCGGCGCCCTTGGAGCGACAACGCCGGGCGTAGGGTCCGCGATCGGCAATCTGCTGGACGACGACAATCCAGCCGTCAGCAACGCCGCGGCCGACGCGCTGGAGCAACTGGCTATGCGGCGACGTTTAGAAGGCGTCTGATAGCGTTGCGTACTCCGCGAGCGACAGCGTTTCACCCCGCCTGCCCCCGTCGATCCCGGCGCGCCGTAGGAGAGCCTCGACCGCCGCTCTATCCTCCATCGTGAATCCGAGACCAAAGGACGCGGGCGCCCGTAATAGGGCGTTTAAAAGGGTCTTGCGCCGCTGGATGAATGCGGCCCTGATAACGTGCAGCATCCGATCCGGCTGACCAACGGCGACTGTTCCAGGCAGAGCAGGCGTAAGCGCCACGATCGCCGAGTTCACCTCGGGCTGTGGAAGAAACACGGTTTTGGGCACCACACCGATCAGCTCGGTGTCTGCGTGGTATTGAACGTACAGAGACATCGATCCACAAGCGGGAGTGTCCGGCGCCGCCGTAATCCGCTCTGCTACCTCGTGCTGCACGAGCAGCACGACCCGTTTAAGCCGCGCCTTGTGCGTAAGCAGAATCTCGATAATCGGCGTCGTAATGTAATACGGAATGTTCGCCACGACAACGCCGCGATCGGCGCCAAATGCGGCATCGAACAGTGAAGCGTGATCGACACGAAGAAAGTCCTGGAAGATGAGGTGAATGTTTTGCAGATGGGATGTAACATCTGTCAAGATCGGCTCGAGGTGCCGATCGATCTCGATTACGGTGACGCTCCTTGCGCAAGGGGCGAGGGCCAGCGACAATCCGCCGAGTCCCCCTCCAATTTCTACGACCGGATCGTCAGGCGTGAGGTTCGCCGCCCGGACGATCCGATCGAGAGTGTTGCGGTCGCAGAGAAAGTTCTGCCCCAAACGCCTGGATGGGCGAAGACCATGCGCCCGCAACAGTTCACTGGCCTGTCTTGGTGAGCAAACATCGATCATTACGGCTGGGTTCCTGATCTACGACACAGAGGTGAACAGGGTTACCGACCGCTCAATCGATGATGTAGACGTGGAGCGGCTTGAAGTTTGCAATGCCGCACGCCTGGTGCTTCGAATCGACGCACAGGTCGATCCTATTGCCTTTGATTGCCCCGCCCGTGTCAGCCGCGATAGCATAACCGTAGCCATCGACATAGAGCCGAGTACCGAGCGGGATAAACCTGGGATCAACCGCTACAACTCCGTAACGAGCCTTGAGTCCGGTTGCGGTGATTCCGCGTCCGTCCCCGCCACAGTGGTAGGGATTGTAGGTGGTCGGTATCATGGTCAGCATTCGCCGACCGGAGAAGTATCCGCGCGAAGGCAGCGAACCACGCTGTCCCTCCTGGATGACCTCGGTGACGGGTTTCTTGACGATACGTTCCGCGACCTTATCGCGATGCAGTTCGACGCCGTCCATTCGAGTCGTCACTTTGAAGACGACCTCCTTCTCTCCGTTCACACCGTTCTGAACGGTTCGACTGGATCCGCTTCGAAGCTGTGCGTTTGCCTTTCTAACAGTGGAGAAAGGAATTGGTTCGCGCTGAGTGATACTGCGCGCACCGGCTGCAGTTGGTTCGGCCGGTCGGGCAGCGATCCCGGGGCGAAGGCTGTCCGTCTCCTGGGGAGACTTTGCCTGTGCGATTCCGACGGCCAATAGGCCGTACGCCGCCAGTCCAGACACAATGGCTCCCAATCGGACAGTTTGGTTGAGGGACACTCGTGGGTCCTCCTTTCCAGTTCCATAAGACACCGTTAGGTTGCCTTGTTCGTGTTGAAACCTCCTCGGATAGCCAGTGAAGTTAGCGAGGCCCGCTTGGCGAACGAGCGCGACCGCCACTAGAGCAGTGTAACATATAGTCTGTGCGAGTGTCAATCAAAGTTATACAGACATATCTCTAGTTGTTAGCGCGTCGTTGCCATTCGTTGTAGAATGCTGCAACTCATCCGTGCCTAATCTTCGTGAAAAAACGTACAGAATGGCATGTCCAAACCGAGGGATCGTGAGTTCTTGTTGACTTGGCGGCAGGAATTGAGCGTGGGTTTGCAAAACAATTACCAACTGAATCCGGCCTTTGGCTGTTGCCCCTCTACACGATTTGAGCAGGTCAGCGGGAAGCGCCAATAGGCGAAGGAAGGGACGACCCCATGACACTCGGACCCCATTGGACGGCCAACTCGCGGTCGCGTTATATGTTGGTTGCGGCCGGGCTCACTCTGCCACTCCTACTCGCCGGCCTTCGTGGAGGCAGTCAGGAGGCCCTGCCTAAGGAACAGCCTGCCGTAATCGAGTACGCCGCGGTTCCTCCACCCAAGATCGATGGACTGGTCGTGCTGTTCTCCGGCAAGCCCGACGAGGTCGCCGCCAACTGGAGGAAGAACAAGCAAACGGACGATGCAACATGGAAGGTAGCGGACGGCGCGATGCAATCCGGCGGAGGAGACATCGTCAGCAAGCAGGACTTTATGGATTTCCAGGTTCACGTCGAGTTCAAGATTCCATTTGAGCCGGGATCGAAGGACCAGGGCCGGGGAAACAGCGGCGTAGGGCTTCAGTCTCACTATGAGATCCAGGTCCTCAACTCGTTCGGATATGCGAAGCCTGGTAAAGGCGACTGTGGCGCAGTTTACAACCAGGCCGCGCCGCTGGTAAACGCCTCGCGCCCCCCGAACAACTGGCAGACATACGATATCACCTTTCGTGCTCCACGCTTCGGAGAGGATGGAAAACTAAGCGAGAAGGCTCGCGTCACGGTTCTTCAAAATGGGATCACGGTTCAGAACAACCTGGAGATCAACGGTCCTACCGGGATCGAGGGAGACCGTCCGATCGAAAAGCCCGGACCGATCTACCTGCAGGATCACGGTCATGCGGTGCAGTTCCGCAATATCTGGGTACTTCCGCTTGCCGCGAAGGGATCTGACAAATATGGTTCGAGCCAGACGGACTAACAGCGTGCCGGCCGCGTCAACTTTATTCGATGTGTAACACGAGAGCCGTTGCTGCTGGAACGGCTCACGAATTCGCCGCAACAGGTTATCTTGTTGCAGATCAGCGGCGTGAGCCATGAGCAGCTCTGCCGAGTCAGACCGGATCCTCATCATTGGTCTGGAGTTCTACGGGTACCACGGCGCATCCGACCAGGAGCAGTCGGTCGGTCACCGCTACTTTATCGATGTCCAGCTCGAAGTCGACACGCGCGTAGCGAGTCGCTCGGACCGTCTGAGCGACACCGTAAGCTACTCTAAGGTCGCTCGGAGATTGATCGAGATCGGTACGCAGCGCCAGTTCCGACTGCTCGAGGCACTTGCCGCTGTAATGGTGGATGTCGTGTTGGACGAGTTTGGACCGGTCAACGCGGTGCACCTTCGACTGCAGAAGATGTGCCCGCCGATGAACGCGATCGTAGCGTCCGTGGGAGTGGAAATCTCCCGCGCTCGCGAACAGGGGAGAGAAACTTGAGAAAAGCCATATCCTTGATCGGCATTCTTGCCCTCGCACTCTGGTCGGCCGCGATTCTCGTCCGTCGGGCTCCGGCCCAGGAGACGCAGGACACGGTCCGCCCCGTGATTCGTGGCGCCCTTACTGACACCACGCTTCTGCAGATGCTGACCGATATGGGCTATGAGCCCAAAAAACTCAGACAGGGCTACGTCGTGGCCATCAAGCAGGGCGAATGGACCTATAACGTCCAGTTCGTTATCAGCCCCAACCATGAAAAAATAGGTCTGAACGCGAACATGGGCGCGGTGGAGGATCCGTCGACTGTGACGGCGGGGCAATGGATGCGCCTGCTTGCCGCCAACATGGACACCGCGCCATCTTTCTTTTACTACAATAAGAACAACCATACCCTGTATATGCACCGCGTACTCGACAATCGATCTGTCACCTCCACGATCCTTGGCCAGCAGGTCGACGCGTTTACAACAAACATCAAGGAGACCGCGGACCTCTGGAAGTTTACCAAGTAAGAGGTGTTCCTTCTCCACTCGATGTACCGTCGCGGTGCAAGGAAAAATACGAAACAGCAGGCGTCCGTACCTCGTCCTATAACCATGGAACCGATGCAACAACCTCCTGTTGGGTCGCACGCGCCTGTGCCGTGGGCCACTCCGCCCCGTGGTGAACTCGATCGGTACGTCGGCGCACGAGCGACCGATAGTTACGTCGAAGTCGGCGGTCTTCTAAGTCAGTTTCATGCGGCGTCGCCTGTACGGGCTATCGCCGAGGGAATCCTTGCGGACAGCCACCGGCCGTGCTCTTCGATCCTGCCGCTCTTCAGCGCCCTTGCAAACGAATCCTCCTCGCACTGGCGGGAACAGGTCGTCGCGGCCTGGGCCCTGGCGCGTGTTCCTCTCGAGCCGCAGGAGCGCGATGCCGCCGCAGGAATGCTGTTGGACACCGTAGAGCGCGATGAAGACGAAACGCTCTGGGAGAGGTTCCTCCGCGGACTGCTCTGGGGATACGGCGTGATGCTGCCGCTCTGCCTCATCGGGTCACTGCTCATCGGCAGGGCGGGAGACAACGTCGAATGGGCCGATGTCTTTCCTCAGATGCTGTTTGTCATGGGCTCTCTAGCGTGCGGACTCAGCGTACCGGTGTGTCTCGTTCTTGGGCGATTTCGGAACATCCATAACGACCTTCTGAGGGCGGCCTCAGCGGAATCGCTAGGCCGTCTGCACGTGGTGGAGAGCATCGGTCCGCTCGCCGCGAAGCTCTTCGATCCCAGCGCAACGGTGCGCGAGGCCGCCGCATTTGCTTTGATGGAGATACTGCCGAGGCTGACCGATGCGGACTACGGATCCATTGACCATCGGTCGATGACACGATTGGCGGAGGCCCTTAGCCACCCCAATACGCTCCTCGTGTTCAAGATCCTCGAAGCCTTGAGGAAAGTGGGTTCGGGCAGCGCCCTCCCTGTAGTGGAGCGTGTGGCGCGGGAAGGTAAGACACGCCAGCTGCAGGAGACCGCACGGGACGTGGCGGCTGTTCTTGAGGACCGACGACTTCGGGAACGCGAGGCACGGCATCTGATGCGCCCGACATCCGGCCCGGCGCAGGCTACAAACAATCTGATGCGCGCGGTCGAGTTCACGGACCCGGAGCCAACGCTTCAGACCGTAAGGAGCGGGGATGCGCCGCCCACGGAATGGCTCTGACCGGTGCCAGGGCCCTTGCATTGTCGGCCTGTTTAGCGCGAGACGATTCTGAGACGATAATGTAGACGGATTGGGCGATTCGGCTCCTCGGCGGCTATTCCATCGTGGCGTTCGAAACGCCATCCAATCAAGAAAGGAGGTGAGCTAGTTGATTATTCTGATCGACGCGCTCGCCGTCCGGCCTATGGGAGCGGCAACGCTCCGTTAAGCCGACCCGTGCGACGCAAGCCCCCATGCATCTGTCGATGCATGGGGTTTCATTTTGCCTGAGGCAGATACTCCCCGAACGCGATTGCCGCGGTGACACAGGCTTGTCGAGCCTACTGGAAGGAGATTGACGCGCCGCGTAGAAAATGTAGATTATATACCAGGCGAAGCCGGTCTCGCCCTCCCCTATCGTGCCGTTCCCGTACACACTGAAAATGCTCCAAGGAGGACGCCAATGACGAAAAAACAGGTCAATGTCGCATTGATCGGCTATCAGTTCATGGGCAAGGCCCATAGTAACGCTTACCGCCAGGTCGGCCGGTTCTTCGACCTCGACGTCGAACCCGTCATGAAAGTGATCGTGGGACGGAGCGAGAGCAAGGTAGCAGCGGCTGCCGCACAGTTTGGCTGGCAAGAGTACGCGACACGCTGGGAAGATGTGATCGACCGAAGGGACATCGATCTGATCGATATCGGCACCCCGAATGACAGCCACGCGATTATCTCTCAGGCGGCATTGCGGGCCGGAAAGCATGTGCTATGCGAGAAGCCGCTTGCCATTACACTTGATGATGCTCGAAGCTCGTACCAACTTGCGCGCGGAACCGGACTCGTCAACGGAATATGCCACAACTACCGCAAGGCGCCGGCTGTCGCATTTGCCGCGCAGCTTGTCCGCGAGGGAAAGCTCGGCAAGATACGGCACTTCCGAGGGACCTACCTACAGGACTGGATTCTGAATCCCGAAGTCCCTCTCGTATGGCGAATGGACAAAGCGATCGCGGGCAGTGGAGCGCATGGCGATCTCAACGCACACTTGATCGATACGGCGCGATTTGTCATTGGGACCGAGTTCGCGGAAGTCAGCGGCATGAGCGAGACGTTCATCAAAGAGCGCCCGCTGCTTGCCGACACGGAAGGCGGGCTTTCCGGATTCAAATCGTCTGGTGAGATGGGTCAGGTTACGGTGGACGACATTACCGCATTTCTCGCCCGCTTCGAAAATGGTGCTACGGGGACCTTCGAATCGACAAGGCTTGCTCCGGGACGCAAAAACTACAACAGGTGGGAGATCAACGGCGAGAAGGGCAGCATTCTCTTCAATCTTGAGCGCATGAACGAGATTGAAATCTATTTGACGAGCGATCCGCCCGGCCTCCAGGGATTCCATAATATCCAAGCGACCGAATCGACGCATCCCTATGTGAGCGCTTACTGGCCGGTTGCCCACATCCTCGGCTACGAACACACATTTGTGAATATGATGAAGGACCTGTTCGATGCGATTGCCCGAGGCGAGCAGTTCACTCCGGACTTCGGCGATGGTTATCGAAACCAGGCCGTACTCGACGCGGTAGAAAAATCGGCCGCATCCAGACAGTGGACCGCCGTCGAACATTGACGCGCAGAATTCATGTACAATTCGCTGCTTAGGTCTGGCAGAGAGGGGCCTAGCCCGGTGGCCACTGCATAAAGCGGCCTCCCAGGATATGCCAATGGACGTGGTAGACCGTCTGCCCTCCGTTGTCCCCCGTGTTTAACACCGTACGAAACCCTTCGACCGCCACCCCAACTCGGATGGCGGTCTGCTGCACCGCGGCCAGCGCTTTTCCGAGTAGTCCAGAGTCCGAAATGTCCATGATGGTGGAGAAGTGCTCCCTCGGAATTAAGAGGACGTGGACCGGTGCCTGAGGATTCAAATCTCGAAACGCAACAAAATCGGAGTCCTCAAAAACAGGTTCAACACGTACGTTCCCAGATGCAATTCTACAGAAAACACAGTCCTCAGGCATCGTCGCACCCCCACTCCAGATCGATGGTACACGGTTCTACGGAAGGGCCAGGCAATCCTGCTGGGATGAACCGATGACACTGCGGCCACCGGGTTCGCACTCGTGCCCGCGGTTTCACCGGCCTTGCCGGCCGCAGCTATCTCGCCGCGAAAGCGGGTCGGCTCGTTCGGGCGGGTGCCGAAGCCGTCGGATTTCGTGGCATTGGCTCTACCCGTATGGTATACTTGAGTTCAGTATTACCTACCTCGACGTATCGTGATGGCTCGTTTCTAGATCGCGGCGGCGATCGATTGGCGGACCAGGGAGCTACCAGGTTGGCAGGACAGCACGAGACGGATCGGTCGCGGCAAGGCGAACAGTGGGTACACCTGAACGGGAGCCTGGTTCCGAAGACTGAGGCACATCTCGGGATCTACGACCATGGATTCCTGTACGGTGACGGAGCCTTCGAAGGCATAAGGGTATACAACCGGAACATTTTCCGCTTACAGCCCCACCTCGCCCGACTCTACCGATCTGTTCACGCGCTTGGTTTCTCCCTTCCAGTCGATATGCCATGCCTTCAGGAATCCGTTGTTGAAATCGTGAGAGCCAACGGACTGGAGACTGGCTACATTCGGCTCACAGTCTCACGAGGGGTTGGGCTGGGGCTGGATCCCGGGCATCTGAAGGGCGACGCGACTGTTGTCATCTCCACGGAGCAACTTCGCTTATACCCGCAGGAGATGTACGATCAGGGCCTCGCCGTAGTCACTGCGTCGACACGAGTTCCCCCGGCTGTCTGCATCGATCCGCAGATCAAAACCACCGGTCGATACGTCAATAACATCGCTGCTAAGATGGAGGCCAACCGCGTCGGCGCGGGTGAGGCCCTCATGCTAAATATGCAGGGAAATGTCGCGGAAGCGACGGGCGATAACATCTTTCTGGTGCTCAACGGCGAGCTCTCGACTCCCCCAACGAGCGAGGGCGCCCTGCCGGGCGTTACGCGAGCTGTCGTCATGGAGCTGGCGAAGGAAATGCAAATTCCGTGCCGACAATGTGTTACCACCCTGTACGATGTCTACAACGCCGACGAGGCTTTCCTGACCGGAACCGCCGCCGAAGTGATCCCGATGGTAATGTGTGATGGACGTAACATTGGCGACGGGAAGCCGGGCAAGATGACCGCGATGATCATCGCCGCATTCCGCGCGATCACGGATACCGACGGCGTGCGAGCGTGAGAGCCTGCGCGACCACTGGCCACTGGGCCGGTGGACCCAGCCACTGAACGCGGAACTTTGTCGATTGCGCGTCAGCTATGAGTAGTAGTATGGGTAGACAAGTTGGTCTGGCGGAAACGATTGCATGCGGCCCGGCTGCAGCCGCGCACCAATGTAGCCCAACGCGGAGACCGGCGGTTACTAGAAGGGAACTAACACTATGTGGCAGCGATTCACGGAGCGGGCGAGGCGCGTCGTGTTCTTCGCTCAGGAAGAAGCCGGACGTCTGGGCGAGAACTATGTCTCGACCGAACACCTGCTGTTGGGCCTCGTACGCGAGAACGATAGCGTGGCTGCACGCATACTCGATA
>JBBQVV010000133.1:0-15764 GCA_038211235.1 Chthonomonadales bacterium | reverse complement strand
GTTTCCAGTCCGGCGAGCGTATCGGGAAGCTGAAGGATCTCGTGGTAGAGCGGCGGCAGTGCGGCGTTCGCAACGAACCAGTCGACGCGGATGTAGGGCAGCTCCGCGCCGGAGAGCGCCCGGACCTGCGCCAACTCGCCGGAGAGGCCGCGCGCCCGCAACCCGTAGGGATAGGCTCCGATGATTCGCTGCCAGATCTGCGGGGTCCACTTGAAGTCGCGCAGGTCGATCCGGACCAGCGCGCCTCCGGGATCGACTGGCTTCGGCTTTACGATCTCCGCGTTCCACGAGAGACTGTTAACCAGCTTGCCGAGCGCGCCGCGGTAGAGCGTAAGCAGGTCGTCCGTAATCTCGGAGTTGTTGGAGAGATTGGCCAGGCTGTAGTAGCGGAGATAGGGCCGGTCTCCCTCACTCGCGCGTTCGAGATCGCGGACAATTGCCTTCAAGACCGCGGATTCGGAGAGGAACGCGCGGCCCTCGATCTTGCCGGGCCGCGCGGCCGGGGCGAACTTGTCCAGTGCGCCCGCTTCGATCCACTCCGTGAGCGTGCGAATCTCGGCGTCGGAAAGCTTCGCGCCTCCTTTGGGCATCCGGCCCGACGTAACGGCGTCGATCAGCTCCGAATCCTTCGCCTTGCCGGGCAGTACCACCTGCGTCGAAATCAGGCTTTCGCGGCGAAGGACGTTCAGTCCGTAGGCCGGACTCTGCGCGGCGTGGCAGCCGGCGGCGGAGCAGCGGTTTTGCAATATTGCGAGCGCGCGATTTGGAAGCAGGGCATCCTTCGCCTGCGCGACGGCGGGGCGTTCCGCTCCTGCGAGCACAGAGAGAGCAATAGCTGCAGCTCCCATTTGAAGCGTCCATGAACGGCCTATTTTGAATTGCATCTCGGTGCTTCCTTCCATTAGCCGATGGTTACACCAGTATGTATCCAGACACGGCGATTGCGTTGCAGCGAACTCTTGTCGCTCTTGTGTTGAGCGTCCGGATCCCATAACGTGGGCAGGGCGGCGATCCTCTCGCCCGAGGTGGTTACATCGAAATCACGCGACTTGCCCGGCGACGGTTCGACAGGATAAATCCCTTCGCTGTCCCCACCGCTCGGACCAATGTCGCGGCGGGCACCCCGGCTACTGCGGCACTGTGTCCCTGTGGGACACGGACACGTTGATAGCCATTTGGTATGCGCAGGACGCCCGGCGACCATCCGCTCACTCAACCTCACTGTCCGCCACCCATTCGTAGGGTTCCGGGCCTTCAAAAACCGCGTCATCCTCGTCCGGTTCGTCCGTCGCTTCGTATTCCGGCCAGAGGCTCCCGGCAGCATGGTGGGCTTTCTGGCTGAGGATATAGCGGCGCACGGATTCGACATCGGACGGGCTGACGTTGATGGCCGCATAGTTCGGCTGCCACTGGAACCACGATTCCGGTTTGAGCGTCTGGCTGAAGAAACGAGACGAGCTGCCCTTGACGTTCTTAACGACCTCCGAAACTCCATACTTGGGTGAGAGCGCTGCCAGAACATGAACGTGGTCCGGAATTCCTCCAATGGCGAGTACCGTGCTCTCAAGCCGCTGGAATACAGAAACCATGTACCGGTAGAGCCGACGCTCAGATGCGTCGTCGATCAACGACAGACGATCCTTCGTTGCCCACACGAAATGCGTGTTCAACTTGAGCAGATTCCTGCGCCGCCCGGACGTTGTCTCCCTCATTTCTCTCTCATCCGGCCGACTTCGTGTCCGAAGGACACCCCGGCCGCAGGCCATATAGCGAAAGGATTTATCCTGTCGCACCCGATCCCGACATTCCGGTCGCGTCCCGTCGCAGCGGCGCGAACCCGCCGTAGCCGCGCGAATGTACCACACCGGACGAAGTAGTATCTGGAACCGACGGAACAGCCGGAGACAGCGGAACGGGCGAACCGGCGGAACAACCGGTATCGACGGAATGGATTTCCTTCGCTATATGGCCTGCGGCCGGTTGTCCTTCGGACGATAACGCGGTATCACGGTGTGCGTGTCCCGCAGGGACACACGGCGCGAAGGTGCCATACAGCGAAGGGATTTATCCTGTCGAAACCTTACGGTCCTGAGGCGCAACGGAACCCGATGCCGAAGTTTTGGTTAAAAGGGCTGTCCGAGTGGCGATGCGCCGAGCGGAAGCTGCCGGCATTAGAGTAGTTCCACGAGCCCCCGCGCACGACGCGCCAATCGTGCTCGCCGTCGTAGATACTGTCGCACCACTGCCACACGTTCCCTGCCATGTCGAAAAGCCCGAACTCGTTGGCGGGAAACTGCGCGACCGGATTCGTCCGGGTCTTTTCGGTGCCGATCGAGCTCCACAACAGCCGGTCTGCGTTCTCCGCCGTCGGCTCCTCGTTTCCCCAGGGATATCTCTTGCCTTCCACGCCTCGCGCCGCCTTCTCCCACTCCTGCTCGGTCGGCAGCCGCACTCTGCGACCAGACTTTCCCGAAATCCAGGCGCAGAACTCCTGCGCGTCCCTAAACGTCACGTTGACGATCGGGTGATCTTCTTGTGCCCAGTCTTTGTTAAAGTGTACGCCCCTGTAAACGGGCTCCAAAGGCATCTCCCCATTGCGTTTCTCCTTGCAGAAGGCACGGTACTGCGCCACGGTCACCGGCGTCGTCTGAAAGAAGAACTCTTGGACAGAGACCGTCTGGACATCAAAGCCCATCAGGAAGTCGCCACCCGGAATGCGGGCCATCTCCATCGCGACGCCGGGCGCAAGCGTCAGCGACACTGTATTGACCTGACGCCGTGCTCCGCCGCCGAGATGGGGCCGCTCCGGATTCTGCGGCGGGGGCGGCCGCTGTGCGACGGCAGGACCGGGCGCAGGGGGATTGGCGGCCTTCACCAGCACCATCCTGCCGAGCGAGGCCCGACCATCGGGATTCTGCGACTCGCCGTACTTGCTCGATACATACTGGCTCACGCTGCCCTGGACATACTGGCTCAGGCTGTCGAACGTCACCACGCCGTTCTCCTGTGCGTCCCGGTCGCCTTCCAGGCCGCGCAGCAGGAAGTGGGTGAATACACTTTCGGCGAAATCCTCCGGCTTTCCGATTTTGCTCTCCTCCTTGGGGCGGCAGGAGAGTAGCTCCGCGAACTGCGGTCCGTTCAGCGCCTTGCCGGCGCCGAAGCCGCTTGATCCCGCGTCCTTCCCGCCGGAGAGATTGCGGCAGGCGTCTACAACGAGCAGAGCCCGCGCCGGGGAAGCCGTGCTCAGCCGGCCCTTGAACTCGTCGTAGTTGATGCAGGTCGCCTCCACGTCCGAGGGGACGCCATCCATCGGTACGAGCCAGTCGTGATCTTCGGCCCGCGTGCCGTGGCCGGAGAAGTAGACGACGACCTCGCTCTTCTCGTTGACTCCCGCCAGCAGCGTCTTGAAGGCGTTGCGAAGGTGGATGTAGGTGGGATGGCGGCTCTCGGGCGTACCCGGCGCGTCCGTCAGCAGCGTAACGGCCTCCTCCGAAAAGCCGAACCGCGCACGCAGAAACTCGGCGAAACTCCGGGCGTCGTTGGTGGTGACGGGAGCGAGGGATCCGGCATGCTCGTACACGCCCACGCCGATGACGAGCGCCCGCTTGGTGAAGGAGGGAGCCTCCGCGAGCGAGCGGACCGTCAGCGTCTTGTTGTCCTGTGCGCCGGCTGTAAGCGAGCCGCACAGAAAGAGCGCGGAGAAAACCGCCAGATATCGCATTTCCATATCCCTTCTGATGCACACCGCCGCACCACCGGGCTTCGCGTTCCGGACCATTCTCATTGGTAGATTGCGCATTCCTGTGTCGATTCCTATATTGAAGCGATAGCGGCTCAACAAGTACAGGATCCGGCCCCATTTGCGCTAACTTTGCCAGGGGTGCTACTTTCACAGAACAGATTGGCGGCATTTCCACCTGATCGGACATTACGGCCCGTTTGAATCACGAGTCCGCGGAGGCGGACATGTAGCATTCACCAGGCGAGTCCGTACGGACCACGCAATCCCAATCTCACACCGCGCCGGCGCTCACGCACACCTCAACCCTCTCGCAGCGCGCGCACGCTCTCCAGCAGGGCCCGGATACGCCCGCTTCCGGGATTGACCTGCCGGAGCGCGGCGAACTCGCCCTCCGCCTCCTCGATCAGCCCTTCGCGCGCGTACCCCAGACCCATCGCCAGATGGGACGATCCCGCCGACTGCCGAAGCCGGTCCAGCCTCGCCGCGCTCTCCTGGTCCAACACCTTGAATCGCAGTGTTCGCACCGGTCCCGGCACGCGCTGCAGCTCCCGGCCCTGCGAGTCGTACGCCGCGACCTGCCAGGAGTAGACCGCACCCTGCAGCAGCGGCTTCTTTGGAACCCAGCGCTCCGAGGTCAGGTGGCCGGTCGCGACACTCCTCCCGGCGTTGCCGGCACAGGCGAGAAAGATGCGACAGGTGGATGCGCCGGCCGGCAGCTTCCAGGTGAACTCCGGCTGAAGCGACGCGACGACGATACCATGCGGCGCCGCTACCGAAAATGCGAACGGCGCGCGGGCGGCCGTGCCCGACTCGCGCAGCCCGGCCAGAACGGGCGGGGTTTCGACCCGACCGGAGCGCAGAGCGCCGGCGATCAGGTTCTGCTCCGCGAGCGGAAGCGCGGAAAGCCCGGTAAGCCGGTTGGATGCCGTCACTGCAACCAGGCCGCCGCTGTCGTGAACGGAGACGACGACACGGCTGCTGCGATAAGTTCCTATCCCAATCCATGCAAACGCGACCGCCGCCACCGCCGCGCCAGCGGCCGCCAGCTGCAGGTTCCAGGGGCGAGGCCTGGAGACACCCTGCCTGCCTGCCTTCGATTCCAGCGAGCGCAGCTGTGTCAAAAGGCGCAGGCATGCGTCGCAAGCAGCCACATGATCCATCGCCGCTTCGTAGCGCTGCCAGCGAAGCCCCAGCGTCGCGAGCGTGACGATCTCTTCGCCGGTCAGGCATCGGCCAGGCGAGATCGCGCGCCATTGCGTCTCGATTTCACGCTCTAGCGGTGTCAGCGGCTCATCCCGGGCCAATGCGCGTCTCCATTGTGATTTCAGGCCGGCGAGAAGTTTATATTGAGCGCCCTCGCCAGTTTGAACACCGCTCCGCAGAAGGAGGCTCCTCTGCCGGCTTCCCAGCTTGCGATTTCGCTCGGATCGGGCCGGTCGGCATGGTCGGGCGCGGAACTGAGCGACTTCCACGCGCAGGTTACCGCCTCCGATCCGCCGAACAGCGCCGGCCGCTCAAGGATGAGATGCGCCAGAAGCCTGCATCGTCCTCGCCGCAGATGACTGCGCACCGTGGCGGACTGCATGTCCAGTATCTCGGCTATAGTGTTCAGCGGTTTTCCTCGATAGTGGAGGCGAATCACCCGCTGCTCGGTCGGGCTGCACGCCTCTGCTAGCGCGCTCAACAGTTCGGAGGCCAGTTCCCGGTCCTCTATTTTCCTTTGTATCACGTCGATCGGATTGTGTTGCAAGCCGCTTGTGCCGCTCCTCTCCGCAGCCTCCAGCGGCACGGCCGGTTCCCTCTCTCTCCGGTAGAAAACCCCTGTCACGTTGCGCGCGATGGTATGCAGCCATGTTGAGACCCGCGAGTCGCCTCGAAAGCCTGGAAGGCTCCTCCAGGCTTCCAGAAGCATATGCTGCGCGATATCTTCAGCATCCTCCGGCGTGCGCGCGCTTCGCCGCGCTAGCCGCGCAACATGAGGCCGGTAACGCCGAAACAGCTCCTCAATCGCGGCGGCATCTCCCGACCGCGCGCGATCGAGCAGTTGTCGTTCCTCATCTCCGTTCGATTTCGAATCGTCAGGGTACTGCATAGTTCATGCCTCGGCGCTCTTTCAGGTAGCTTGGCATGGAAGGTTGAAAGAGAGGAAGGAAGCCATGAATGGTGGTTTTGATCGCGGCCCACACGACCGGGGTTAGGGCGCCGCGTGTCAGAAGACGCGACTATCGGTTTGTATCCAACGGATACGGTTGGATCGCCCCGGAAGTCGGCTGGTGCTGGTTTAACGCCGCAGTGCGAAGAACTGACAGTCTAAGGACTATTTGGCGGCTGCGGAGTCGAAGGCGCGAGTCCACGCTGCGGTGCGGCTCCAGTTCCGCCAGGCGAGGTCGCTCCTGCTCCCGATAGATTATCTACCGGCGAACGCGTTTCGATCCCCGGCCCGGTCGCGCTTGCACTGGCTGCAGGCGCGTAGATCGACGCGGGCCCCTTGTTGCTTTTCTTGGCACGCGCGGCCTTATCTTTAAGCGCCGTGTCCTTCATTACGTATAGCGCGACATCCCTCGTAATCGGCGGCGTCGCCAGGGTCGCGCTCTCCTTATCCTTGCTCACGACGAGGTCCGTCGCATCGATGCTTTTCCCCTCGCGCGTATCCCACCAGGTCGCCCGGTAGCGGCCCGGCTGCAAGCCGGCAAGCAGCATGCGTCCGCTCGCGGGCGACAGGTTCGCGCCCTTCGGCGCGTCCCACTGCGAGCGGTGATACAGCCAGGCGGCTGCATAGTCTTTGCCGATCCGCGCCTTGGCTGCGAGTGCGGGAGCGTAGTTGGAGAAGACGAACTCGCGTACCGTCACCCAATCGTGCCCCGTGTTCTCCACCGTAATTGTATGCGAGCCAGACGGCACGTCCGCCTGGAGAGTCGCGTCACCACTCTTCGGCGAGTGATCCTTATCGGCCGCGGGGAAGTCGCGCTCGGCCGGCTTGCCGTCCACGCCGATAGTTAGATGGCCGCCGGCTTTCGCGACTTGCCCGACCGTCACGCCGAACTTGCCCGCCTGCGCGTAGCTCACGTGGAACGTCAGCGGTTTCGGTACCATGTCGCGATGCGCCTGACCCTGGAGAAACGCGGGGAACCGGTCCATTCCAGGCGGCGCGCCGGCCTCTCCGACGATGAAATCGGACTGGACTGCCGGGACAAATCCGGCTCCGGGGCCGAACCGCAGGTCGGCCTTCTGTGAGGTGCTGACGGTCAGGCTGACGGGTGTCAGTCCATTCTGTCCGGCCAGCGCGGACGCCGTCATAAACGCGGACGCAGCCTTGAAATGGCTATACAGGTTGTTCGTCTCTACGTTGTCCCAGTCCCAATACTGTGCGGCGGCGCCATCTCCGCGCATGAGGCTCGACCAGAGTCCCGCATGAAGAATGAGCCCGTCCGTATCCTTCAGGTCGCCGGGCCCAAATTCGCCGACGAATATCGGTCTGGCCGCCCTCCTGCCTTTTATCGCGTCCGTCGGCCCGAGCGCCGTGACGACATCCGATGGATAGGTATGGACCTGGTCGTAGTCAACCGTTTCCCAGACCGGGCTGTCGAGCGGGACTCCCGGCGCGCTGCTTGTGGTGAGCAGGTGCCGGTATCCGTCATACTGGCGCAGGAAGAGTGCCATCTCTCTGTGCCAGAGGGCGATGTCATCCCACATCTTGCCCTTCGCCGCGTCCGTGCCCTCAACCTCGTTGAACAGCTCGTACGCCATTATGCTCGGCGAGTATCCCCATCGGGCCAGGATATAGTAGAGCTTGCGCTTGGTCAAGGCGCGAGCCTGCGAATGGATAAAATAGCTCTCCGGAGTCTGAAGGAAGCCGCCGTTCTTGGAGTTGTACGGGTTGCTCTCCCAGTTCGGATTTACATTGCCGGAGTACTTGTAGCCATCCTTGCTCGAGTACTGCCCGTGGTGCTGAAGCACCATCTGGAAGTAGATTCCGTTCTTTTCGGCGGAGGAGACGATTGCGTCCCACTTCTTGGCCGCGTCCAGGTCGATTTCGCCCGGCTTGCTGCCCTTACCGTCCGGCCGCCAGTCGAGGTTCTTTCCGTCCCAGTGAGTCATCCATACTCTGGACCAGTTCTCGCCGGCCTCGTGCATTTTGGCAAACAGTTCCGGGGTATCGGGTTGCTTATCCGTGCGCCATGCCTGGTTGTGGCCGAGCGGGAAGTAGTGCACGCCGTTGTCGAAGACGAAGCGCGTGTGGTCGCTGCGCTCGATGCGTACAAATCCTGGAATGGGCTCGCCGCTTACATTCCAGTCCTTGGTCTCCAGCTTCTCTTCGTGCGCGATCTCACGGTTAAGCTTGACCGAGACGACCGTATACTGGCCGGGGTTGCTCGGCGTAAACCGCATTCGCCAGAGCGTGCCACCGTCGCAGAAGCATGGAACATCGACCGTCGTGCCGTCCGGCTGTTTCAGAGTCACCTGAACGTTGACCTTTTCGTAGTCGAATGAATCTCCCTTTACATCCGGCAGGTGAAACGAGGTCTCGATGCGAGGGTAGACGCCACGTCCCAACCCGGCCGCGGGCTGGTTGCTTGGCGATCGCGTACTACCGATCGAGTTGCCGTATCCGTTGCTCAGATCGCCGCCGAGGCCGCGCGATTGGCCGCTGAAATCCTGCAGTCCGCCCCCGCAGCCCGCCGCCGCGGCAACTGCGCCGACCGCGGCGGCAAAGAGGGCTATTCGAATCCTGTGAATTGACGAAGCCATGCGACCACTCCTCAACGGGTATTACCTCGGCCGGAGTGTAGAGAACCGGCCCTGACGTGCGGCGAACTGCCGAATCCTTGATCTCTCCTATTATACAACGAATTCGCGCAGTGCGACGCGGCAAGTTCCGGCTGTCTTGGATGGCAGTGGTCGGAGCGGCACAGGCGGTCCGCGAGGTCCCGGCGCAGGAGATCAGCGGTTCGTCGTCCAACTTCGATCTATCACGGCAACGAACGACACGTCATTGGACAAAAAGGATTGTAGGCAGTGATGGAACTCAGCGAGAGAGAGAAGGCGCAACTGGTCGACCAGGGATTTGTCAAGATGCCAGGAGTCGTGCCGCCTATCATGGTGGATCGGGCGCTTCGCGAAATAAACCATTGCGTAGGCGAGGGGATGAATGTGGCGGATATGACGCGTTTTCGCGCGCAGACATACTGTCCGAACCTCACGCGAACGCCCAGCATCGCCGGGCTGCTGAATGCGACACCGGCCTGGTCGTTGGCAGAATCCGCGATCGGCCGTGGTCGAATCGGGCCGTCAGAGTACGGTCAGATCGCACTCCGTTTCCCAGGCATGCAGGATCCGCCGGGCGAGCCCAGACTTCATATCGACGGTATGTACTCGCCTACGAACGGGGTGGAACAGGGGACTATCGGTAACTTCACCGCGCTGCTCGCCGTCTTCCTGAGCGACGTTCCTGAGCCGTTCTCAGGGAACTTCTCGGTGTGGCCTGGCAGCCACCTGCTCCATGCGGCCTACTTCAAGGAGCACGGTCCGCAATCTCTGCTCAACGGCATGCCCTCGGTCGGCACTCCGGCGCCGCTCCAGATCACTGCTCAGGCGGGAGACGTCGTGCTTGCACACTATCTGCTCGCGCATGGGGTTGCTCCGAATGTCTCTCCAAACGTCCGTTACGCAATCTTCTTTCGACTGACTCACGTCGACCACGACCGCCAGAAATGGGAGAGCATGATGGATCCCTGGCTCCAATGGGAGGGAATCCGGTGATTTGACGAGCCTCACCAGGACCCATCAGGCCTGCGGCAATGTTAGAAATGCGCCGAAAATAGTGAGATAAGCACTGGGCCGGATGGGAGGGCGCCAAGTGAGCGCTGAAGCCGATATCAACCTGCAGACTGTCTATAGAAAGCTGGACGAGATCCGCGACGTTCCTACTCTACCAGCAATCGCACTTCGTGCGGTGGAGATCTCTAACGACGAGGATAGCTCTGTTCGCGAACTTGCTGACTTCATCGGCCACGACCAAGCGCTGACCGCCAGACTGCTTACGCTTACGAATGCCGCGTCGTATGGCATGACGGGCAAGGTCGCCACGATCGACCGCGCGGTCGTAATCATGGGCTTCGCGAAAGTACGCACGATCGTTCTCTCCTCCGCTACGGCAAACATCTTTGCGGGAAGCAGCGACTGTCTGGATCGCGGTCGTCTTTGGCGTCACTCGATCGGTACGGCGACGGCCGCAAGGCTGCTCGCGAAAGCCGAACATGGAATCGATCCGGAGACTGCCTATATAGCCGGACTGCTCCATGAGGTTGGCATCGTGATCCTCGACCGGTATTTTCACGATGTGCTGCGCGCCGCGGTCCGGGTCGCCCACATTCAGAAGAGTACGATCGACCGGGCCCTGCGGGATCTCATCGGAGCCGATCAGTTCAAGGTGGGCAGCTATCTAGCGCAGCGGTGGCGGCTGCCTGGCGCCTTCTCAAGCAGCATCGGAATGCATAACAGTCCGCCGATAGCGGACGGCTACGCTCAAGTGATCGCGATCGTACATGTCGCGAGTATGATTGCCGATGCATGCCACATGAACTACGAGCCGTTTGCCGCCATGAAGCCCATATCCTCGAATGCAGTGAATCTGCTCAGCATCACCCCTATCAAGGTCAAGCACGCCGCGGACGAGCTCAACAAACAGCGACCAAGCATCGAGGCCTTCGCCAACCTCTGCGGCAGTTAGCCTGGACAATTTACGAGTAGATCGTTTGACCGGCAGTAGGGCGGGGGCATAGTTTACCCGTAGGGTCCCTCGTCGACCCGTTCAAACGTCACTCCTGATTATTTACCCCGGAAGCGACCGCATCAGCGAAAACGGGCTTCGGAGTCGGTGCATCCGCCTCAAGGACCGGAAGCTGCGTAAGATCGCTGATACCGAAGTAGTGCAGGAAGTCAGATGTCGTTGCATAGAGGATGGGGCGGCCGAGCGTATCCTTGCGTCCAATCTCCTGGATTAGACGGCGCTCCAGCAGAGTCTTGAGGACCCCCGCTGTGGAGACCCCTCGTATCGCCTCGATTTCAGGCAGCGTAATCGGCTGCCGGTAAGCGATAATCGCCAGCGTCTCCATCGAGGCGCGGGACAGCCTGCTCGCACCCCGCGCTACCATTCTCGCTACACTTTCCGCATACTCTGGGCGCGTCGAAAGCTGCCAACCGCCCGCAATTCGCAACACCTGGAGGCCGCTGTTTCGCTCCACTAACGTGATCTGGAGGTCACGCAACGCGGCCTCGACAGCGATCTCATCCTCCTGAAGCGCCCGCGCCAGCTCCGAGACCTGCACCGGTTCGCCGGAGACGAAGAGCAGGCACTCCAGGGCCGCGATCATGACGCTGCCGCTGCTCTCTCCGAACTGTCGCCAGGGAAGAGCATGATACCTCTGTAGATCCCGGCCTGGGAAGCGCTCACGCGCAGCATCCGCAACAGTTCAAGCATTGCGAGGAAGGTCAGCACAATATCGTAGCGCGGGCACGGGAGCGTGAACAGGTTCTCGAACGCGATGCCCGCGCCTCCGGAGGCATTCACCTTGCGCAGGATTTCCGCCATCTTCATCCGCAGGCTCAGCCGTCGCCTCGGCGTAACCGCGGTAACAGGCTTCTCGTCCAAACCCGCCTCTGTTAGCAGGCGCTGAATCGCTCGGGCCAGCTGCAGCGGCGTAGCCTCGCCTTCCGCAACTGGCAGAAAGTAGTCGTCAGTATCCTGTGCGGCGCCTCGAAAGTAGACGCTGCGCCGCTTCTCCTCCCACAATCGTAGCGTCTCGATCGTACCCTGATACTGTTGGTATTCTTGAAGGCGGGCGACAAGCTCGGCGCGCGGATCCTCGACTTCCTCATCGCCTACTTGCGGTGGCGGATGCGGCAGAAGCATTCGCGATTTGATCTCGATCAGAGTGGCCGCCAGCAATATGTACTCGCCCGCCAACTGTAGGTCCATGGCCTCGAACAGGTCCATCATGGCGAGATACTGATCGGTTATCTCCGCTATCGGAATGTCCGAAATGCCTACCCGATTTGCGCGAATGAGGTGGAGAAGCAGATCAAGTGGCCCTTCGAAGGCAAGGGTCTTGAAGTGAGGCATGGGAGTGGAGAGGTTCATCACGCGGGCTAGTTTACACGTCACTCTGCCGATTGTCAACGTTCGTTACTCATCCTAGAACCCGTGCTCCTGGCGGATCGACGCCAGCAGCCCCTCAGCGGCAGCATCCACCAATGTGTATACTCGCTCGAACTCGCCCGTGTAGTAGGGATCGGGAACCTCGCGCTCTTCCGTACCTGGCGCGAACTCAAGAAAACGCGCAATCCGGGCCGGCCCCAGCCCCAGCTGCTGCACATCTCGGAAGTTCTGGTCGTCCATCGTGATGATGTAGTCGAAAGCACTTAGGTCGCTTCGGGTCAACAGTCGCGCACAGTGGTCGTAAGTGATGTCGTACTTCGCAAGGAGTCCGCGAGTGCCTGCGTGCGGAGGCTTTCCAACGTGCCAATCGCCCGTTCCGGCGGATTCCGCGCCGATCGCATGGTCGAGGTCCGCCGCCCGGACCTTGTGCATGAACACGGCCTCCGCCATCGGCGAGCGGCAGATATTACCGAGGCATACGAATAGTACACGGATCACTTGAGTGCGGTGTTCCTTTCCGTGACACTCCGAAGAACGAAGCATCGGCGGAGCGCCATGTAACGCCGGAATCATACCCTGTCGCGCGCGATCGCCGAGGTATGATTATGGATAGATTGAGCCGCCCGTAGCGTTACTCGACTAGGGTCGGGAGTTCGGCGAACGGCAACAAAGTGAGTGCCGCCAGGCGAACGTCTTCGCGCTCGCGGCATGGGATACGGAAACTGAAGGGATCTCTTGATGAACCGGACACTTGCCGCCGTGGTCGCCTTGCTTCTAAGCTGTGCCACGGTTACTGGCTGGACGCAGGGCCAGAGGCCGCCCGTGAAGTGGAACCGCCCGGACGGACCGGCGATTTCAGGTGTCGTTCATGGGAGTTACAAGAGCAAATCGATGGCGACCGAGGTCGGCTATAACGTCTCCCTGCCCGCGGGATATCAGGAGAACACGGCACGGTACCCGGTGATCTACTTTCTGCACGGCGCCGGGGGCGATGAAAACTCCGACGCGGGCGGCTTTTCGGAACTGGTCCGTAAGATGGTGGAGGAGAAGAAGATCCCGCCTTCCATCTGCGTGTTCCCAAACGGCGGAATGGGCGCATACCAGGACCGGCCTGCTACCATAGTCATGGGAGAAACGATGTTGATCGGCGAATTGCTGCCGCTCATCGATCAGGCGTATCGAACGAAGCCGGAACCGAAGTATCGGGCCATCACCGGTTTTTCGATGGGAGGCGGAGGCGCAATCCGGCTAAGCTTGAAGCATCCCGAGCTGTTCTCCACCGCGGCGTCATGGGCAGGCGCCGTCCTGTTCCGAAATCTCGTGGATCCGCCGGAGCTCAAGCCGATCTACCTTCAGGACACAAGAGGACGCGTCCGGCTGTTGTTAATCGTGGGCGACCAGGACATCACGTTCAATGGCACCAAACTTCTGACCGAGCGATTGGACAGGGCAAAGTACCCATACCGTTACAAGGTTCTGCAGGGCGTCACCCACAATCTCGGACAGTACTATGAGCAGACGGGCGATGAGCTGCTGCGGTTCTTGACAGCCTCGTTTTAGCGACTGCACAGTTTCGGACAGGATTGACATGATGAACGGCATTGAATCTGAATAACTCATGACGGGCACGGAGGCCCATACGGGCAAGCCCGACGCTACGTTTCTCGCTCCGAGCGGTTCGTGAATAGCGCCACATCCGGTTGGGCGGACCCTAGGATAAAGTAACAGACGAAATTCGGTCAGTTACTTACGACACCAGGTGAATTCGCCCTACATTTGGACAATGGATCGCTTCGTGAATGATCCGGGCTACTCGAGTTTCGCTGTTGGATGCGGATTTCGCGAAAAGCCGGTCTGGTGCCAGTACGGGTACGCGGACGGTAGGGCGCTCGAGGCATCCAGTTTCGCGACCTGCTCGGCCGTAAGATTCCATCCCACCGCTTCAAGATTCTGTCGAAGCTGATCCTCGTTTCGAGCCCCAATAATGACATTTGCCACGGTCGGCCGCTGAAGGAGCCAGTTAAGCGCAATCTGAGGCACGGACTTGCCAGTCTCCTTTGCGACCACATCCAATGCGTCCACGACTTTGAACACGTATTCATCTGAGATGGGTGGGCCGGCGTCCGCCACCGTCTTCGACTGCAGTCGCGAAGTCTGGGGAACAGGCTCGCCACGGCGGATCTTCCCAGTAAGACGTCCCCAGCCCAGCGGGCTCCAGACGACGGCGCCCACCCCCTGATCGAGTCCCAAAGGCATGAGCTCCCACTCGTAATCCCGGCCGATCAGAGAGTAGTACGCCTGGTGCGCCACGTATCGCGGCCAGCCGTAACGGTCCGACGCCGCGAGCGATTTCATCAGGTGCCATCCGGAGAAGTTGGAGCAGCCGATGTATCGAATTTTACCGGCTCGAACCAGCTCATCGAGCGTTGAGAGGACCTCCTCGACGGGTGTCAGGGCGTCGAACCCGTGCAGCTGGTACAGATCGATATAGTCCGTTCCGAGGCGTCTCAGGCTGTCGTCGACGGCTCGTATCAGATGAAACCTCGATGACCCGACGTCATTGGGACCCGGTCCGGTTCCGAATGTGCCCTTGGTCGAGATCAGGACCCGATCGCGTCGCCCCTTGATCGCTTCGCCAAGAATCTCCTCCGCAGCGCCTCCGGAATATACATCGGCAGTATCGAACATGTTCAGATCCGCGTCCAGGCAGATGTCCACCATACGAGTGGCCTCCCGGACGTCCGACGAACCCCAGGCCTGGAAGAACTCGCCGCTGCCCCCGAAGGTTGCGGTACCCAGACTCAAGACGGGCACTTTCAACCCCGATTTCCCGAGTGACCTGAACTCCATTCTTCCCTCCTGATCTGAAATTGTACGATGCACATGTCGGAATCGAGGACGGCCTGGATCGATTCGCCATCGTCCCCTACACTATAACGAAAAGAAGTTCAGAAAGGTGGCGTACCAACGTGCAACCGTATCGAGGTTCGTACCGTCTAAGCTTGAGTAAGGTAATTGCCGGCCCGATTTCCGGCCATCCGCTCGCGCCCCTGTGGAGATCGATCCGTGAAAAGCACGCATCTACGCTGGTTACTCGTTGTCGCAGTCACGGTCGTGGGTATCGCGGCCTATGGTGCCTATCTGGCATCGCCCGGACGCAGTTTGAGGAGTATCACCGCTGCAAACGCGGCGAAGCATGTCCCGGCCACGCGGTTTACGGGCCTTGTGGCTCCGCCTGACATGCCGACGCTCGGCCTACCCCTCCCTCCGGCCGTTGCGACTCAACGACCGGTTGCGGGCAAGTATCGCGAGGCGATACGGGAAGGCCTCTTCAGCGCTCCCCAGCCTGTTATGCCGAAGCCGCGCCCTCTATCACCGCCGCCCACGATGGCACGTCCCATTGTGCCGCCGATTCCTCAGCCCGACCCGCTCGCCGACGCGATATACTCCGGATCCGTCACGGTCGATGGAAAAACGATGGCACTGATCGAGAGCAGGTCCTCGCGGCAGGGCCAGTATGTAGCCGCCGGCGACCGATGGCAGAATCTCGAGATACTGGCGATTACTCCCGCCAGCATCACTATGTCGGTAAACGGCGCGCAGCGCGCTCTGGCGGTAAGCGACGCGCTCAATGTTGTGCCACTCGCCAGGGGCGCGACGGGCTCCGGTCCTGCAGGGCCAAGTGGTGCCTCGCCACAGGGTCCCGGAGGTGGAGCGGCGTCCGACGGCGCAATGCAGCAGGTGACCGGCGCCCTCTACAACGATGCGATCGAAAACAGCAAGCTTCAGCTGGACATGGCGTCTCAGATCATGAACGTTCAATCCTCGGATGGGATGGTCATCCTCAAAAGCGAATAGTAGACT
>JBBQVV010000132.1:0-15889 GCA_038211235.1 Chthonomonadales bacterium | reverse complement strand
TCGGTCATCCAGGCGCCGGCCTAACTCCGTGACAGTAAGCGATCGAATGCGCGCGGCAGCCAGTTCAATGGCCAGCGGGATTCCGTCAAGTCGATGGCAGATAGATGCAACAGCCTGCGCGTTCTCGCTCGTTACCCGGAAGTCCGTCTTTGCCGCACTGCTTCGATCGAGAAAGAGCCGGGACGCTTCGAATTGAGCTAGACTCTTAGGCGTTGAAGTTTGACTCAAATCCGGACAGGAGAGTGATGGGACGAGGTAAGCAGTCTCCCCGTCAATCGCGAGCGCCTCCCGGCTGCTTACCAGTAGGCTAACTCCGGGACACGCACGTAAGATATCGTGCGCAAGACGAGCGGAAGAGTCCAGGACGTGCTCGCAGTTGTCTAGGATCAACAAGAGGCGCTTGTCTTTTAGGGCCGTTACGACCGTACTCGTGATCGATTCCCCTTGCGATTCCTTGAGCCCCATTACCTCGGCTACGGTTCGGGGCACCTGCGCCGGATCCGCGAGCGGAGCCAACTCTACTATCCAAGCTCCGTCCGGATACCGTTGAAGAACCTCGACGGACAACTGTACCGCCAATCGAGTCTTGCCGCAGCCTCCCGACCCGGTCAGCGTAAGCAGATGTGTGCGCATCAGAAGCGCCTTCAATTCACGGAGTTCGCGTTCGCGTCCGACGAATGAAGTGAGCTGTACCGGAAGATTATGTGGCGAGACCGCCGAATCCCCGTCTGGAACGGTCGCGGCGCATCCAGGTTGAAGCGCATTCTGGAACGCTTCGCGAGCGGTGGAGGCCGAGGAATAGCGCCGGTGCGGCGACTTCGAGAGAAGACGCGAAACGATATTATTCAGCCGTTCTGGCACGGTATCCGACAGTGGCTCGGGATCGTGGCTCTGGATAGCTGCAATCAGAGCCATGATCTCATCCGTAGGGAATGGGTGGCAACCGGAAAGGAGCTCATAAAGGATGACACCAACCGCCCAAAGGTCGGAGGCGGACGAGTACGACCCGGAGAAGGTTTCTGGCGCCATGTATCGCGGTGTACCGGAGATGTCGCCGGAACTGGCCCCAGTTTTCAGGACGCGTGCCAGTCCGAAATCGGTCAGCCGGGGAATGCCTGCCTGTAAGAGCACGTTCTCCGGCTTTAGGTCGCGATGGATCAGCCCGACACCATGAAGGTAGTCCAGGCCTCCAACAATGCCAGTAACTATACCTAAGGTTTCCTCGATTGCAACTGCTTGGTCACGTGATTCCATCCACTCTCGAAGTGTGCCTCCCGCGACAAATTCGCTGGCGATCACGACCTTCCCATCGTACACTTCGGCGTCCAGCACAGGGACGACATTCGGATGACCGCTCGCTCTGAGCCAGACCTGCGCCTCCTGGCGGACGGTGTCGATGTCGGCGCCGGAATCAAGCGACAGCTTCAGAGCCACCTGTGTAGTCAGAAGTGACGAGCGGCGCTCCGCCAGCCACACTTCGCCGAAGGCGCCGCGTCCCAATGCGCGGAGGAGGGTATAAGGCCCGATTGTAGCGCCAGATTGATTCATTCGGTCGCGCGAACTTCCAGTCGGAACCAAAGACCCACGCCCGGTCACGGAACGGACCGGACGGCGACGCCGAATCCGGTGCTTCCATATGTCGCCCTGTCGGTCACCAGCTCGAGTGTAGGAGGTCGGCTTCCGCGCCTTTCGACCTCCAGGTATCCCTGCGCGGTCGCATCAACGAAGTTACCATCGTCCTTGCCTGGATATAACGTATGCTTCATCCGCAACGTGGCGTCGAGGCGCGCGCGGACGATGCTGCCGCTGATTGCGACGACCGTCGCTTGCAATCTCATACTGTCGATCCGGTTCCTGTCGATCGAGTTGTCCTCCGTCTGCTCAGTTTGGGGATAGAAGTAGACGACCAGCTTGGCGGCAGGTTGGCGGCTCACTTCGTAGGTCGCGCCTAACCGAGGAGTGCCGCCGGGCACGAGCTTCATCCACTCTGCCCGATCGAAAACGATCCAGTTCTCGGACGGAAACTCGTGCCATGAGCCGCCAGCGGGACCGGTCCCATCGGCACGAGACGTAAGATGCAGCACCAGCGCATCCGGCGCCGCCTTCGGCGATACCGATACGCTACGAGACATGACCACCGGCGCGCCGAGAGCGACGTGCAATATCCGTGCGTCCTCCTCGAGCCGCGCGATCATCTTCCTGGTATCTGTCGCCGAGCCGATGTCCGACCCGTTCAGTGCGTGACCGTCCGGCTTCAGGATGTAGACGATCTCGTCTATCCGGCGCTCTTCCCGCGTCGGTTGGATGGCAATTACGCGGTCATGTACCCATTCAGGCGTGTGAACGTCGGCGCGTATGGGCATTGCAGTGGCGAGCCAGACGAGCAATGCAAATAAGAGTACCGTTCGTGTAACCATCGATGAAAGGTTCTTCGGCAACATGCCTTGCAAGTCCTTTAGACTCGAGGCGATTGCAGCGTGCCGTTCCAACTTCCGCAGGAGCTGAGGGTGCGGTCGGAGAATTCCATTCGTATGACGGACAAAGCGGTTCACAACATTATGAAGTGCCTGCTCGTTACCTTCTCGCTCTCGTGTGGGATGGCTCCCGCGGTCGCCGCCTTGGCGCCGTCGTGTTTGTCGGCGAACAAGACAGGAGACGACATGGGATATCAGCGCATTGCGGTCGAGATGGAGCGCAGCCTCCAGGACCAGGTGCTCGGCATGTGGTTTCCTCGCTCACTCGATCCGGCCGGCGGGTTCTACCAGAACTATTCTGAAGACTGGACGCGAGGCGCCTCCAACGACAAAGCCCTCGTCTATCAGGCACGCCTGATCTGGACGGCTGCGCAGAGCGCCATGCGCTACCCGGCGCAACGACTGACATACTCGGAGTATGTGCGCCATGGGATGGAGTTCCTTGAGCGCGGGATGTGGGACGTGCAGGATGGCGGATTCTTCTGGGGTCTCGATCCTGCGGGCAACCCGGTCCGCGATGGCGAGAAGCACGCCTATGGAATCTCATTCGCCATCTACGCGGCCTGCGCAGCCTATGAGGCAACGCATGATCCCGGCGCGCTTGAACTCGCACGTAAAGCGTTTCGCTGGCTTGATAAACGCGCCCACGATGACAAGAACGGGGGATACTACGAGGCGCTGACGCGGAGAGGACAGCCTATTCTCGCGCCCACAGCGGGGCAGGCCAACGACGCGATCGGCACGCACTATGGCCAGAAGACAATGAATACTCACATTCATCTGCTGGAATCCCTTACTGCGCTTCTCGATATATGGCCCAATCCTACTGTGCGCAAGCGGTTACAGGAGGTGTTCGCGATCGTGCGGGACAAGATCGCAGTCGAGTCCGTCGGCTGCCTCAACTACCAGTTCACGCCGGAGTGGCGCACTCTGCCGGACCACGACTCTTTCGGTCACGACGTCGAGACGGCCTATCTCTTGGTGGAGGCCAGGGCCGCACTGGGGCGTCCCAAGGATCCTCGGACCTGGCGTCTGGCCCGCCGCATCGTCGACCACGCGCTCGATTTCGGCTTCGACGGGCAAAATGCCGGGTTCTACGATGCCGGCCGCGTTTTCGGTGGCCCGTTCACGACGGAGAAGATCTGGTGGGTGGAGGCGGAGGGACTGAACGCGCTGATGCTGATGCACGTGAAGTACCGGCGCGAGACTACCCGGTACTGGGAAGCGTTCCAGCGCCTCTGGGAGTTTATCCGCGATCATCAGGTCGACCGCACTCATGGCGGCTGGTATGCGACCGTGGAACGGGACGGCTCGGCGATTCCGGGCCGCGCAAAGAGCGACGCCTGGACGGATCCCTACCACCAGGCGCGCGCACTAATGCATGTCGTAGTCGCCCTGCGAGGGCTGAAGTAGGGTCGCGGCGAAAACTCGCCGGTACTCCCCAAGCTCGAAGTCACTGGACATGCCGCTTCAAGAAGTCTAACACTTTGTCGAACCTGGTGGCGATATCCGGGTCTTTCAGACCGCCGTGAGCGCCATCGAAGCCGTGACCGCCGCCCTCGACCGTGATGAACTCATGTTGAACGCGACTCCTTTGCAGCGCTTCTGCCATGGCAACAGACTGCTCGTAAGGGACGTCCGTGTCCTGGTCCCCATGGAGCAGCATTGTCGGTGAGTAGTTTCGGTCAATGTTGCGAATGGGACAGAAGGCGTCAAAGGTCCGCTGCTCCGTATCGGGGTCATGGCCGGCTACCTCCTTCGGCCACAGCCCATGCTGGCGGCAGTAGATGTAGAAGCGAAATCGCGAGTTTGAGGTCCCTTCCGACAAGGGAGCGCTGCCGACAACGCGGTATGCCTCATCCTTTGGGACGGCAGGCTGCCGGCTGTAGAATGGATCGGGCCGGCTGTACCACTCGCCGGCCACGTCACCATAGCCGTAGAACGCCACGAGCGCCTTCGGTCGCGGCGTCAGGCAGAATCCGGCCATGAGAGTGAGATAGCCGCCAGCGGAGTGTCCGACAACCGCGATCCGGTCGGGATCGACGTGGTATTGACGTTGCCCATGGGTTCTCAGCCAGGCATAGGCATCCCGAAGGTCCTCAATAATCCCCGGCAGCTTCGTTTCAGGAGCAAGCCTGTAGTCGATCGAGATTACAACGAAGCCGGCGTCCACATAGCGCTGCATCTGGTCGTCGCGCAGGTTTGACCGGCTGCCGCCGATCAGCGCTCCGCCATGCAGAAACAGAATCGCAGGCCGAACCTGATCTCCGGGACCCCGGTAGACGTCGGCCTGAATCTTGAGATCGCCAACCATTTTGTAGGTGACCGTCTCTCTCGTAACCGGCATAACTGTCACCTTTGCAAAGAGCGCCGACAACGCAAGTGCACATGCCAGGAACACTTCGAAGGTCCTTTCACTGATCGGTCCCGTGGTATAGGCGCGGTCAGCACCGGTGTTCGGAGAGATCGCTCACGCGCGGGCCGATGCAATTTGCAGGATGGACTACGCTGTCTTCTCGCAGTTGATCATCCAGGGTACCCCAAAGCGATCCGTAAGCATTGCGAATCGGACAGCCCAGAAGGTTTCCTGTATCGGCATCTGGACGACGCCGCCCTCGGCAAGCGCGCCGAATATGCGCTCCGCTTCGACGGTATCGTTAAGATGCAGCGACACGGTGATACCAGCCGGCGCCTGATATTGGTCGGAGGGGCTATCCGCTCCCATCAGCTCCGCGTCGCCTATGCTCAATCGCGCATGCATGACCTGATCCCGCAGTTCCGCGGGTATCGGTTCCCCTGCCGGCATCTCGCCGTATTTGAACATTGAAAGCATCCTGCCCCCAAGAGACTGTTCGTAGAACTTGAACGCCTCCGCGCAGTTGCCGTGAAAACTAAGATAGGGCGCGAGTCGCATGGTGAACTCCTTTCATTGGCCGCCGTCAACCTGGGCCACACGATGATTGGTTAGAAGCGACTTAGAGTCCTTCTGCCTTTACGGCACCGCGCACACTATTACTAAGTAACTACATGTCCGGTCTGGCAATACGAACCGGCAGGTGCCGTCCAGCACGATTGCGGTACAATGTGACGGCCTATCGAAACAGATCCATCGCCCCGCACGAATCGGGCAGAGATTTCAACCTGAGGCGACATGCGAATTGTCGGCCATCCGCCGTCTGACGATATTGTTGATTGCAGGATCAGGAGGGTAATCACACCGGTGACGATGACGATCCCCGTAATACTCTCAGCCATCATGATGCTTGCCGTGCTTGCCGTCTCACTGCGAGCCGGCGCGCAGAACCGCGTTAAGATCGCTAACGGAGTCATCGAGGGGAGCAGCGACGCTTCCACAGGCGTCCGCGCCTTCAAGGGCATTCCGTTTGCCGCTCCTCCTGTCGGGAACCTGCGATGGCGCGAGCCGCGGCCGGTAACTAATTGGCAAGGCGTTCGTCCCGCGCTCCAGTTCGGTCCCCGCGCCATGCAGCCGCCCATCTTCGGCGATATGAACTTCCGGTCAAAAGGCATGAGCGAGGACTGTCTCTACCTAAATGTCTGGACGCCGACGAAGTCGGAGAATGCCCGGCTGCCCGTCCTGGTCTATTTCTATGGCGGCGGGTTTGTGGCGGGCGACGGATCGGAGCCCCGTTACGATGGCGAAAGCATGGCGCGCCGGGGTCTTGTTGCAGTGACAGTCAACTACCGCCTCGGCGTGCTGGGTTTCCTGGCGCACCCGGAGCTGACACGCGAATCTCCGCATCACGCGTCTGGCAACTACGGACTGCTGGATCAGAGCGCGGCCCTGCACTGGGTGACCCATAATATAGTGGCCTTTGGCGGTGATCCGAAACGGGTAACGATCGCGGGCGAGTCCGCGGGATCGATCTCGGTACACGCCCAGATGGCCTCGCCTCTTTCGCGGCGCCTGATCGCCGGCGCTATCGGTGAGAGCGGCGCGCTAATCCATCCCACGCTTCCTCCAACGACGCTCGCTGCGGCAGAACAGGCCGGCATCAAGTTCGCGGCAGATTGCAATGCTACCTCGCTCGCCGGAATTCGGGATCTCTCGGGTCAACAGATTCTCGACGCAGCGGCCAAAGGACACCCGTTCCGGTTCAGCTCGAACGTGGACGGCTATTTCCTGCCGAAGCTACCAGTCGAGATCTTCGCTTCAGGCGAGCAGGCGCACGTGCCCCTGCTCGTGGGATGGAATTCGGAGGAGATGAGCTATGGGGCGGTTCTTGGGGATGAGGAGCCGACACGGGAGAACTACGTTAGCTCAATGCGAAAGCTGTACGGTGACCACGCCGACGCCGCATTGAAGGCTTACTCCGCGACTACGCCGGAGGAGGTTACCCAGGCTGCGACGGACATGGCAGGGGACCGATTTATCGGCTTCAGCACCTGGAAATGGGCCGACCAGCATGGCAAGACCGGCAGTAAGCCGGTCTACAGATACCTGTACGCGCGGCCGAGGCCGCCGATGACGGCCGAGATGGGGAACGCGACGCCCGGCCTTGCCGGTGGCATCTTCCGCGGTGGAGCGGTGGCGGCGCCTCGGGCGCAGGGAGCCGTTCACTCGGCAGAGATTGAATATGCGATGGGAAATCTCTCCACAAATAAGGTGTTTGCCTGGACTCCGGCCGACTTCAGGGTCTCCGAAACGATGCAGGCCTACTTTGCCAACTTCATCAAGACCGGAAATCCAAATGGACCAGGATTGCCGGAATGGCCGGCCGCGAACCGCGACAAGAGGGTGCCTGTGATGCGCCTGGACGTGGAGTCGCGCGTCGAACCGGAAGCGCACCGAGATCGCTATCTGTTCCTCGACACCGTATTCGGTCCGGACCACTGAGCGCGGTCGAGTCCACTCACAGTGCGAAGACGAGCTTGACCGAGATACGCTTCGTGAGGCGCTTCGTGTTCGGGTCGCCGAGGATGATGTAGGAGTTCATGCCCCGCTGCCCGGAGCTGCGATACGAGAGATAGCCGTTGACGGTCCCGCCGCTCGCCACGAGACGCGCACCCAGCGCGCGTGTTGGTGACAGCTCGCAGTTCACCGTGAGAACGTGCTGCGCCTTGACGCCATCCCGGTTCTGAATGGCTGCCGAATAGATTACATCCCACCTCCTGAAGAAGCGCAGGCTGAACCTCGGGCCTACAAAAGTCGCGGGGCGATCCCCTTCCGTTCCGGTCGTGAAGTAGACGCTCCACTGCCGATAACGGTTTGATATTCCGCCGGTAACGTCGAAACCGATGGTCTTGTCGGTCTGCGCATCGAATCGATTGAAGTTTAGCTGAAGTCCCACTCCCCAATCCCTGCGAGCGTTGAGGTTGAAATTGATTCCGGCTCCACGCTGGAACGGGCGCCCATCCTGGTGCCACAGATACTCCGTCCCAACACTCGCATCGAAAGCCTGCCAATATCCTTTGCGCCAGACCGTATGGTAGTCCTCGTAGCTGTCAAAGCCCTTGAAGTCCTTAAACGGTATCAAACCGTCCGCGGCTCGAAAGCCGGTACCATGATCGAGGTACTCCACCGAGTGAACCAGTCGCCGGTCGGCATAGTTCAGCGATAGGGTTTTGGCGCTGCCGCCCGCGTTACGGCCCCCAGTCAGAGCCCACGCGCCGCCGACGTTGAACTTTCCCCATCGAGAGTCGCCGGAGATCTCGCCAACCACGTTATTGTCATCGGTCGCGCTCATCTGGTTGAAGTACAGCCCGGCGGTAGCGGTAGGGGAGAGCGTGTGCTGCAGGCTGAGCACGGTATCATTGCGCGCTCCGAATTGGATCGTATTGAGGAATGCCAGCGTGTCCATGGGCGTGACCTTGCCGTAGAGTTTTGCGCCTACGTCGAAGCTGGGAATCCGGTTGGAATAGAATAGGATACCGCCGGACGTTCCCGAACTGAATAGTCCACGTCCCTCCAGGAAGAATGGTCTGGTATCGCGGACATACTGCTCGCTACGGGAGAAGGTGATGCTCTCGACGGCTCCTTCCACGGTGCCGAAGTCCGGATTGACGCTGGCGACGGAGGTCAGTTCCGGAGAGATGGAGTAGCGTGCGTCCACGCCGAAGCTGGGGCTCGCGCCACTACCGGTAATGGACGATAGTGTATAGGGCAGCAGCGACAGGTGAGGGTGAAACGCGGTAAGCGGCACCTGCACCTGAGTCCAAAGGCCCTCCAGCTCGTTGAACGCCTGAGGTCCGATATTGCTCCAGATCGATTCGATTTTGGTGTGCTGCTGCCAGCGCCGAAAGTTGATGCCGATGGAGGCAGGCGCGCGACGTCGGGGATAGTTGAGTATCGCCCAGGGAATGCGCATCTCAGCGGTCCAGCCGTCGGTCGTCCGCTTTGCGGCAGCGTCCCAATCGCCCTTCCATTCCGCCTTATTGGCGCGTCCACCGCCAATTCGCGCGGCCCGAGTGCCCAGGGCATTGACGACGAATCGCGCGAAGTCGCTGCGCTGATGAGTAAGGAACGGATCGAGCATGACGGCGACGTTGTCTTCAGTGCTGCCCGTGAAAACGTCACGAACCCGCTCTCTCGCGACGATCTGGTCGGGACGGCTGTCCTTACAACGGAAGGCGACATAGATGTACCGCGCATCATAGAGCATATAGGCTTCGGTCTGATCCGGGGCCGGGTCGCCCTGCTGCTGGTCCAGAAAGGTCTGGGCACTGGGCGCGTCTTTCCAGCAGGCGTCGGAAAGGTCGCCGTCGATTTTCGGCGGCGACACTGCCCGCACAGCCGGCAGCGTACGCCGGACGAACGATTGCTTGCCGCCCTCCGCACGGAGCGCTGAAGGACCCGTGGCGATGAAGACGCAGGCAAGAAGGGCGACTAGCGAGCCAAATCTAGCGGTTACCGAGTCCATGAACAGTTACGAACCGCTCGCTCTCTTAAGTACTAGCGGCATGTCGGATTGCAGCTGTTTCAGCGTGCCTCTCAGCTCCGTTCCGTCCGGGCTGATCCTGCCATCATACGTCTCCGACCGCGAGGGCACGACCACGTTAAGTGCTCCATCTTTAAACGTAACGTCGTTCGCCTGGGCCTCACCCAACCCCTCGTCAGGGCTGGCCAGTGTCGCCTTAAACTGGCCTCCGTCACGCCGAACAATGATCACACGGCGAAAGGCCCTGGTCGCGGGCCGGCCGTCCGGCAGAGTCACGTCCAGGTGAACCGCGCCTTCCCACGTCCCGATTACATCCCGCGCGGAACCACATCCTGCTGCAAGGATCGGTGCTAAGATCAGTGCGGCGCTAAAGCTGCGCCTGAGAACCAGGTTCTTTCGCGTCATTTCGTGGCCTCCAACGTACCGGTCATTAAGCGGGGCTTGAGCGATACAGGCGTTCGTGAAGTTTGCGGTTCACGGCGCGGCTGTCTGCATGGTCGCACACGCTTCTGACGGGCCGGACGGTCAGAAACGTTAGGCTGCATGTCGCCCTTGCGAGAGATCCCTCCGGCGTGCGTCTACGTTCGACTCCGCTGCCGCAGCCTTGCGTAAGTGCGTCATATTGCCGTAAGATAGAGGGGGATGTGCCGGTTGAAGTCGAGCGGGTTGGCAAGGGAGGCTTAAGAATGAAATCCTCGCATGGGACGATCTGGGTGGCTCTGGTCCTCGCTGTCAGCGCTGCGGTCGGCGCGGGCTGCCAGGAGGTCGCTGGTTCACACGCGATGTGGGAACCGATCGGACTGTCCGGCGGCGGCGCGATGTTCACGCCGGCAATCAGTCCTGCGGATCCGAAAGTCATGATGGTGAACTGCGACATGAGCGCAGCATACGTCACGGTCGACGGCGGGCTGCAGTGGCGCATGATACACCACTCGCAGCTTCAGACGAGCACGAGATGCCGGCCAACGTTCCATCCCACCGACCCGAACATCATCTACGCTGCCGACGGACGAACAGGTCTCAAGATAAGCCATGATCGCGGAGAGCACTGGCAGCCACTCGGCAACCTGCCGGCGAATCTCAGCGGGGAGATCGCGATCGACCCGAATGATCCGCGCTCTCTGCTAGCCGCTGCGGACGCTGGCATCTTTCGTTCGCACGATGCGGGACTTACCTGGACTCGCTGCGATGGGCCGCGCGGCGATCCACTTGCGTTCCACTTCGCCACTGGCGGCGCGGGAGCGTCGCCGGCATGCTTTGCCGGGACCGGCGAGGGCGTCTGGCGCTCCGACGACGGTGGCCAAAGTTGGGCGCGAAAGAGCGAGGGCCTCCCTGCGCGTCCACTACTATCCTTCTCGGGCGGGACGAATGTGAAGGGTCACGCGACGGTCCTCTACTGCAGCGTCCCGAGCGAGCTGGCGGGAGACCGGATAACGGGCGGGATCTACAGCTCCACAGATCGTGGTGAGTCTTGGCAATCCGCGATGGGCCGGGGCCTGAACGTCGAGACAAAGCCTTACGATGAGTGGGCGATGGGGCCAATCGCGCAGTACAGGCATCTGCTGACAAACAATGCTCAGCCTCGCACGGTCTACGCGTTCAATACCAGCACAGGAGTGCCGCCGCCGCACGATGCTACCGTCTACCGGTCCGATGATGCGGGTGCTACCTGGAGGGCGACATTCCAGGCCGATCCCCGGTATCCGGGCATGAACGTCGAGCCGGACTATACGGTCGCCGTCGACGGACAGTACTACCAGGATGTCCCTTCAGTCGCCATCGATGCAAACGACCCGAACCGGCTGATTATGGTTACCGGAGGATCATGCTACGTCACGGCGGACGGCGGCAAGCGTTGGCGCTGTGGCCACACCCGCCACGCCCCGGAAACCGCCTCCGCGCCGGCCGGAGCGGCCGCCAATCCACTCTGGATCTGCAACGGGCTCGTGGTCACGACGACCTGGAACTACTACATCGATCCCTTCGAGCCTAGACGACACTATATCTGCTATACGGACATTGGGTTTGCCCGGTCAATGGACAGCGGGAAGACGTGGGAGTGGTGGGCGACACGTGGACGCGCGCAGTGGCGCAACACCTGTTACGAGCTTGCATTCGACCCGCAAACGCCGGGGTTGATCTGGGGCGCCTTCTCGGATACTCACGATATCCCGAACGGCAACATCATCCACGGCAGCCACCGAAGCAACCTGCCGGGCGGCGTCTGTGTCAGCACGGACTTCGGCGCAAGCTGGAGCAAGTCCAACGCCGGATTGCCGGCGCTCCCCGTGACCTCGGTCGTTGTCGATCCGCGAAGCGACCGCGGCGCGCGTGTTCTTTATGCCGGGGTTTTCGGCGCAGGCGTGTACAAGTCGACGGACGGCGGCAAGTCATGGTCTGTGAAGAGTCAGGGGCTCGGTTCGGCCACCAACCGCAGGGTCTCCCGTGTAGTAGTGCATGCAGACGGCACCGTTTTCGCCGTGGTAACGGCGCTCAGGGTGAACGGCAGGTTTCAATCGGACGGCGTGGGGCTGTATCGATCGAAGGACGATGGCGATCACTGGGCGCTGGCCAACGCATCACTGCCGCTGCTTTGGCCGAAGGACATGACGGTCGACCCTCACAACAGTAGCGTGATCTATCTGAGCGCGTGCAATGCCGCTGGCGAGAACCAGGCGGGGCTGTACCGCACGGAGGATGGAGGCGCCACGTGGCGGCGGCTCGCACAGAAGGGGCCGGAGCACTTCGGCGCCTACCTTCATCCGAAACATCCGGGCTGGATCTACATGACGCTGACGGAGGGTGCGCCAGGAGCGGGACTCTGGCTCAGCCGAGATAACGGCGCGACCTGGAAATCCATCGATGGGCTGCCGTTCAGCAACGTGCAGCGCGTGACGTTCGATCCGGCGGATCCGGACCACATGTACGTAACCACCTTCGGAGGCAGCGTCTGGAAGGGTCCGGCCGCCGAGTGACGATACGACCTTTACGCATTACGGGCGATACTTCGCGGTCAAAGGTATGGCACGACCAGGTCGCGTTCGATAGCCAGTCCCCTCCACTCGTCCGTGCCTGGGGAATCGTAGATCAGCGTATATGGGCCTATAAAGCTCGCTTCGCGAGCCAGATCGAGGCAGCGCACAAAGTCGCCGGAGTTGGGCACATAATCTGATAGAAATGCACACTTCGCGTGGCATGACTCTGCGTACGGGAAGATCCGTGCCAGGTCGGCGTATTTGGTTTCGCCGGCCCAGTTGCCGAAGTCCAGGTTGAAACCTACCTCGCCATCGAGGCAGTCCAGCAGCGAGCAGACGGCTTCAGGTCCAGACGTTAGATCGAACCAGTTCTCGGTCGTCACACGCACCCCGTGGTCACGTCCGTGTGCGGCAAGGCTGCGAAGCCCGACGGCGCTCTTCTTCAAGGTCTCCGCCGAACAGCGCGCCTTCCCGGCAATGACCCGGGCGCGCTGCGCGCCGAGTAGTCCCGCTGTGCCGATCCATCCAGCCATCCAATCGCGATCGCGATCGCCGTGAACGGGATCCGTCAGGTCGCCCGCCTCCACCAGCACTGTGAGAAGAGAGACCTCTGCCTGATCGAGCGCCGCGCGCAGTTCCTTCAGGTATTCGATATCTCGACTCGGCAGATGAGGATGCGATATCTCAAGCGTATACAGTCCGGCTGCTGCGAGCCTGGCAGGCAGGTCGAGCAGCGAAATCCTGGCAGGGCCGTAGACGTCCAGACACGGCCGCGTTCCATCGTCGCCCGGCAGATCGCGATAGTTGACGCCGAGGGTGCGGTGGAGGCTGAACGAGGAGACAGAAAGTCGGCTCGTGGTCGGAATGTTCATAGTGAGAGGGTGTCCTTGTCAGTCGGCGAAATAACCTTTGAATACGTCGCGCAGCTGCCGGCCGAATGTCTCCCAGTGGCCACCGAACGGCGGCGTCCCCAGACCAGCGATCCAGTCGCAATTCAACTCCAGAACGCATGCGTCGATTCCATACCGCTCGAGCAGTCCCTGTCCTACCGTCCAGGGCGAACCGGGCGTCGAGAACTGAATACCTTCCGTGAACCACGTGTGTTCTCGCAGGACGGTTTCGAGCCGGCGCATCCGCGCCACATGCCGATCGCCTGGGTTATCCCGCCGGCTGACGTGCAGCCTTCCACTGTTGTCGTTGTGCAGATCGATCATCAGCTGAGGCGCCCGGCGCGATCCAACCAGCGCCTCCAGCCAGCACTCCAGCGCGCTGTTCTCCGGCGCGAGTTCCGGGTCAGCGGGACGCTCCCAGCCCCGATTCAAGTCCATGCCTCGCGAGTTGAATCTCGTCCTACCCCGCATAACGCCATCCTTCTCCGCCATCGGTAGGACATATACGCAGCAGCGGGCCAGGAACTTCGTATTCTTTTCGTTATTCTCCAGAAGGCCCCGGATCAATCCCTGCACCACCCAGTTGCCGCCGGGCTCCCAGGAATGCGCGCGTGCTCGTATCAGTACACGGTATGGCGCGGACGGCTGCCCAATGCGAACGATCTCCAGCTCCCTGCCTTCGACGGTCTTGCCGATCGGCGTAATTTCGACATGCGGATGCGTTTCGATTTCTTGCAGCAGCCGGTCTAAATCGGACACTTGATAGGGCTCGAGGCGGGCCAGCGTGAGGCGCGGAGCCTCGAACCGCAGTTCAAGCTCAAGCCTGTTGTCCGCAGTCTTGTGCGCGGGAACGGCTCTCCAGGCGCTGTCGCCGGTGGAGACAAAACAGACGCTGCGATCGGAAATCGGTGATCCGTGCTTGCCGTTCCAGATGTTGTCGAAATTAGACAAGACAATGCGAGCATTGGACCCCGGCGACGTTTCAATACGGAAGTGCCAGTGCCCTGCCGCGCGATTTGGCGAGTTCCGCTCGTAATCGTACAGCAGATCAATGTGAACGATACCCTCGCCGTCCGTTTTCCACTGCAGCGGCGAGCCATTCTCAAAACAGTGGTCAATATATACGAGCGTCATCGCGCGACCTCACCGGCACTCCGGTCCGAAAACCACTCGGCGGTAACGCCGTTTCTCGACCTCCCTAGCTGAACCTATGACGGTCCCAAACGACCTTACGCAAGCTATCCCGGCCGGTCCGAATCACCTACGTGGAGTTGGGCGGCAGCGAAACAGGATCGCACACTCGCCGCGGAAACCGAGATCCTGAGTGCCCTGGCCCACATCGAAAGCGAGCGTCGCATCGCGGAGGCCCATCTCACGGGTCGACAAAGCGATCACTAAATACTCCAGTGCGGCGCCGGTCAGGCGCGGCGGCTTGTTTGATCCGGCATCCGGCAGGAGGTACGCCCGAAGCCACCGGTTACGCTCGACCGGTATGTCCTGCCCTATCTCCGGCGCCAGGTTAGGCCCGGAAAGGCGCAGTGGAGCCGTAACGCCGCCCTCATTGAGGATGCGGATCAGAAACAGCCTCTCGTGCCCCTGATTCAGCTCCGCGAGGGCAGGACCGCGCAGCACCTTAACTCGGGACTCCGGATTGATTCGTATCTCCAGGAGTGCCTTAGCTGCGAGGATCTTGTCGACCTGGCCCACCTGTCCCGCATCGGCGGCGCGCGCAAGGCGCTCTGCAAACGGCCTGGGAAATGGCCGTCCATGTGCGACAAACAACGAAATCAGTGGCTTCGCCTGCGCGCATACACCGCCTGACTGTGCACTGTCAGGGCGCGCGGCACAATCCCGCGCAGGAGCCCCCAGCATCAGTATCGCTATCGCCAGACCAATCCGCAGTTCACGCAACGAACACCGTACCCCATCGCCATCTCACCGTCATCGCTTCAACCCAACCCTTCCCGTAGCCCAATAGCTCACCGCCATTTGGAGTGCGCAGACATGTCTGCGCTTTCCCAGAGGCGACGTGTCGCCGATTACCACGGGACTCGCCGCCTGCCAGGCACAATGCCCGCAGACATGTCTGCGGATCCAAAGCGGCGACATGTCGCACGCACTCCAGGGGACTCGCTTGACGGGCGGCAGGATGAATTTTCCACCTAGACCCGAAAACTAACCGTTTCCTTCGTCACTGGGCAGCGCATTCCGCCCGGATGCGCCGGTAGGCCTCCCGCGCATGATCGTAAGCGCGGATGGCGTCCTCGTGCTCGGCGGGCGCGATGAACCGCTCCTTCTCTTTCCAGCACTGCTCGACGCTGGCCAGGCACCATTCGGCGCTCCGGCGGCTCGCGCGGATCGGTTTGCCGTCTACCATCACGAAGATCGGGTTGGTGTGCGAGGATCCCAGTATGCGCATCGCCACCCAACAGCTCTTCTCGATAGGAAGATCGAACGAGAAGTCGCGCGTGGCGCCGTCGGCGAGCAGTTCCTTCTGTGCGACGGGATAGCCGTTTACAATCACTTCGATCCGCGACGCCTTCGAGCCTCCGCCCGCAGTCCAGCGCGCGGCGCATTTCGCGGCAACGTGTACGGTTCCGGGCGCTGCGAGGCGCACTTCGCTGCCCTTTTCTCCGACCTCCAGGCCGTTCAGC
>JBBQVV010000131.1:0-15950 GCA_038211235.1 Chthonomonadales bacterium | reverse complement strand
CGGCAGATCGACGCGGCAGAGGCAGTCTATCAGATTGCGCCGCCCGAAGCCTTCGAACAGTTCGCCGAGTTCCCCAGCCTTCCCATTGTGCGCGAGGAAGTCGGCGATCTCATGGCGCGCGTGAGCGATTTTGACGAGCTGGAGGAGCTGGACCTGAGTGCCTGGCACTACGTTCAGACTCGCGGCATTGTGATCGAGATGAACCCCAACCCGGATCCCGGACAGCAGCAGGTCCTGGATGCCGAGACCGGCGAGGGAGAGGATTCGTCCGACGCGGCCGGCGGAGTGATCCGGCATGATGATTCCGCTGGACCCATCGACGGATCAGTGGACCAGGAACAGCCGAAGGCTAGCGGCCGATTTGTCTACTTCGGCCCAACCGAGGAGGATGTCGCCTACGTCGTCGCCGTCAGCGCCGCGTTCCTGGATGCGAAGGGTTACTCGCCATCGCGGCTTCTCTGGCTCGGGGAGACATCCGAGCCTCTGGCACGGCTCTTCGCGGAGTGGTGGCGACTTGATCCCGCGGATGTCCGGGAATACCGCCATGGCGACAATACGGACGGTGAGGAGACGTTCGCGCTCCTCGTCTTGTCGCATTCGTACGACGTGAGTATGAGCCTGCCTGTGGGGGCGGACGACAGCGAGAGTCCGGACACTCTCAACCAGATGGCCGAGGAGCAGTTCTTCGACCTGATGCAGGCAAGGGCGGGAATGATCGTCTACGCGCTCGACTTGCGGTGGACGGAGCGCCAGCCAATGACTCCGGATGTCGCCGGGTTTATGACGCAGCAGTGCAGCTTGCCGTGGGAGACGCGCCTCCAGGTTAACGAGACCGATCAGTCTGTCGTGGAGATTGTCGAGTCGCGTTCAGCGGATCAGGTTGCTCGCGATATCGCCCGGCAGTTCCCGGTGCGCGAGAAGTGCGACGAGGTCGCGGCGGAGCTGCTGGACGAGTATTCAATCTGTACCGACCTTATTCTTGACCACCGGGACGGCACACTCGCACGCCGTCCGATGGTGGCGCATTCGCCGGTAAAGAGCCCCAGGCTGGGCTTCTGAGTTGAGGAGCTTTGCTATGCCGCCCGTGACAGCCGATCCCAAGATCGACGTGCCTCCGGAGTTAATGGAGGCCTGGGATCGTTTCCCCGATATCGTAAAATATGGCGATCCCGTCCTGCGCCATCCCGCCAGGCCGATTACGCGAATCACATCGGAAACGTCCAGGCTGATCAAGAAGATGAGTGCCATCATGGCGGATGCGAATGGCCTCGGACTTGCTGCGCCCCAGGTCGGATCCTCCGTACGAATCATCGTGTATGACGCGCACGAGGGGGACGGCCTGCGCGTCTTGATTAACCCGAAGATCCTCTCCATGTCCGGCGAGCAGACAGAGCCCAAAGAGGGCTGCCTCTCGATTCCCGGCCTGCAGGGGGTGGTAAAGCGCGCCAACGAGCTGCGACTACGTGGCTACGACGAGAAGAACCGGCCCGTCTCGCGGCGTGTGAAGGGGCTGGAGGCGCGGGTGATCCAACACGAAATCGATCATCTAGACGGCATCCTGTTCATCGACAGGGCCGATCCGGACACGCTTGAATGGTCAACCGGCAATGAGGACGATGAAGAGGCAGCGCTGCCAGAGTAGGCTTGAAGAGAAGACGATATGACTTGCAGCGCCCCACGATCGCTCCGGATTGTCTTCTTTGGAACGGCAGAATTTGCCGTCCCTTGCCTCGATGCACTCGTCGACGCCGGGCATCAGGTCCTGGCCGTCGTGACGCAACCAGACAGGCAGAGCGGCCGAGGCCGTCACCTGGTCCTCACTCCGGTAAAGCTAGCGGCACTGCGCCATGGCCTGCCTATCACGCAGCCGAGGCGTGTGCGGGCGGCGGCGTTCCTCGCGACCATGCGAGAGCTCGCTCCCGACGTATTGGCGCTGGCCGCGTACGGCCAGATTGTCCCACAGGAGCTGCTGGAATTGCCCCCGCTCGGTCCGATAAACGTCCATGGCTCTCTTCTGCCTAAATATCGCGGAGCAGCGCCCGTTCAGCGCGCAATCATGGCAGGTGAACAGGAGACAGGCGTCACAACGATGTGGATGGATGCGACGCTCGACACGGGAGATGTCTTGCTCACCGATACCATGCGGATCGATCCGGAGGACGATGCCGGCACCCTGTTGCCAAAGCTGGCCGATCTCGGAGCGGCCCTGCTCGTTAAGACGCTCAACGGACTCGTGGCACGCACTATTGCGCGAAGGCGTCAGGACGATTCGCAGGCTTCATTCGCACCGGCGATTCAGCCGGAGGAGGCCATCATACGCTGGGGAGAGACCTCCAGCCAGATCGTAAACAGAATTCGCGGCTTGACCCCCAGGCCGGGAGCGTACGCCGAGGCTGGAACCAAGCGCGTGAAGGTGTGGTCGGCCGCGGCGGCCATCAGATCAGGGCAAAGCGAGCCGCCTGGAACCATCCTTGGATTCAGTAAGTCTCCTCCCGGAGTGCTCGTTGCCGCGGGCGAGGGCACGACAGCGCTGCTGCGCGAAGCGCAACCTGAAAATGGAAAACGAATGGCAGCCGACGCATGGGCGCGAGGAGTGCGAATAAAGGCAGGAGACAGGTTGACCTTAGCCTATCCGGCTCCATCCGTTTCGTCCGCGAACTCCTCCGCCTCCACGATTTGAGCGACGGAGCCGTCAAGCGGCGCCAGGTGCGCCACGAGCTGAGCCAGACGAAGTACGAGCGCCGAGTTGGCAACCAGGAGATCGCAGCCGGCCTCGCGTGATGCGTCGCGAAGCCCCGGAATGAGCTTATGCGACACGAATCCGAGAATCGGTGCGGGCTGATAGACAGCCTTGAGCCTGGCGGTTGTCTCGATCGGAAGGAGGCCCTCTCTGCCAAAGTTGATAATGGTAAGGCTCAATACGTAGTCTGGAGGCGCGTCGGTTTACAGATCCCCGAAGAATGGCGTCAGGCGATCAGACCTCGCACGGGCGTTCCCTTCTCCGTGATCGAGATCGGGCGTCCGACCGGCGTCTGAAACGTCTTCGACGGATTCATCCCGAGGAGTGTAGTGATTGTCGCGAACAGGTCGGGTACCGACACCTGCCCGTCCACTACCCTGGCGCCATCCGCGTCGGTCTGACCATATGCCTGCCCGCCCTTTACGCCGCCGCCTGCCAACACCGCGCTCCATGCGCCGGGATAGTGGTCCCGTCCCTCGTTTGCGTTGATCTTCGGCGTGCGGCCGAACTCACCCATCCATAGTATCAGCGTGCTGTCCAGCAATCCGCGATGTCCCAGGTCTTTCACGAGGCTGGCCATGGCCGGGTCGTAGGTTGCGGCTAGTTTGCCCACGCGGTCGAAGTTGTTCTGGTGTGTGTCCCAGCCGTCGAGGACTACCTCCACGAACTTTACGCCGGCCTCTACGAGGCGACGCGCCACGAGGCAGCCTTTTCCAAAGTCCGTCTCGCCGTACGCGGCTCTGACCGCCTCAGGCTCTTCGGCAATGTCGAATGCCTTCAGGCGCGGCGACCGCATCATGCGTACGGCCTTTCCATAGACCGCCTGGCGACCAGAAACCTTGGCGTCACGGGTCACGGAAACGAAATCGTCTTCCAGCATGCGAAGCGCCTGACGGCGGGCATCGAAGCGAGCGTCGTTCACGCCAGCGGCATATGCGATGTTCTGTGGAGCCTGACCGGGCTGATTTATGACCAGTGGCCCGTATTGAACTCCGAGGAATCCGGCACTCATCGACGGTCCGCTAATGCTTACAAAATTGGGCAGATCGAAATTCGGGTCACCGAGCTCCTCGCTGACCCAACCACCTAGCGACGGGTGCGTCAGCGTGGGATTGGGTGCGTAGCCGGTGTGCAGGAGGTACTGTGCCCTCTGGTGGTTACCTTCTTTGCTATTCATGCCTCGAACAATCGCGAGCCGGTCTGCTACATCCGCAATCTGGGGCATTCGGTCGGAGATCATGACGTCTTGTGCGCGCGTCTTGATCGACTTGCCAGGGCCGGCCATGGAGCTGCCCGGTTTGGGATCCCAGGTGTCCAGGTGACTAGGACCGCCGTTCATCCACAATAGCACGCAGGACTTTGCCTTGTGCGCCGTTCCGGCGCCCTCAGCTGCCGCACCGCGCGGGTCCAGCCACTGAGCGAACAGCAGGCTAAGCAGTCCACCCATTCCGATCTTCATCAGGCCGCGACGCGAGACTTCCGACGAATACAGGTCCACCGGGCCCGGACAGCTTCCCCCATTCCTTTCGCGCAGTCGCCGCTCTTCCGCGTCCAAGTGCGCGGCGGCCTGTTCCGCTGTAGCGGCATCCTTTGCCTGATGCCCCGTGTGTATCGACACCGTCATTGACGTTTTCCTTGAGACTCTGTCGGTCGAAATGAACCGGTCAGTGATTGAACATAAATTCCGACGAATTCAACAGCGCCCAGAACAGGTCTTCGTATGCCTGCTGTCGCGGAAGTACAGTTACGTTACGCGCGAGGGGACCGGAGCCGATCCTGCTGAGCGCATCGAATCCGCCTGGCGCGCCGGCCTTCTTACCAGGCTGCGGGCGCGATGCTTGGCGCAGTTCCCGCCGCGTGAACGTGTCGGGCACGGATGGCGGACCCGGATGGACTATCTCCCTGGGAGCGTTTAGGAATGCAATCCAGCGGGACATCTCGATCGCGGTAGGGTTGCGAGAGACGGTTCTCAGGTAGAGCGACTCGATTCGCGCTTCATCGCCACCCGGCATGGCAAGCACGTCGCTAAGCGCAGCCCCCGGAATTGGAATCACACCACGATTCGTGATTCCACCATTGAGCAGCAGCAGCGCCTGGGGAATCGTTCCTTCGAACTCCTTCTGCTCGAACTCCTCGTCAACGTCAAACAAAAATGTGAATTGGCGCTGGACAGCGGCCTTCATCTGATCGATGTTGACGCCGAACTGCCTCTCCAGAACCGGCTGCAGGTTGGTAGCGGTGATGACAGCGTCCAGTGTCTCTTCCGGCCCCATCGGCTTGAGCCGAAAGCGTGCCCAGAGCGTGTTCCCGTCATCCGACGTCGCGGATGCCGCCGCCGATAGCTGGTATACCTGCGTGCCGCAGATTATTTTGATGAGGTGTTTCAGGTCGTAGTCGTTGGCCACCAGGTCCTCGGACAGGCGCTTCATCAGCTCCGGCATCAACGGGGGATTGGATGGACGGAAGTCATCGATCGGTTCGACAAAGCCTCGGCCCAGGAAGTGAGACCATATACGGTTAACGATTGCCTGAGCGAACCAGGTATTCGACGGAGATGTCATCCACGCCGCGAGGGCTCGCCGCCGATTGACGGCTTCCGAAAAATCGGTGCCGTCTAACGCGGCGGGCTGAGCCTGAACGTATGGCGCCATGCTGTTCGCCGCGACGAGCCTTTTCGCATTTTGACCACGTGGGAATAGCGGCCGGTTAAAGTCGATCAGCTCGACACGAAAGTCCTTAGCCATCTTGTCGCTGACCAGCAACCTCGGCCGCGAATTCACAAAGCAGGCGGTCAGGCGACGGAAATCGTCCTGTTTCCACTTCTCGGTTTTGTGGTCGTGGCACTGTGCGCACTGGATCTGTACGCCAAGAAAGATTCGAGAGGCGTTGCCTGCCAGGTCCTCGGGCTTTCCCTGGTATTTCAGCGTCCAGTTGGTCGCCCCATTTATTCTGGCTCCCGTATCGGGGTCGACTATAGCAACCGTTCTCATGTTGGCCATGGCTCGCTGGACGATCGGTCCTCCTGCGCTATTCTGACCGGTTGCGGTTATGAGATCGTAGACCAGCTTGTTCCAGTGTACATTCTGATCGAACTCATCGTAGAGCCAGCGCTTGAACGCCACCCGGTCTACGAAGCGCGCGTTTTCAGCGCGACCGAACATCAGGATTCGGTTCCAATAGTTCGTCCAGTTGACCGCATATCCCGGACTGTCCAGCAGGGCGTCCACGGCTTTGGTCCGTTTATCCGGCGAACGGTCGGAAAGGAAATCCGTGATCACCTGAGCCGGCGGTATCGTGCCCGCGATATCCAGGTACGCCCTGCGCAGGAACCGCGCGTCGTCCACCGGCGGGGCCGTTGTTAAACCACTACGCCTCCACTCCTGCCTGATCATGGCATCGATCGTCGAGGGGCCAAACGTCGCTACAGGCTGGGCGGCGACCGGATGTGAAAATAGCACCGCGGCGAGCCCGAGAACGACTCCAGCCGCACAGCTTGTTCTCATAACCCACCTCCCTTCGAAAAGTGCTCCGCCGTCCACGCGCCGATGCTTCAAAGTAACGCTTCTGACGTTACATCGGAAACATGGTTCATTTTCGTCAGGGAAGCCGGGCCAGGATGCGCTGCGTGTCTCTTTCGCGCGTGTGGCGGCAGTATCAGGACTCAGCGGCTCGGCCATGAAGAGGTCTTGGGAGACTTTTGCCGTGCTCGCCGCCTCGTCCCAGCCGGGCTCTCCGGGGTCACAAGCCAGAGCTTTGGCGCGATCACGTTTCCGAATAGGGTACTTCGACCCGGTGACACCTGGACTGGCCATGTTCGCCTTCCGCAGCACGATGCGCTGGGCGGGGCGCTGCTGACCTACAAGACTACACTTACTGGCTTTGAAATGTATCAGGAGTTCCCGTGTGCCCACGTGGAGGTGACGTACGCGTACAAGGGGCCGGTGCCGGGAATCGACGCGCAGGTTCGCCAGTCTTTGCCAAATGGCGTGACGTTCACGGGGAGCGGCGAGCTTTCGGGGACGGAGACGGCTTACTATGCGCTCGATCGGGGCTGGGCACTCAACGATCAGACGAGGCTGTCAATCGAACTGCGATACACGGTGACGGCGAATGGCAATCAACTCGAGGTAGGTGGGACGATTGACGCGGAGGACACATCGGCCGTCACAGGATATCCGGGATTTGATCCGGGGCTCGTCTCATCGGTCACCGCATCGTCCCGTTGAGAGCCGCAGGATATCGGAGGATGGTCTGGTGGCCCGCTGCTCCAGAACTTCTCCACTCGTGACCATTTGCTGGCTCGTGCCGCGGGCGGCAGATGCCGCACAAACTCGGCGCCGTATTCACGTGTAATCAGGCGAGAGTCGAGAATACAGACAACTCCTCGGTCTGACCTGGTTCTTATGAGCCGGCCAAAGCCCTGCTTCAGCTTGATCTGGGCCTGCGGAATGGAGTAGTCCCGGAATGAGTTGCCACCATCCTGCTCGACCGCCGAGATTCGCGCCTTCGTAATCGGTGAGTCCGGCACAGCAAACGGCAGCTTGTCTATGATGACGCATGAGAGCGCATCCCCCTGGATGTCGACCCCCTCCCAGAAGGTTTGGACCCCAAGCAGGCAGCCATTGCCGCTGAACCGGAATGCTTCGACCAGTTTGGCCGGCGGCATATCGCCCTGTTTGAACATCGGGTAGGCGAGCTCCCGGACCTGTAACCGCTCATAGACCATGTTCATCATCGCTCGAGAGGTGAACAGCAGAAAGGCCCTGCCTTCGGTCAGCTTAAGGACCCGCTGGATCTCATCCGCGATATGGTCGGCATAGCTGGTCGTCGCGGCCGGAGCGGGTAGGTGCCCCGGTACGTACAGCATGGCCTGCCGCTTGAAGTCGAACGGGCTGCCGACCAGGCACTCGATCGCGTCCTCGGGGATACCGAGACGTTGGCGCTGGTATGAAAAACCGCCCGAGTTTGCAAGAGTCGCAGAGACGAGCACAACGGCCCCGCTGCGCGTTCGGTTCCACAGCGCTTTCGTTAGCGAGGTGGCTACCGAAACCGGAGTCATGTGAAGGGCGATTCCTGGATCGGAGCCCGCGCCCCGACCCGGGAGGCCGACATCTACCCATCGAATGGAATCCGGGTCCTCCTCAAACATGAGTCGAGAAAGCTCCTCGCGAGTGCGGCCACAGAGACGCGCCATACCCTCGAGGCGATCGCGCAGGGTTTCGTCGTCGTTCGCCGCATTGAGCAGATCGTTCTGGATTGCGGCGATCGAATTACACGTGTCGCGCGCACTCCGCTCCGCGATCAGCCGGCTCCTGTCGTCGAGCGCGTCTTCGAAATAGTACTCGCTGCTTCCAGGTTTCACGAACGGCTGGAAGAGCGCGCCGTTCAGGTCTGCTAGCGTATCCAGTCGCGCTCGGTCGATATCAAGACCGCGGATGTGCTTGATGCGCTCAGCCAACTGAACGAGCCGTCGAGAGCTGAAGTCGATGCCGAAAGTCTTGGTCGCTACGTCCTCAAGATGGTGCGCCTCGTCGAATACGATGTGGTCATATATCGGAATGATGCCGGAGTTCGGGTCCGCCAACCGCAGAGCCAGATCGCTGAAAAATAGCGCGTGGTTGACGACGATGATCTTGCTGTCCGAAGCGGCAAAGCGCATGCGGTAGTAGTGACAGTTGTCGTAATAGAAGCACTCCTGGGAACGACACGTCTCCGGGGTCGAAGTCAGTTCGCTCCATGAGCTGAAGGTAAACGGCAGGTCGGCAAGATCGCCGGTACATTCCTGTCGCGCGGCCCATCGCTTGACACGATCGAACTGTGGATCGGCAGTCAGGAAGATATCCGACTTGGCATTCTCCATGTTCTGCTTGCAGAGGAAATTGCCGCGTCCCTTCATCAATACCGGCTCGATCCGATCGGAAGCCCCAGGAAACAGCCGTAGAGCCAGCGGGATGTCCTTTTGAATGAGCTGATTCTGAAGACTGATCGTATGTGTGCTGATCACCGTGCGTTTGCCGGCAAGCGCCGCTCTTACAATGGGGATCAGGTAGGCCATTGTCTTACCTACGCCGGTACCTGCTTCCGCAAGGCAAGGTTTGCCTTCGCTCATCGCGCACTCGATGGCGGTAGCGACCTCGACCTGCTGCGGACGGACTTCGTAGACCTCCAGCTCGGCCGCTAGTGGCCCGTCGGGTCCGAAAAAGTCGGCGAGCGTCGCGGGTTCGCGTGTCCTAGCACGCCGACGGCGAAATGGTGTTCTAGACTCTCGCGCGGTCGACGACATGGATGTGGGCGATCTCGTTTCGATCAAGGAGGGTCGGGGCACCGGCCGGCTCAACGATCATATGCGGTGTCAAATGAAGCCAGCCTATTCCGCCATTATACGCGAACTAGAAGAGGAAAGCAAGGAGGGCTCGACCGGGACGGCTACGAGGGAATCAGTTGGCGCGGCTACTCGGAATCGAGAATTCCGGCCGGGTGCGCCGAAACCAATGCGGTGTGACTCTGTTTCACAAATCGGCGAAACTGTACACAGCCCGCCACAGTCTTGCAGTGCAGGCGGCTCTGATACTCCAACCGCCGCTCCAAGGGGATCGACACATGAGGTATCTCAACCGAATATGGAGTTGCGTTCTGACCGGCAGCCTGCTGCTCCTTGGCGCGCTCCTGTCGGGCGCCCAAGACGACTCGACGGCTCTTGTGAGCCAGGACTTCGAACAGAACGACGGAGGATGGACCAGCATCGGCGCTTCCGGGACCGTCTCGGTTACTCACGAAGCCGGCGACGTAAAGAGCGGAAAGGCAGCTCTTCAGTACAAATACGCTCTTAAGAAGGGAGAGTTCTGCCTGGCGCTGCTCCCAATGCCCGACATGACGCTTGCAAAGGCTAAATCGATCCAGTTTTGGGTTAAGACGGACCACGACACGACGCTCGCACTCGTACTTCAGGAAAAGGACGGCGGCCGGTACAACTCCGCCTTTAGCATCCTGAAGAACACATGGCAACATGTGGAGGTGAATCCCTCCGACTTCGTGCTGGATACGGGCAAAGATGCTCCAGTGGATACGAACGGCAAGCTCGACATGGATGTCGTACAGGGAGTCGGCCTGATCGACGTCGCACAGCTGTTCGTGCAGGGTGAGCAGGTTCTGGCGGACGTGTTCGGGGTTTCGGAGGGTCCGCGAACTCTCTTCGTCGACGATTTTTCGGCCAGCACTCGTCCGATCCCTAACGCGGCGACGCTGAAGGCCGGCGACGGTTCGATCGACCTGTTTGTTCGTCCACAGGTATCTTGGCTCGCGACCGGTGAGCTGCAGCTTTCGCGCGTGATGGGAAAGCCTCTCGATGGCGAAGGGATGCTTGCAAAGTATCATCAGTCTCCGAGCAAGATTGTTGGTTTCTCGAAGTTCCTACCCTCCGCAGCCCTTGCTGGGGCAACCAGACTCTCTATTTCCGCGGCGTCCCTTAAGCCGGCGAAGCTAATCGTTCAGGTTGAAGAGAAGGGCGGCGGCAAGTATAACACGATGATCGAGCTGCCAGGCAGCTCAGGACGCGCGGACGTTTCCGTCAACTTCGCGGACTTCAAGGCCGCTCAGGACTCGCACGATGCCAACAACAGGCTCGACCTCGACCAGGTTACCCAGATCCTGTTCTACGATGCGACCGGCTTACTCGACCATGCCGACGCCGACAACTCGCTCTGGATCAACAACATCAAGGCGGCTCACTGACCCGGACCAATGAACGGACCTGCACGGGCGCCCACGCAGGCGCACCGGCTACAGGAGATCATTGTTCTAGCCGGGTCTCACATAACCATCCACGTCACCCGGGGATCAGCCTGCGGCCGGTCAGGTATTGCCGTCTTCTATCGGGATCGCATTGCGGAAGCTCAAACTCGCGGAGTTGATGCAGTATCGCTGGCCTGTCGGGCGGGGACCATCGTTGAATATGTGACCGAGATGTCCACCGCAACGACTGCAGAGCACCTCCGTGCGCATCATTCCATGCGTCGTATCGCGCTCGAAGCGGACGCTGCCCTGGTCCTGTGCATCGTAGAAGCTCGGCCACCCGCAGCCCGAATCGAACTTCGTGTCGGAGCGAAATAGCTCCTGCCCGCACGCGGCACACGTGAAGGTTCCATTCGCGTGATGATTCCAGTACGTTCCGGTGAATGGCGCCTCGGTCCCCTTTTGGCGCAACACCCGGTACTGCTCCGGCGTCAACCGCTCCCGCCACTCATCCTCGGTGAGCTGAGAGGCATCGGGCAGCGACACGTTGGTGTCGTCTGAGTTGCTCATCTTATTACCCTCCTTTGTAACGCCTTACCTGGTATAACGCCGGCCCTGAGGCGTGGGTTCCCAGATGCGCTACACCCGAGGGAACGTCACAATGGCGATGATGCCATCGTCGTAAACCGCATTGTCGAGTGTGAATACGCCGTTCAGGTCGCCACGAACCAGGGTTTCGACGATGGAGAGGCCCAGACTGCTCGACGCATCCGGCTTGAAGTTCGCGGGAAGCTTCTCGCCATCGTTGATCACCGCTACTCGCCTCTCGTTCTCCGTGTCACTTAGCTGTACCTTGATGCGGCCGTCGTTCAATGTCTTGAAACCGTGTTCGACCGCATTCTGAACGAGCTCGTTCAGGACCAGTGCCATCGACGTCGCCTGCGCGAGGGGGAGCATGAAGTCGTCGCCCTCTATCTCCGTCCGGATTGATTTCCCCGGAGGTACGACACTCTGCTGCGTAGCGGTCAGGATACTTTCGGCAAGCTTCTTCGTGCTGACGAGGTCGAGATCTTCACGCGTGAGGAGCTCGTGTACGGTCGATATCGCCAGGATTCGATTCAGAGTGTCGTTCAGCGCCTCTTCGACAGTGGCGAACTTGCTGTACCGCATCTCGAGACGCACAAGGCTGACGATCTGCTGCAGATTGTTCTTGATGCGGTGGTGCATCTCCTGAATCACCGCGGAGCGTACCATCAGCTTTGCGTGCTCGATAGCCAGTGCCGCCTGACTTCCGAGCGTGTGCAAGATCGCAAGTTCCTCCTTTGAGAACGAATGCATGCGTTCTGTGTAGCAGTTCAAAACTCCGATTGCCTCGCCCTTGATCATGAGCGGGATGCTCGCGATCGAACGCACGCCGGCCTTCTGCGCGATGTCCGGAAAGATGTAGTCCGATGCCTGGAGAACGTCGAGCACGGTGATGGCGCGGCGCTCCGCCACTGCGCGACCGGAGACGCTCTCACCGATCTTCAGGTTGGGTTTCTTAGCGTACTCTTTGCTGTCGGACTGCGTTGCCTTTATCACTAGCTCGCCCTTCTCGACATCGACGAGCATCACTGTACAGATCTTGTATCCCATCGTCTGAGCGGTCATTGTGACAAACAGCTGGAGCAGCTCGTCTAGATACATATTCGAGGTGATCGCCTGGCTCACCTCGGAAAGAGTGTGGAGCTGCACCGCGTGGCGCTCCAGCTGACGGTACCTTCGCGACCGTTCGATCGCGCCGGCGACCTGGTTCGCAATGCCCGACAACAGTCGTACCTGGTTCTTGGTATATTCGTGCGTAACGCGGGTTCGGACATTGATAACGCCCAGGATCTCGCCTCGCGTGAGCAGCGGCACTGAGAGAAGCGATTCGTACTCGCCCTCCTGCATCTCCAGAAAGTACTTGAACCGGTGGTCCTGCCAGGCCTTGCTCGAAACCTGGACCGGCTTTCGCTCTCTGGCAACCCATCCCGTAATGCCCTCTCCGAGTTTGAGACGGATCTTGCCGACCACGTTTGCGTAGCCTTCGTCCGCGGCCCGAAGCACAAGCTCCTCTTTCGCTGCGTCGAACAGGTAGACCTGGCAAGAGTCTGTCCCCGTGATCTGAATGGCGATATCGGCGGCGACTTTGAGCATCTCCTCGAGGTCGAACGCGGACCCCGTCGCCTCTCCAACTCTGCGGAGCGCCTCGGCCTCGGCGCGCTTCTCTTCAAGCTCGGCGCGCATCGAGTCGACTACTACGCGGACTTCGCGTATCTGGCGGTCGCGCAGATCCAGCTCCTGCTGAAGCAGCGTAACGTCGGGATCGTCGCTTCGGCGCAGGGCTGCGGCCAGGCGCCGCGTCCGCAGCGGGCTGCGGATCTGTGAATACTTGTCTCTCATTACTTGGTCTAGACGTTGTGCGCTATGATGATCGCTTCCGCGATCTCACGCATCGATTTTCGTGTGTTCATACTCTGAACCTGTATCCGCCGGAACGCTTCCTGCTCTTTCAGGCCGTCCTGGTCCATCAAGATCCCCTTGGCTCGATCGACGGATTTGCGCGTTTCCAGCTTATCCTCGAGATCGTTGGCCTGTTCGTCGATCCGCAGAAAGGTTTCCCACCGGGCCACGGCGACTTCGATCTGCGGCATCAGATTTCCTTCCTTGAACGGTTTGACCAGATATGAGAAGACCCCTGCGTCTTTTGCGCGATTGACTAGATCGATCTGACTGTAGGCAGTAAGCAGAAGAACTGGCGCGATCTTTTCATCGGTTATGATCTTTGCGGCGTCGATGCCGTCGAGCTCGGGCATCTTGATATCGAGAATGCAGACGTCCGGCCTGAGAGAACGGGCTAGCTCGACGGCCTTTTGGCCGTCGCCTGCCTCTCCCACGATATCGTATCCGCAATCCTGGAGCATCCGCTTGAGGTCCAATCGGATAATCGGCTCGTCATCAGCGATGACGATTCGGAGGGCTTTATCAGTCACGGTATATACTCATTCCCTTTCGTACACGAAGTTGTTATCTCAGTCGCCGCTAACTCCAGATGACTTATCCCGCTCGGTCCCAACGACTGACGCCGCGGGATTGGAACCAGTTCGACAGTCGTTGCACACACTGGACGATCAGGCATGCACGACCGCGGAGCCAGGGCTGCGCAATTCTCGAACAAGTTGGAAACAGCGACATCCCCGTGGAGAACGAGTCAAGCCAAAACCGGCATGAGGACTAACGATGCGGATGGGAGGGAGTGGGTGCGCGCAGCCCGGTGGACGGGCGGTTTCAGAAAGCGACCGCATCTCCATTGATGCAGTTCGCAGATTGTTCAGTCTGAAGGTGAGAGCGTCGGGAGATACCTTGACGTCCTACGCCCTCTATTATATAATAGACCTTGCCACTTTGTCAAAGCGATTTTCGTGACGCGCTCACGCGCCGTGGTTTCGAGGCAGCAGGTCCGCGGACTCCGAAGCCAAACGCGGATGAATAACCAGCATGAGGCAGAGACGGCCGTGTCAAACCGTCGCTCGCGAGGAGACGTTCCCAAATGGAGCGGTTGACGGATGAAGGGCGGCTGACTGAACTCTCCGACTCGCGCTTCACCGGGAGAACTCACCGGCCGAAGGATGCCATCTACGCGCTGCTGAGTGCGATGGGGTACGTGCTGCTTCAACTGCTTATCGTACGCCTTCGGGTCGCTAACTCCGTTTTGCTGTACTGCCTCTCGATCGTATCGCTGTTAGCCACGGTCGCTTACACTGTTGCATTTGCCCGCTCCCTCAAGCCCGTCAGGATCCAGATATACAGCCTCCTCATTGCCGCCGCTGTAATTCTTCCGTTTATGCTCCTCCCGTACGCGCGGTTCACCTCGGTGCAACAGTTGCAGGTGGCAAAGCGGGTCTACGGCGTCTATTGGGCGACTTTCCAGGCCGTCCCTGGACTTCGCGGAGTGCTGGTCATCAGCCTTGCAGCCGCCGTCGGAGTCGTTCTATCGCGCACAATTCGCGAGGTCAAGCTTCTCCTTCCCGTTGCGATTGTGCTTGCCCTGGTCGACATCTATGTAGTGTTCGGTGGCGGTCTCGTTTCGCAGGCGAACAGCGGCAAATCCCCAGTAGCCGCGGCAGCGATGCAGTCGCTGACGGTTTCGCTCACGCCTCATGCGTCGGCAACGCTCCAAGTTCCACCCCCGCTCGCGGTAGGCTTCGCGGACTATCTCTTTATTGCGCTATTCTTTGCGTGCTTCTCACGTTTTCATCTGCCGGCGAGTAAAACATTTATGGTCCTTTGCGCCATTCTATCCGTGTATATGCTGGTTGTCGCTATCGGAAATCTGGACCTTCCAGCGCTTATTCCTATCGCGGCAGTCGTTATCGGGAGTAACGTCAGTGTATTCCGCTACAGGCGCGACGAGGCCTTTGCGCTGCTCTACGCGGGCCTTCTCGTCATCGTCATACTTCTGGGACTTGCATTCTTTACTCGCCGATAGAATACCGAGTTACAGGGAGTGGTTTTCCGTAAAGTGCGATAGATGCAGCAGGCAACCCGTCCAAGAGTAACCTCAAACAGCAAAGGAGCAGAGATTCGCGATGTCCGTATTTGATTCGTTCCACCTGGATGGAAGGGTTGCACTCGTTACCGGTGGCAGCAAGGGACTGGGCCGTGGGATGGCCCAGGCCCTCGGCGAAGCGGGCGCGGAGATCGCGATCTGCAGCCGGAACGGTGACGAGGCCGCCTCCGTTGCGAAGGAGCTAACCGATGCGACGTCTCGCCGAGCACTCGGCGTTGAATGCGACGTAACCGATCCGAAATCGGTTCGACGACTCGCAGACCAGTGTCTTGACACGTTCGGCAAGGTCGACATCCTCGTTAACAATGCCGGCATTAACATCCGAAAGCCGACGACCGATTTGACCGTGGACGATTGGGACTCCGTGGTGGATATCACGGTGAAAGGCTCGTTCCTCTGCTCGCAGGCGTTCATGCCGGGAATGATGGAGCGCCGGTGGGGCCGCATCGTCATGCTGGGATCGATCATGTCGTTTGTTGCGATCTCGGGTCGTTCGCCATATGCCGCCGCGAAGGCCGGGGTGCTCGGGCTCACGAAGGCGCTGGCGCTTGAAGGCGCTCCGCACGGCGTGACCGTGAACTGCCTATGCCCCGGCCCGTTCGAGACTCCGATGAACCGCGTGCTTATGACCGATCCCGTCGCCTATCAGGCGTTCCTGGCTAAGATACCCATCGGGCGGTGGGGTCAGCCCGAGGAGCTGGGCCCGGCTATCGTATATTTGTGCTCGTCTGCTTCAGCGTTCATGACCGGCGCTTCGCTCACGATCGACGGTGGTTGGACGGCGCAGTAGCGCTGGCGGTGATCCTGTCACGAGCACATTGCAGTGTAAACTCGGTGGTAGCACGCGGCGACTGCATGATTTGCGATTGCGCGGCGGAACTCTGCGTC
>JBBQVV010000130.1:0-15965 GCA_038211235.1 Chthonomonadales bacterium | reverse complement strand
TGCAGACCGCTCCCTTAGCCACTTGGGTACGGCTCCGGAGGTGCTGGAGAGACAAATAACGACACGACTGTACTTGCGTGATCGCAGCCGTGTCTTACAGGGGCGATTATACCCTGGGGGCTGGCAGGTGTCAAGAAGCGGGCACACCAGGAACGCACGCCGCGGCGCGAAACCACTTTCACGATCGATTCACAGCAAGAAGCCGCCATACTCGGGTATCCTCCATTTCAGGAGCATTATGAACGTTCTGCTTGTTGAAGACGATCCGAGCGCCGCTGGATTCCTTAACCAGGCCCTGCAGGAGGCAGACTATCGGGTGGAAATCGCCTCCGACGGTCTGTCAGCGCTAACGCGCGGTCGGATCGGAGGATTCGATCTTATCCTCCTGGACGTGATGCTTCCTGGCATCGACGGTTTCGACGTCTGCCGCCGACTCCGCGCATCCGGCGTAGGCGCCCCTATCCTCCTCCTTACGGCGCGTGATGCCGTCGACGATATCGTTAACGGCCTCGACAGCGGCGCAGATGATTATATCGTAAAGCCGTTTCGTGTTGTGGAGCTGCTGGCCAGGGCACGCGCCATGCTGCGGCGCGCCGATTCCGGCGCGCCCGCCACTGTCCTGAAGATCGCCAATCTATCGTTCGATACCGCGTCCCGTACAGCCGTCCGGAGCGACGTCGCCGTCTCTCTCTCCGGGACGGAGAGCGCGCTCCTCGAGTACCTCATGCGCAATAAGGGACGTGTCCTTTCACGCGCCAAAATCCTTGAACACGTCTGGCAATACGATTTCGGCGGTAACGCCAACGTCCTGGACGTCTACATAGGGTATCTCCGTCGGAAGATAGACCGCGACTACTCGCCCCGCCTGATCCACACGGTACGGGGAGTGGGATTCCGCATGGGCGTATTCGATGCGGATTAGCTCCATGCGCGGCCGCATGACAGCCGCGTTCGCGTGTGCTCTTGCCGGGCTCATGACCGTTGTGTGCGGCTGCCTCATCTGGTTCGCTAGGTTCTCCGAGGAGCGCGAGGCGGCGGCCGTGCTTCATATGGGAGCGAGCAAAATCGGACAGGAGCTCGACGACGAAATTGCCGCCGGAAGTCCGGCCGCATTCGTCAAGCAGCAGAGCGCCGAATTCCGGAAGGATGGCCTCGTTCTCGAGCTGGCGCCACTATCGACATCTCAGCCCGCGGACACTGGGGCGCCGTCAGCGGTTCCGATTGCCGCGACCAACGACTTTCGAACGATCCCCGTGACGGTCGGGAGGAGCCGGCTTATCATTCGCCTGCAGTGGAGCAAGTCGGCGGGGCGCCTGCGCACACAGGCGGCCGCGCTGATCGCGCTTGCCGTCTTCGCCGTCGCCATCGGGACCGCAGGCGCCTGGTTCCTCGTGGGGAAGACGCTCTCGCCAATTGCGGCGCTATCTCGCCAGGCAGACAGCGCGCATGTCGATAGGCTTCAGGTTCAACTGGACGCCCCTTCCACAGATGCCGAGATCGCCCAATTAGTCGTCACCCTCAATCGCCTGCTTTTCCGTCTGTCGCAGGCGGCCACTCTGCAGTCACGGTTCTACGCGGCGGCCTCCCACGAGCTGCGGACGCCTCTCCATACGCTCTCGGGCCATCTGGAAGTTGGGCTCAGCCGTCAGCGCACCAACCCGGAGTATCGCGCCGCCATGGAAGAGGCTTATCGGCAATCGGCCCGGCTCTCCTCTCTCGTCCAGGATCTGCTCTTGCTTACGCGATTGAACACGATACCCGAGTCACCACCAGCGGAGAGGGTCGATCTCGTGGATCTGTGCGAGAAAGTAAGACTCCAGCTCGCCGACGCTATCACGGCCCGGCGGCTTTCCGTGGAGACGAGCTACGCGCTGAAAGGGGATATCCGCGCCGCGCAGAATCACGCGGAGATGGTCGTTCGCAACCTGATCGAGAACGCGGTCAACTACAGTATCGAAGGGGGTGCCGTCTCGATCTCACTATGTGTGTGCGAGCAACCGGGCGGAAGCTGCGTTCAATTCGCTGTCGTCAACAAGTGCGAACCGTTAGATGCTTGCGACGTCCCGCACTTAATCGAGCCATTCTTTCGGCCGCATTCGTCCCGCCGCTCAGAAACCTCCGGCAACGGGCTCGGCCTCGCGATATGCGATGCCATCGCACGTGCCAACAACTGGAAGCTCAACCTGAACCTCGACGCCAGCGCCTTTCGCGCAAGCGTTCGCTTTCCCTCAATCCACGGCAATCCAATCTGAAAAGGAGTATTGCCGACGCCCGACGAATAAATGTGCGAAGGTTCCCATCCGTAACGCGGCGATAAGCGATCCTACCGGCCCGATCGGCGGCGATACCTACGACGCCGCGCATTCCCTACTCTGGTTAATTCGCATAGATTGCATTCAGTCAGGGCGCCGCTTGTTTGTGAACCCGTATGGGCTGCGTTCACGCGGACTCCCGTATGGGCGCCCGATGTTACATGAATCAGTCTGCCTAAGGGTCGTCACCGGTACACGAGGAGATTTATGAGAAGGTCAACCGAACACCTCGGCGTGATTTGTTGCGCGGCGATTGCAATGTTCTCAACTATTCCCGCGATCGCATCCGACCCGCGCGCACCTTCCACGGTTCCGGTCATCCGATTTACCGACTATCGCCTGGACAACGGTCTGCGCGTGATTCTCTCGGTCGATCGCTCTGCCCCAGTCGTCGCGGTCAGCGCGGTATATGACGTCGGCTCACGCAACGAGCACGAGGGCAGGACCGGTTTCGCCCACCTGTTCGAGCATATGATGTTTCAGGGCTCTCAGAACGTTGGCAAGGGCGAACACATGCTGCTGATCCAGGACAATGGCGGCTCTATGAATGGGACGACCAATCAAGATCGAACCAACTACTTTGAAACCGTTCCGGCCAATCAGCTCGACCTAGCCCTGTTCCTTGAGGCAGACAGGATGCGCTCACTCGACATCAGTCAGGCGAACCTCGATAACCAGCGCGCCGTTGTACAGGAGGAGAAGCGGCAGAGCTATGATAACCAGCCCTATGGCGCAATGAGCGAGACCATGAGCGGCCTGGTCTATAGTAGCTTCGGCTATCGCCATACGACGATCGGGTCGATGGCTGACCTTAACGCGGCGACGCTGGAGGACGTGCGCGGCTTCTTTAAGACCTACTATGCACCGAATAATGCCTGCATCGCCGTGGTTGGCGATTTCAGCGAATCGGAGGCGAAGAGAAAGGTCGAAAAGTACTTCGGCGCCATTCCGCGCCAGCCCGCGCCTCCTGTTCCAGACCTTACCGAAGCGCCGCTCAATGGCGAGAAGCGAAAAGTGCTGACCGATCCACTCGCAAGGCTGCCCAGATACGAAGCGGCCTATAAGGCGGTTCAAGGCAACGATCCGGATTTTGAGCCATTATCAATGCTCGCAACGATTCTGAGCGCGGGGCGCGCATCGCGCCTGTACAATGCAATCGTCGAAAAGCGAATCGCGCTCAACGTACAGGCATCCATCTTCCCGGGTCGCGGCCCGAGCCTCTTCAGCTTCTCCGCGCTCTTACCTGTGAACGGCTCTGTCAAGGCGATCGAGGGGGCGGTCGACGCCGAAGTTGCCCGAGTTCAGACCGACGGAGTTACGGTTCAAGAGGTTCGCCGCGCCAAGACGCAGGCGCGCGCCCGCCTGATCGTCGGATTCGGGGGTGGTCGCGGAGGAGGTGGCGGAGGACTTCAGTCCGCTCTCGGGCGAGCAAACTCGCTGGCGCAAAACGCCATTTTCTGGAACGATCCTGGCCGGGTCAATACTCAGCTTCAGCGGATGGAAACGGTGACCGCCGAGGACGTGAAGCGCGTAGCGAATCGGTACCTCGTCCGTTCGAACCGGGCCGTGGTGACGGCCATTCCCTCCCCGGAGCCGGACGATGGCTCGGGCGGCACAACGGACTCCGCGACGGGAGGCCTGTAAATGAGAATTCGACCCGATTTCGCGCGAGATCCTCGTGGCCTGCGCCATGCGGCCGAGTTCACGGCAATCACTCTGCTCACGTGCGCGAGTGCCGTGGGCGCCAACGCACAGGCGCCTGCACCGCCCGCCGCAGTGATGAAGGGCAGAGCGCCGGTGAGCAGAAAGCTGCTCGTCGTGAGGCTGCCTCGACCGAAGTCGTTCACACTGTCTAACGGTCTGAGAGTCTATGTGCTGGAAGACCATCGATTTCCGGCAGCGCGCATGCGCCTCGTCATGCACGCCGGCAGCTTGTATGAGCCGAAGCCCGGAGCGGCGGAGATGACGGCGACTATGATGACAGAGGGCACGAAGACACGATCGTCCATGCAGATCGCGCAGGAGACCGCCGACATCGGAGCCACGATCGGCGCTGCGTCGAGTGCCGATACCGCGTCGCTCAGCGTGGCGGGCCTATCGGAAAGCACGAACCAGTTGATCGGATTGATGGCGGATGTGCTGTTAAACCCCGCCTTTCCAGGTGATCGACTCGATCGCATGAAGTTCCAGCAGATCTCCAGCATCGCACAGCGTCGCTCGAACCCGAACGCCGTGACCGCCGACGTGGCCGCCAGGGTCTACTATGGCGGCACTCCCTATGGCAAGCCCTCGCCAAAGGAGGCGGAGATCAGCGCGATTGGGACGGACGATCTGGCGTCGTTCCACGACGCTTACTACCGGCCCAATGGAGCGCTGCTGGGAGTGTCAGGCGATGTCGATATGCCGACATTGAAACGCGAGCTGGAGACAGCCCTCGCGAACTGGAAGTCCGGTTCTCAGACACCGGAGCTGCCAAGAACCGATTTCAAGCCGAGGGAGTCCACCAGAATATTTCTGATCGATCGCCCCGGCTCTGCCCAGACCGTGCTACAGTTCGGCAACCTTGCTATCACGCAGAAGGACCCGGACTACATCCCGCTCGTCGTCGCGAACCGGATCCTCGGCGGCGGCTCCTCCGGCCGGCTGTTCCAGAACATCCGCGAACAGAAGGGCTACACGTACGGAGCCTATTCTACGCTCGCCGCTGGCCGCTGGCCCGGTATTTGGGGGGCGAGCGCCAGCGTTCGTACTCCCGTCACGGAGCCTGCAGTTCGCGAGTTCATGCGCGAATTCGATCGTCTTCAGGACGAATTCGTCACGCAGAACGATCTCGATCGCGCTAAGCGCTCCATCGTGGGGAGCTTCGCCACGACGCTGGAGAGCCCTGACGCCGTGCTGAGCCGGACGCTCGATCTCGTTGAGAACGGGCTTGCGATGGACTACTGGGACGCCTATCCCGCTCGTATTCAGGCGGTTACGGCAGAGGATGTGCAGCGGGTGGCGCGGAAATACTTAGGCAAGGATCGAATCCAACTGATCGCCGTAGGCGAGCGTACACAAATTGAACCCGGCCTTCGTAAGTTCGGACCAGTTGAGATCGTCGACCCGGCCGAACTCGGCGGCGCCGCGCGCGGCGCGGGACGGCGATAGTAGCCCCGCCAACGCCGGATCGATATCCGAACGCGAGGCCCGCTCCTCCTGTGCTGATGAATCTCCACACGTTCCGGTGCCAACCCGGATGGACCGCGGTGAAGCGGCCCATGGGAACCGTGCCGGAAGGTTTCCAATCGCGCCGACTGCAGCTGGGTCGGACTCGCGCACGACGAACGAAAGGATCCATCGCGATGAGGCGTCTTCCGGTCTCCAGCGCGTTTTTGATGGCGCTCGTTACAACGCTCCTATATCCGCTACCCCCTGCCTCCGCCCAGCGCTTCGTCTCAAATCTTCCGGCGAAGTGGTCGGCCGACCTGTATCGGGAGAATCCCGACTTCGTTCAGGTGATAATCGATATGCGTTCCGTCAATTCGGAAACAACGGTCATCGAGGTCCAGGGTTCGGTCACGCTCTACGCCACTGGTAATCGATATCTGAGAACGATCAAGTTCACGACGCCTTCGGGAGCCCTCACTAACGAAAAGCTAAATGTCATGTACTTCCGATGCGCGGCCACGGCGCCCGTTGCGAAGGCGTATGCTATTTCGGCTGCGGCAAAGATCGCCGTGCCACCTCCCGGTAAGGTGAGGGAGCAGGGAACCGCGCTCCCGGCGGACCTTAAGATCTTCCCCGGCGTCGCAGTGGAATACGACAAGAAGGTCCGGCTCACGGGCGTGAGAGCGAGAGACATCACCTTCCTATCGCCCCGCCCTCAGCGGAAGGCGATCCGCAGAGGGCGGCGGCGCCGATGAGCACAACGTGATGGACCAGAGATAGCACGCACGGCTTACGGCAGCCGTTCGTTCGGCAGCAAAGGCGACGTGCGCGGATCGGGCCGGCAGATCAATGCGCAGGAGAGACGAATGAATCGACCACCTTCCGACTTCGCTGTGGTCCAGCCCGACCAGCTCAGAACGTTCATCGTTCAGGTCCTCTTGAACGCGGGAATGCCTCCAGGCAGAGCAGACCTCCTCGCCGGTCTGCTCGTTACGAACGACCTGCGCGGCGTGTTCAGCCATGGCACACGCCAGGCTGAACGCTACGTGGATCACTTTCGAGCGGGCCGCCTCACCCCGGAGCCGGAAATTACGACGGTCTCAGAGACGCCGTCAACCCTGGTATTGGACGGTGGCGGCGGTCTGGGCTATTTTCCGTGCCATGAGGCTGCGACAAAGCTTGTCGCGAAGGCAGAGGCATGCGGTGTAGCGGTAGCGACAACGCGCAATCACGGCCACTTCGGCGCGGCAGGCATCTACGCCCGGATCCCTCTGGGGCACGACCAGTTTGCGTATGTGACCTCGGGCCACCAGCTTGACCTGAAGCAACATGCTTTCGTGATGGAGGCCGCTGGAGGCTCACCGATGGCCTTTGGAATTCCAACAGGTCACGAACCGCCGTTCGTTCTGGATTTTGGCGCCGTTCACGACATGTACGCCGGACCAGAAGCGGTGGCGAAGATTATGGAGCTGGCGCCCAGTACCGTTCTGCGTAGCTTTGGCCTTGGATGTGCCTGCCAGGCGCTGGGAGGCCTGCTTTGCGGTGTTCCTATCGACCGTGAACGGGCGCGGGGGAGATGGACCGGCGCGGATCAGGGGAGCCTGATGGTTGCGGTCGATATTAAGGCTCTCTTCCCGTTAGACGAGTTCAAGCGAGAGATGGACGAGTATTCGCGGAAGGTCCGACAGATGATGCCGCTGCCCGGTCTGGACCAGGCACTTCTGCCGGGATCAATTGAGTGGGAGCGCGAGCGCCGATATGTTCAGAAAGGCATTCCCGTTGGCAAGGAGCACGCAGGAGTGCTTCGAGGCCTGGCAACGCTCTATAGCCTCACATGTCCCGTGTAGTTTGGTGACCTGAGTTGCCGTGAAACCTCACGGAACAAATCGAGCGACCGTCCGCAACTCGCAGGACGGTCGCTCTGTTACTACGATTCTCTTCACGCACGATCCGATCCGGAGTGAAGGATTTCCTTCTGTCCAGTCCACCGATTGTGGAGCCGTGCCGGCAGGCTTCTACTTTTGTCGATCAATCACGATCGACCGAGCGGACATAGTTTCGCCATGACTCTTCACAATGACGCTGCTTGAGTCATCCGACGTGGTAATCTCGAACTTTTCGTGATCGCCGATGACGCCCTCCGGCGCCTGGCACGCGGGAGGGGTCGAGGGCACTGCCGGAGCAGGCGCGGCCTCCGTTGCGTCGCTCAAGGTAGGCGGCACTGCCGGCTCGGCAGCTACTGCCGGCGTCTCGATAGCGTCCGTGGACGAGACGGCAGCAATTGTAGCGGACCCGCGGCTCCGCTCCAGGCTGCGCAAAAGCATCGCGGTGCAGAGAATCTGCGTGATGATGATCGCCACACCGAGCGCCATCAGCGTACGTGCCTGTCGCTTCGTCAATTTCCTCTCCTCTCGGTTGAGCCGCCGCATTTCAGCGGGCGACCCGGCTTTGCTTTCAAACGGTAGCTGTTGAAATCCTCGAGACGAATCAGCTTGCAAGCATAGAGAACCATAGATGGCAGGCGACCGCGCGGTAGCGCCGATCGGACCGAGGTCCCGGAGATTCAGGCCATGCAAGTCGCCTACTGCACGGTCAGAGGCTGCTTGCTCTCTCGCTCCTGTTGTTTCATGATCTCAGTATAACAACAATCCGCCCGGACGTCAACGCAATCCCTCGGGAATGCGGTATCGTCGAGGGCGAGGAAGGTCGCCCTGCTCGCGAAGGAACAGGATGACTTGCCATGTGCGCGCGATCAATTGCAACCTCTGGTAGTGCTCGATTCTGTATTGACAGTTTTCCTCGCATCTGTCATAATCGCCCATGTTCGTACTTCACACCAGCCATTGGCGATGTGACAGCCTGGCGAATCTACCCCTTGTGTAACCAATTCAGGATTTCAAACACTGGCGCCGAGCGCATGCCTCGGCCCCTCGAACACCTCAGGAGCACGATGAGATGGGCCCCACCGCTAACCAACGTCGTGTCCCTCCGGTAACATGCCGGAGCCTGGCATTACTGCTTTCCGCGGTGACCCTGGCCGGACTTGCCGGATGCGGCTCCGGTGGCTCCGGCGCGACCTCTACAGGGGGCTTGGGCGCCCGCGGCGGAGATGGCTCGGATTCACCGACCGGTACGTACCCGTCGATCATATTAGCTTCGCCGACGCGTTTCCGCACGTTCCAGCGATCGTCCAAGAACGTCGGATCGATTGCGATCTCCGCTGCGCTTGCAGACAATGGCGATCGGCGGGCTCACGATATCGAGGCAAGCTGGAATGGAGGCGCGTATAGCGTGATTGCGCAAGCCGCAACTTCGGGCATACTGTTCACGGGCACGCTAACGAAGCTGCCGCCGGGGCAGGGAACGCTTGACGTACGCCTTCGCGATCATCCGTCGACTCATACATCCGTTACGGACATCGCCGTCGGTGACATTTTCGTAATCGCCGGACAGAGCAATGCAGTGGGCGAAGGCGTGAACGATCAGCAGTACACCGGCGCGCTCCAGGCAACGTGCTACGGTACAGATAATGTGTGGCACAAACTGGCCGATCCCGTCGGAGGCGCGGGTGGCAGCGCCTGGCCCCTCGTTGCTACCTACCTCGCTGCCTCACGCGGAGTGCCTGTAGCCTTTGTGCCGTGCGCGAAGGGCGGAACGGGGCTGCCGGTCGATATCGGAGACGGCAGGTGGAGCATTCCTACTAACCATCAGGACCCCACCACGCTCTATGGATCGATGGTCACAAGAGCTCTGGCAACGGGCTGCAGGGCGGTGTTGTGGTGGCAGGGCGAAGCGGATGCCTCGGCCGGCGTTACGGAAGGCACATATGAAAAGGCGCTGCACAATCTGGCGGTCAGCGTCGATCACGACCTGCACGTGCCGATAGTTCCATGCAAATTGCAGCGCTGTTCCAGCATTCCTGCGTCGAACGAAACGGCAATTAATCTTGCTATCGGGTTGGAGTGGAAGGATGCACCATACGTCTCGCCCGGCCCAGACCTCTCGGATGTTCCAACGGATGACGGCCTGCACCTGCGCTCGGATGCCCACCTCGAGACCGCTGCCGCCAGATGGGCAGCCGCGATCGAGGCCGCCCTGCCGGACAAGCACTGAAGTGTGCCTGAATTCCGTACCAAGCGAGAAATGCAGCGGGATCGCGTCAGGCGGCCCCCTCCTGGTCCGTTCAGCGCCGCGCGTATGCTTGCCTCAACTCGCGATTGGTCCCCATCCAGCCGATCAAAGCACCTTGGCTCGTACAGCGGCGGCGTTCGCTTGCAGAGGAATCGGGGAACGTCGGTATGATTATGCGACGCCGCGTGGAATAGAACTGTTCGACTTCTGCAGCTATCAGAATCCGATTTTGCATCTCCTCTCCTCGAATTGACCAATCGCTGATCTCCGCACACGATTCATCACCGATAGCTCCCGCCATCGTCGGTTTCGGGTGCGAGATTGCCAAGTATTCCCGCGTGCGGAGCGGACGCGGGATGCCCCATCGCCAACAGAATCCCGTGCAGAATATACCATGGATGCGGCGGGTGGCCGGGAACATAGGCGGCAACCGGCAGTACGCCGCTCAAGCCATTGGCTTGAGCGTAACCGCCCCGGTGCAGTCCTCCGGAGATCGCGGACGCGCCGACGGCGATCACGAGGCGCGGCTCGGCCATCGCGTCGAAGCAGCGGCGAAGTGGCTCGTGCATGGCGAGGGCGACAGGGCCGGTAACGATTAGTCCATCCGCAAAGCGAGGCGAGGCGACAAAGTGAATCCCGAATCGGCTGGCGTCAAAGACCGGGTTGTTTGTGGCAGCCAGCTCCAGATCCGAGGCATTGTCTCCAGTGGAGACTGCGCGCAGGTGGATTGAGCGACGAAATGGTCTCGGGCCGGCAACATCGGCCGATTGCAGCGCTCGGGGCCTCGTCGTCAAAACCAGCTCCTCGCGACGGCGCACTGCCACTGTGGTGCGCCGATTCTCCACGATAGTTCCAGCGGGGCAGGCGGCGATGCAGCCGCCGCAAGCGATGCACCGGCCCAGATCCAGGTCTAAATGCCCGCCGCTCGGCTCGGGGGTTATCAGTATTGCTTCAGTGGGACAGGCATCCACGCAGGCGTTGCAGCCTTCACACGGCGCGCCGGTCACCTCTGGTATGCCCCGGCTGAAAGCGGGCAGCGTTGGAAGCGTCTCTCGTTTTGTCGCGGTCCCGGCCCTCAACAGCTGAATAAGCGAATGTATCATTACTCCGTACGGCCTGCAGAATCAGCTCGGGTTGTGAATGACGTGCACGGAGGCGCCACACCGTGTCGTTCCCAGCTGTTTGCACGCGAACAATGCGGGTCACAGGTCATTGCCACTATATGAGAGCCCGAAACTCTTGTTGCAAAGCGGAAAGTCCCCCAGGAGCTGGCCGCGCGCCGCTATCGCGAGACCGGTCCAGTTGTTGAAGCTGGGATCCTTGATACAGTAGCGAGAGATGAGACCATCCTCTCCGGTATAGACGAGATGGACCAGCTCTCCACGCCACGATTCGATTATTCCCACGCCGATGCGATTGGGCCGCAGCGTGTCCGGGACGTCAACCCGATACTCGTCCCGAGCCGCGCTTCGCTGGAGGAGGGCGCCTACCATCACGAGACTGGCACGGAACTCGTCCACCCGGACGCGTACACGTGCGAGTACGTCGCCTCCTTCCGCGGAGGCGACCCGCCAGGGCAGCGACGAGTACGGCTGCTGTCGAAAGGCATACCTCACATCGTACTCGACTCCGCAGGCACGTCCCACGGGACCCACCATTCCAAAATCGCGGGCGAGCGACTGGCGCACCGTTCCGGTTCCCTCCATGCGCTCCAATGTTCCCGGGTTCTCCATAAGCAGAGGGATGGTACGCTCAAACTCCCTGGCAACTCCGTCTATTGCGACAAGAAGAGTATCGCGCTGACCCGGATCGAGTCCTCGGGCGACACCTCCCGGCAGGACGTAAGCCGTCTGCATGCGACTACCGGTTACCAGTTCGGCTATACCTAGTACCCGCCCGCGCAAGATACCGAAGAGCGCGGCTCCCGGCGCAAACCCGATATCGCCGCTGACACCTCCCAGATCCCCAGCATGCGAGGCGAGACGCTCGATCTCCAGCGCCAGAGCGCGCAGATCTTGAGCCGCGGGCGGAGCGCTCAGTCCCAGTATCTGTTCCAGTGCCAGAGCATGCGCCCACGCGTTCCCAACGGTCGAATCGCTGCTTGCCGCCTCGGCCAGATGTCGGGAGTGCCTCCAGGAGATCTGCGTCAACTGCTGTTCCACGCCGCGGTGCTGGTATCCTAGCCGAATCTCCAGGTTCTGAATCACCTCTCCCAGGCAGCTGAAGCGGAAGTGGCCCGGCTCAATGATTCCCGCGTGGATCGGTCCCACTGGAATCTCATAGACGGCATCGCCCTGCACATCGAGGAACTTGTACCTCCGGCGAACCGCATTATCGTCGGGCGCTTCCGTGAGCGCTTCACGCAACGGATGAAACTGTTCGGGCCACGCCTCGTGCAGGATCAAGCTCTTTGACCGTGGATGGCCCTCAGGTCGGATGCCAAAGAGATCCTGGATCCTGCGCTCAAACCAGTGTGCCTGCGGCACCCTGGGTGTTATTGAAGGGAAATCACTCCGACCGGAGTCCAGCGGAGTCTCCCACACCTCAATACCGGCATGGTCCGGGTGAAGCACGAGCGTTACCAACGCCAGTTCGCCGTCCCGCGAGATCCTCCGCGCCGTGAGCAGTCCAAGTCGGCTTCCCTGCTTGAGAGTCGTTGTCAGACGCTCTTCGAGCGCGACAAGCGGTACGTGGTTCGCCATTAACTTTGATGGTTCCGCACTATCAATCGCGTTGGGGTTCATCGCGCGACACCTTCGGCAAGCGCGAACAACATCGGAGTCAGCATCACCCCAAGTAGTAACGAACCGAACAGGAGCAGCCCTGGCACGAGCACGAACGAGAGGGCTGAAGCCCGCGGCACCATTGTATCAGCCCGATAGTTGGCAGGCGGCTCTCCGAACACGATGCCCGCGAAGTGAACGGATAGCGCAATGAAGGCTATTGCCAGCCCGACACAGAGTGAAGCGACCGTGGCAATATGTCGCTCGTCCGCGGCCTGAGCTAGGATTCGCCATTCCGCGAGGAAGCTTCCAAAAGGAGGCGTTCCGGCAACCGCGATGGCTGCGAGCAAGAGTATCACGGCCGGCACCGGCGCCGAAATCAGCACGCCTCGGATCTCTCGAATTGACTTTGTGCGGTACTGCTGGAGAAGATTGCCGGCCAATAGGAACAGCGCCACCTTGACCAGACTATGGTTGACGGCCTGCAAGGCGAACGCGGAACCTGCCCTAAGCGCAATCGCGACCGCCATCAGACCGACATTCTCCATACTCGAGTAGGCGAGCATCCTTTTAAGATCGTGCTGCTTGATGAGGAAGAGGCTGGCAGCCAATACGGTAGCGACTCCCATTGGCAGAAGTGTGTGGCGGACAAACGCGCCTTCTCCTGCCGCGATCATCAGTCCACAGATTCGCCACAGTCCGACAAGTGAGCAGTTCAGCAGCGCCCCGGAGAGGATGGCACTCGCGGGAGCGGGAGCTTCACTGTGGGCGTCTGGAAGCCAGCTGTGGAGCGGAAAGAGACCAGCCTTCGTGCCGTAACCAAGCAGCGTGAAGACAAACCCGAATCGCAGCAGTCCGTGTGACAGGAACGGGCCATAACGCGTCAACACCGAAATCGACAGGCTGCCATCGCCCAGGCTGCTCACGCGCTGAGATGCGGTGTAGAAGATCGCCGTTCCAAGAAACGCGAACGCAATGCCCACGCTGCAGATGATGAGGTATTTCCACGTGGCCTCCAGTGAGGTACGTGACCGGTGGTAGTAGACTAGCGGCGCTGACAGCAGCGTGGTGGCTTCCACTGCAATCCAGAGAAATCCCAGGTTGTCCGCCGAGACCACGGCGTACATCGAAATCATAAACAGCGAGGTAAAGCCATAGAACCTGCGCAGATCACGCGGTTGTGGCGGATGTTCCGACTGGACTTCACGCGTGAAGAAACCGATTGCGTGTGTGAGCGCCGCGGTCACGACCAGTGTCGTGATTACGATGAACAGCGAGGCGGTACCGTCGATACTAAAGCCGCTCACGGCGGGCGCCGATGTTACGTACGTTACAAAATGCGGGGTGCAGACTACCAGGGCGATTCCCATCTGGACCCACATGAGCGCGGCAGCCCAATACAAGAGTGTCTGCGTCCTACCCACAAGTACAGCAGAAGTGAAGATCAGGATTGGACAGGGCAGTAGAAGCAAGAGCCCGTTCATGTGCGCCATCATCCCCGGAGTTGCTTTAGCTCCGTCACGTCGATATGCTCGAACCTGTCGCGGATACGGAAGGCCAGCAGTCCGCCCAGCATCGTACCGACCAGGACGTCAAGCAGTACGCCCATCTCTACAACGAGTGGCATGGAGTGTGGTTGGGCGATCGTGTAGAAGAAGATGCCGTTCTCCAACACGAGGAACCCGATGATCTGGCTCACCGCCATTCGTCGCGAAACCATCAGAACCATCCCGACCAGGACTAGCCCGACAGCCGGCAGTGCGCTCGTCGAAATCTCCGGGTCAAAGGGACGGAAGAGCGCCAGAGCCCCAAGAGCGGCCAAGGTTAAGAACAGAAGCAGCGGCGCGGCCAGCAGCAACCCTTCGTCCCGGCGACATCCGATACGGCGCGCCACGTGGCCGAGATAGACCGGAACGGAAATGCCCTTTAACGATGCAATCGCGATTCCAGCCACGATGAGGGCCGGTTCACGGTGCTGATGCCCGATCCAGATTGCCAGGGTAGCAAGCACTAGTGTTTGCAGGCCATATAGCGCCAGCTTCGACTGTAACTGCGTAAGTCCGACCATCCACAATCCAAGAAGGACGGCGCCGGCGGCGAGTGGCTCGATCATAAAAGCACCAGGCTATCCCTTTAGCGCGACGGCGAGACACGCGCGCGCACCCGCCGTGAGCCCAAACCAAAACAGGTTGGTAATCCGTCTCCACCGCAGCTTGACAACAATCGACTCCGAAATCGCCAGTACCACGCTCGCCGCCAGGATCAGTCCCAGGCTCGCAAGGTAGCCCAACATCGGGGAGAACTTCGGACATGCAATCAGCAGCACCTGTGCTATGAGCCCGAATAGGACCGCCGTCTTCACCGCAACGCCGATCTCGACCAGGGCCAGATTCCGTCCGGAGTTCTCCAGGATCAACGCCTCGTGAATCATGGTCAGCTCCAGATGCGTGGTAGGGTCATCGATCGGCATACGCGACAACTCAGCTGTGATCGACAGCCACATCGCAACGATCACGAGTGGAACCACGACGAACAGATGTGGTCCCGCCTGTCCCGGTGCAAGAAACGCGGACACAGCACTGCTATGCGCATGGGCTGCCAGTGCGGCCATGGCGATCACCATCGCCGGCTCCGCCTGTATGGAGATAGCCGCTTCTCGGCTGGCTCCCAGCGCCCCGAAGGATGAACCGGCGTCAAGCGCCGCCAGGCCGGTCACAAACTTGCCCAGCGCCATTAGATAGACGATGAGGAACAGGTCCCCCGGGAGCGGTGATGGAACGCCCAGCCATGGAACCATCAGCGAAACGGCGATCATTGTCGCCAGATTGACAATTGTCGCCGAACGAAAGACCCACGTGCAGGTTTCGCTAACCGTTTCACCCTTCCGCAGGAGCTTCGCAATATCCCAAAAGGGCTGGGTGATCGGCGGACCCTGTCGGCCCTGGAGGCGCGCCTTGATCACGCGGATGGAGCCCATCACCAGGAATGGCACCACCAGCGCGTTGGCAAGATAGAACGGTCCCGTGAGCGACTGGGAAAGACTCATCGCACGTACCTTCCGACGGCGAGGAGCAGAAGCAGCGTGCCGAACATCGTCAGCAAGTAGAGATGGATGCTGCCCGTCTGCAGAAGCGCCACCCAATCTCCGAGGCGATTGACCATGCGCACCACAGGGCTATAGACTCGTGACTCGAGGAGAGCTTCCATCGTGGGTTCCACCGTAATCTCCTCTGGGAACAGGCGGCGGCTAACTCCGTCGATGTGGAGATGAACGGCATAGCGAAATAGCGCTCCAAACATCCGGGCAATAGGCTGCGAAAAACTTGCCGCCGCCACCTGCATTCGGGGCGTCAGGTCGCCAAAACCACACTCCCAGGTGATGTAGGATCGAACGGGCAGCCGGCGCGACGCGCCAGCCATCCACGCTGCCGCAGCCCCGGCGGTGATGCCGAGGACCAACATGAGCATCCCGGTCGGGATTGTCCAGGCCGATGTGAGCGGTTCCACTCGCCGCGCAAGGGGGACCGTGAGTCGTTGGAGGAGGATCAGCACACCAGGAGCGCCCAAACCTAGCGCGATGCATCCGGCCGCCAGTAAGCCCTGCGCCAGCAGCATACCGCGACTGGCCTCCCGTGCGTGCTCTGCATTT
>JBBQVV010000129.1:0-16004 GCA_038211235.1 Chthonomonadales bacterium | reverse complement strand
CTGGATCGTCCGGACTATCGCTCCGTGAACTCGTACGCGTTCCACTTTATGACCCGCGCCAGAGCGTTAGGGCGAACATTGTCAAGGCGGTTCCTCACGGCGGAGAGCGAGTCCTGGGTTACCAGGAAGATCAGTGGCTGCTGCTCGTAAACGATCTCCTGCCAGCGGTCATACAGAGCCTTGCGTTTCTTCGTATCTGGTTCCCGCGCCGCTTCATTGAATATCCTATCGATCTCCGCCTCCCAGGGCGTTGCCGGGGCCGCTTCGCGTGGCCACCAGACGTGGGTTTGACCGGAGCTCATCCAGATGTTCTTGCCATTGTACGGTTCTACGCCACCAGTGAACCCCAGTACGTTGGCCTCCCAATCGAACGTCTTGCGCATGCGCTCCACCAGTGAGTTGAATTCGACCGGCGTTATGACTACCCGGACGCCAATCTTCTTTAGATCGTCCTGAATGGCGGTACAGAGCGCGAGGTTCACATTATTTCCGGTATTTGTGAGGAGTGAAAACTCGACCGGATGCCCGGCGGCATCGACCAGAACGCCCTCCGGGTTCCTGCTGGCAAGTCCAATCGATGCGAGCAGCGCGGTGGCTTTCGCCGGATCGCAGTTGAGCGGCTTCAGCGCGTCGTTGTAGAACAGCTTGTTGGCGGGCGATACCGGTGACCGTAGCGGTTTGCCGATGCCTCGAAGAGCCGTCGTGACCATACTATCCCGATTCAAAGCGTAGGAGATGGCCTGACGAAACTCCTTCTTGTTGAACCACCGGCGCTTATAGTCCGGAATCTTCGCGTTTGCGGGATTTACGTTAAACGCCATGTAGGAGAAGCCCCACGTGGGACCCGCGTCGTACGTCTTATAGTCGCCGGAGGAGGCGCCTGCTTGCATCGTGACCCAATCTTGAGGCCGCAGGCCGGTATAGTTGGTCTCCTTGGATTTGAAGCGCAACAGGACCGTATTCAGATCCGGTACAGTTTGCGTTACGCCGCGTTCGAGAAACGGCAGCTGCGTACCGTCTTTGGAGATGCGCCAATAGTATGGATTGCGGGTGAACGTAACACTCTGGCTCGGCGTAAACCTGGCAATGGTGTACGGCCCGGTACCGACGATCTCCGCGGGATTAGTGTCGAGTGACCATGTCGAATTGAATTTTCCGGCTTTCCATGCGGTCTCCAGCTTGTGCTTCGGCAGTATTGGGACGCCGATCACGTCGAGAAACGGCCCCACCCTTGTGGGCAGCTTGAACTCCACGGTGAGATCGTCGAGCTTTTTGTATACCATCGGCTTGCCGTCAAACAAAAGAATGTCGCGTGCGACTGCCGGTATGGTCTTGTCGTAGATCAGGTCGAATGTAAAGGTGACGTCGGCCGCCGTGAAAGGCTGCCCGTCCGACCACCGGACACCCTTACGCAGCTTGAACGTCCACGTCATACCGTCCAATGAGGTCGTCCACGAATCGGCAAGATTGGGATCGAACTCCAGTGTCTCAGGATTCCGAGCGAGCAGGCCGTCGAAGACGATGCCAAGAGGATCGGTGCTGGACGTTTCATTTGCGAGCAGAAAATTAAAAGTCTTCGGGTCCGAGATCGTCGCGTCTGTGAACCTGCCCCCCGGTTTACCGGTTATGTTCGCCTTGCGAAAGTCGGCCATATCGGCGGCTGTCAGCTTCATCGCGGTGACTGGGGCAACGCCATTTCCACCGCCGGGATTTCTGGGACTGTTGTTGCTGGGACCACAGCCGATAAGCTCCACCGTTGCCAGAAACGCGACGCCAAGAGCCACCGAGTTCCACAGTCGGTTACGCATGATGCACCCTTTTTCGCGGCAGTTGAGATCTGGTGTTGCGTGTCGATTCAGAGGAGAGTTCCACGCTGCGGGCATGTTATCCTGCCGCGCCGGGTAGGTGCACCGTTCCACCATGGTGATAGTGGTCCGTCGGCGACTCAGCGGCCGTCATCGGCGCACGAATCTATGCAGGTTTCGCTTTAAGTGTGGAGCGCACCATAACTCCAGGTGGTGAACAATGACGGCAAGGAGAAGAACCGAGGCGCTTACGAAGAGGAGCTTCGTGATGCTATTGTCACCGGGCATAATTCGATCCAGCAGAATATAGCCGATGCGTGCATGCAACAGATAGAGCGGATAGGTGAGCGCGGCGGCGTAGGTCGCGCCGCGCTTCACGTCCCAGCGCGCGGTGATCGGCAGAAACGCCGCGTTAATTGCCAATAGCACCAGGCATACGACGGCCGGATGGATCGCGATCTGGCAGTAGATCGTAATTGCGTGTGCTGACCGACCGCTCCACAGGCAGGAGAGCGCGACGGCCGCGCAAGCCAGGAGAACGCGATTTACGTTCCAGCCCTTCTTATAGGCAAGATAGTACGTCGAACCGGCGATGAAATAGGGTATCTGACCCATTTGAGGAAGGAGCAAACTCTCCTCGGAAAACTGCTGTGACCTGAGATAGACAACTGCGGAGAGCACGCACAAGAAACGCAGTACGATCTCGTAGTTGTGAAACTGCCGGAGCCTGAGAATGATCCACACCAGAGAATAGAACTTCAGCTCCTCGAAAAGCGTCCAGTAGCCCTCGTCGACGTGCGAAAATCCAACGACGGACTGCAACATGGAGAGGTTGACCAGATACACCCTCAGAGGAACGGTATGTGCAGCTGCTCCAAAGAGCCGCGATGCTCCGAACGTGAGGGTGCACGAAATCCAGAAGGCAGGAAACAATCGAACGAAACGAGCAATCGCGAACTGTGCCGGCGACTGGGCTTCCGCGCTCATTGCGATGACGAAACCACTAATCACAAAGAAGAGCGGAACCCCAAGATAGCCATAGGTAGCAATGGGCGCCAGCGGAGCAAATGTGTAACTCGTTTGCTTCGTTGCGTATCCTACCAGTGCGAGGTGATGCAGGAGCACCATCGCCGCGGCGACAATTCGAAAGTGATCGATGATGCGAAACCGCTTTCGGTCAGGGACCGTTACGATCGCCGTCTGGAAGTTGACCTGTGGCTTTCGCCGATCCACAGTAAGGCGACGGTCGGCGCCTAGCGCGTTGGACCGACTTTCGACGTTTTCGCGGTCTGCAAGGCTCGTAAGGTCAGCGCGTGCCTCCCGTTGCGAGTTCCCGGAGGGAATCGCAGCTGGCAACCTTGAGCGCCAACCCGCTATCAGATGTTCAATCGCGCCAGGATCGTTCGCTCGCATCTCCACCTTACCATACCGGTCACGAACTGAATGCCGTTGGGTCAATCACTGCGGTACAGTACTATCCGTGCCTCTGCCCGGCGACGCCATGCGGCGGCAGTACGTTACATTAGCTGCCCATAGGGACACGAGATCGTGAAAAACTAAACGTCGGAGAATTGGGAGCGGATTTAAGAATATGTTGTGGTAAGTTCAAACCATCATTGCAATTCTGAAACTGGTCGGTGCACTAGCCGGTTGAATTCTATCTGTTCGTCCGCTACATTGCAACTGACAATATCACCAGTAACTCATCGCAATCGGACAGTAATCCTGAATGGAAGCGCCTTCTTAGCTGTCATTGAGAGCTATTGCTCGTGTTCGCCGGCGCAGCCTCTACGGATTGCCTTGTCGAGTGTGTGTCGCATGGATCGCTTCTCGGCCAGAGACACTGTGTACTATACCGGCAATATTTCTCAAAAGTCCACCGACTCAAGTGGGAGTTTCAACTACACAATACGTTAGGCTGTCCGCCGAACTTTCCTCGCAACATTCGGTGTGCGATTAATCGGGGCGGTTTGACAGATCTTGCGTCAGTTGCTAAACTGTAGCCGCGCCGTATATCGATGGGACGGGCGGTTTCCAGCCGCGCACGGAAACACAAAAGGAATGGGCATTTATGATGAGACTCTTTCGCACGACCGAGGGAGCTGTCGTCCAGGATGACGATACCTATTACGATCTGCCTGACTTAGCCCTCAAGGATGTTTTCGGCCAATGCGAGCCTCGGCCGATGCTGGAAGATAGGATCACCACGGCGCCGAGACTGAGAACAATATCAGGACGGACCGTGATCGCGCCGCTCGATCTCCAGGAGGTTTGGGCCGCCGGAGTAACCTACTACCGCAGCCGGGACGCGAGAATGGAGGAGGCAAAGCCCGCAGGCGGGGAGGACTTCTACGCCCGCGTCTACGAGGCGGAGAGACCTGAGCTATTCATGAAGGCCACGCCACATCGCGTCGTCGGTCCAGGACAGGGCGTGCGGATTCGGAAGGATTCGCACTGGAATGTGCCGGAGCCGGAGCTAACTCTTGCTATCAACACGGCCGGCCGTGTCTTCGGCGTAACCGTGGGCAACGATATGAGTTCGCGTGACATCGAGGGTGAGAACCCGCTCTACCTGCCTCAGGCTAAAGTCTATGATCAGTGCTGCGCGCTTGGTCCCTGCATTCTGTTGACCGACGATCCGCTGCCGACGTCCACGGAGATCTCCCTCAAGATATATCGCGGCGCACAGATCGCATTCGATGGCGCCACCACTCTGTCCCAACTGCGCAGAACGCCAGATGAGCTCGCGGGCTGGCTGTTTCGTGAAAACAGCTTCCCAAACGGGTGCTTCCTTATGACGGGCACTGGTATCGTGCCGACCTCTTCCTTCACGCTGAAGAAGGGCGATCGAATCCAGATCACCATCGAGCCGATCGGCAGCCTTACCAACGTGGTTCTTTGACGGCAGGAATGAGACTTATGGATATTTACAACGGTAATCTAATCGCGGGAGAGTACTCGGCGATGGGGCCCGAGAGGTTCCACGCAACGAACCCGGCGACGGCCGAGAGGCTCGATCCGGAGTTCGTCGGTGCGACGCACGAGGAGATCGATCGCGCGATGGACCTCGCGCGCGAGGCGTTCGAGCAGCGTTCGAGACCGTCCACCGAGCAGTCCGCCGTGCTGCTTGATACGATCGCTGACGAGATTCTCGCGCTTGGGGATGGACTTCTCGAGCGCGCAAGCGCCGAGTCGGGGCTGCCGCTCGCTAGACTCACCGGCGAACGCGGCCGCACGATGGCGCAACTCCGGATGTTCGCGGCACTCATTCGAGAGGGCTCATGGGTCGATGCGTGCATCGACAAGGCGCAGCCCGATCGAAAGCCGCTGCCGAAATCCGACCTGCGACGCATGCTCGTCCCGATGGGGCCCGTTGTGGTGTTCGGCGCGAGCAACTTCCCGCTGGCGTTTTCCGTCTCAGGCGGCGACACGGCCTCAGCCTTCGCCGCGGGATGTCCCGTGGTCGTGAAAGGTCATCCGGCTCATCCGGGAACGAGCGCGCTCGTCGGTGACGCGGTCCGACGATCCGTCCAGAAGTCCGGCCTGCCGGCGGGCTGGTTTTCGCTGCTTCAGAGCCCCGGCACCGAGGCCGGGATTGCGCTCGTGCGCCATCCCGCCACGCGAGCCGTCGGATTCACCGGGTCGCTTCGCGGCGGACGCGCCCTGTTCGATGCCGCCGCTTCGCGGCCGGACCCGATACCCGTGTATGCCGAAATGGGCAGTACGAATCCTGTCTTCATCCTTCCAGGCGCGTTACGCGAGCGAGCGGAGGCGATTGCCGAGGGACTGACGGCGTCTATAACAGGAGGTGTAGGGCAGTTCTGTACCAAGCCCGGCCTAATCTTTGGCGTCGGATCAGACCCGCTCAAGGGGTTGCAGTCCGCGCTCGCATCGAGAGTCGCGCAGGTCACACCGGGCACGATGCTTCACGAAGGCATTCGGAAAGCTTTTACTGCCGGCGTCCTCAAGACGGCGGGCGCGGCCGGCGTCGCACCGCTCGCTCGCGCCGAGGCGGAGCCGGATTCGCAAAAGACGGAGGCCTCAACCTCAGTCTTCCGTACCGACTGCGCGAACTTCCTGTCCAACCCCACGCTACACGAGGAGATGTTTGGACCTGGCGCACTCATGGTGGTCTGCGGCGCGAAGGAGGAGCTGGAGGCGGCGGCGCGAGGTCTCCACGGTCAACTCACGGCGACGGTGCACGCGACTACCGAGGATCTGGAGGAGTTCCAAACCCTTGTCTCGATCCTGGAGAGAAAGGCGGGCCGCATCATCTACAACGGCTACCCCACCGGAGTCGAGGTCTGCCCCTCGATGGTCCACGGCGGACCGTATCCCGCGACGACCGACTCGCGCACGACATCCGTCGGCACGGCCGCCATATACCGGTTTGCACGTCCGGTCTGCTACCAGGCCTTTCCCCGGGAGGCACTGCCCGTCGAACTGCAGGACATCAATCCGCGCGGGATCTGGCGGCTGGTGGACGGCGAACGGACACGCGGAGCACTGTAACGGCCCTTTCAAACCCGTGAGCGAAACCAATGATCATCGACGGCATGTACTATCCTGAGATGTGTGAGTCAAAGGCCAGTGAATAAGCGCGCGATCAGCCGCCTAAGATCGGCGGCAAGGTGATCAACCACTACGGTGATAATGTACTGAAGGTGTATGAAGTGTGATGCGGGACAATGATGCACCGACGTGACAAATCCATTCGTTGAGCAGGGGATATAGGAGAAACACAGGCGAAACAGAGCTTCACGGCCACGATTTGGAAAGTGGGTCAATGGTTTGTCGCTCAGTGTCGCGAGGTCGATGTCGCGAGCCAGGGAGGGACGGAGGACGAATCCGTCCACAATCTCCAGGAGGCGTTGCGCCTCCATTTCACGCCGCCCCTAGCAACAGTGCTGCCGCGCATTCGCCCTATCGAGGTCGAACTGGATGCCGCTTAGTCCCCTGCCGTATCGCGTGGTTAAGAGCTAGCTCATCTCCCTCCCGTCCCTCCCAACACCGCATCAGCCCGCTCCGTGACAGGCGCCCCCGCCTCGCGCAGCGCTTCGACCTCGGCTTCCAGCGCCATGCATACTGTATCGCGCACCGCCGGCGCAGTCGCGCGGATCGAAACGGTCTGCAGCCCGGTGAGTGCGCTGTCCAGCGCGGCTTCTATACGGGCCAGGCGAGACGTGAGCTGGGCCTCTGTCCTCTCCAGATCCGTCAATCCCCGCAGCGCGCGATGCCTGGCTTGAAGCGTCTGCGCGAGATCCTCCGTCGCGGTTCCGCTGGCGACAATGCGTCGCTCCATCTCCGCGACGTCGCGTTCTATCCCGCCTCGATTGTGGAGCGCTCGGGCGTTACGCACCTTCTGAGTCTGGATCGCCAGGCTGCGAGCTCCAACCTGTAGAGTCTCCAGTCGGGCCGCGACTGGAACCAGGCGGCCATCCTCCCGACGAACGGCCCGCCGCGCCGCCTCCGACTTCTGGCGCACCCGGTCAAGTTGCGCCCGCAGATCGTAGTCCAGCAGCGTTGTGGACATTCGCCTCTGCAGGATCCAGGCGACCGCGCCGATGACCGCCAGGCCTGGAATGGCCGCCAAGCCGATCGGCCAATCTGCCGGTGCCGGGACAGGAGCGCTTCTGACGGCCAGGTCGAATCGGCCGGTCAGCGAGTTCCGAACTTCCGACGGCGGAATCAGAAAGTCGTCTATGAAGTGATCGACGTCTATCCTTACGGTGGGCGAAACTCCCGGCTGTGGTGTCCTGAGCCGGAAGAGATAGCGGTGCGCGCTTGCATCTGCAAGCTCCAGAAAGGGCACATACGGCTCCCAGCGCAAATAGGGATGCGGACGTGAAGGATCGCCCGCGCCGGATTCATCGCATTGATAGGCTGCGTCGTACGCGTGATTGTTGTATGCGCAGCGGAATTCGCCCCGCACCTCGATCAGAACGCTTGTGTACGTCTCGTGACCACGTAGCGGTATCACAACGCGATTGCCGTCCGGCTGGATCGAGAAAGAAGTTGTCTGATCGTCTGGCATGGCAGTCCTCCCGGAGCTATCGCGTCATCTTGTATCCGGTATAGGTTAGCGAGCGGGCCACGTACTGTCCAAGATCGGACTGCGCCAGCTCCGGACTCCTGCTTAGCTGCCGGATCACGGCCTCGTAACGGCTCAAGAGCTGCCCATCACGGTCCAGGTCGCGGTCGCTCCACTCTCTCGCCGCGAGTCCGACGACTACCATTCGCTCGTCCACGCGCTTGATCGCGCTCCGAGGATCGCCGCGAGCAATTAGACCTCCCGCATCCGCGAGCGCCTCCCCGGTCTGGAAACCCAACAGATTCTTCTTCACGGCACGATTGATGGATGCGACCATATCCGCGCGGTTGGGCGTGTACTGAATCGATACCGCTGACTGTTCCGCCTGGTTGGAGCGGCTAACGAGGTCCTTGTATTTAAGGAACACGTCGGCGATCTTGCATCGTCCCAGGCCCTTCGGCACGGCGACTTCTATCATGACGACGTGACTGTCTCCGCGATAGAAGTCGGGGATAAGGAGCTTGATGCCCGGTTCGTCGCGGTCAGTCTGTCGGTTTGCGGCGATTCCCAACTCCTCCGCCGCCCTCCGGTCGATCTTCTTCTCACGGCTCTTTACCTGGCGTGTCTGCGCGGCATCGAGAGTCGCCGCTCCCAGTACGCGCACCAGGCCAACGCCGTCGGCCAGGTGAATTCGCAGTTTGACAGCCTTCGCGACCACATGAGTCAGCTCGTCCAGCTCCTTTGCAAACACGGTGCGCGTATCGGCCCCGTTCTTGATGAAGTGGTAGTTGCCCCTCCCGTCCCTGGCTATCGCCATCATCAGCTCTTCATTGAAGTCCAGTCCGAGGCCCACGGAAGTCGTCTGGATCTCCTTGTCCGCGTGAAGGGAGGTCAGGCGCCGGAATGCCTGCGGATCGGTAACGCCCGCGGTCACCTGGCCGTCCGATAGCAGGATGACGCGGTTGACGGTGTCTGGTCTCGCGAACCTCGCCGCCTCAGAGTATGCCGTCTTCAGGCCGGCATAGATGTTTGTGCCGCCGCCAGGCTGTACCGTGGCGATCTTGCGCTTGATGTTCGCCCTGTCTACGGGATGCTGAGCCGGGACGAGGAGTTGAACGTCGTCGTCGAATACGGCGAGCGAGAAGATGTCGTCCGAGCGCAGGTCGTCGACGAGGCGCAACGCGGACGCCTTCGCGAACTCCAGCTTCTGTTCGTCCGCCATCGAACCGCTTCGGTCGATGACGAGCGCGATGTTTAGCGGCGGACGACGCGGCAGTTCGCCCTTAATGGCCTGTAGCCCGACCTGCAGATAGGTGTGGTCGCCCTCCTGCACGATGCGCGATCGTTCCGTGTCCGCGGTAACGTGCAGTGCCGTGCGAGTCGGTATCGGAAAGGTCTGGGCATAACTTCGCGAAAAGGACTCTAGCCGGACGCGTTTTCCGTCTACCAGCACGCCCTCCCGAACGAGCATCTCCAGCCGATCCCGAGCGCCGGTGCCGCCAAGATAGGTGTTGGCGATGTATAGATCCGGATTCTGCATCGCCGCATGGCCGTCTCGCCAGGCCATCGCAGGGCGACGAGCGTTGGTTTGGTGACCGCGCCCAGCGAACGGCACATTGCCTGGTTGCGATGGATCCGGTCCGTCTTCAGCTTCGTCATCCATACCGGCACCCGACTTCATGGATGCATATCCGCCGCCTCCGAAACCTCTGCCGCCGCCGATGGCCGCGCCGCCCGGTGCAAACGGTCCGGGACGAGCGGAGGCCATCGGCGCTACTGCGGAGGTACTCTTCCCGAAGTCTCTAGGTTCGTACCGCTTCCTAGTCTCATCCAACGATAGACTGCCGCTTCCATCGCGCTGCATACGAGCGCGCGCATCTACCGCGTCCTGCTTTATCGTGCCCGCCGCAAACGGGCCGGCATTTGCCTTGCTCATGGGGGCGATCGACGAAGCCTCGTGGCACCCCATGGCGGTCATGACCGCCATGGCGACGGCGCCGGCGGTCCTGCCAATGATTCCTACAGTCTTGTTCATTTGTCGCTCCATTGTCTGAACCTGATCGCAAAAGAGGCAGTGGGAGTCGGCTCACGGCCGGCTGTGGGTTGATTGATTAGGGCATGAGGTTCCGAAAATGGTTCACGCCGTTGGAGACGAACTTCGAAATAGGTCTCGAAGCATTGAAACCCACCACCAGGTACAGTAGATCCATATCGGCAGGAATAGCATTGAAGAGGTGCGAACAAAGGTCAGGCTGAGGTATGTGCTCCAGAAGTAGGCGGTATGGACGCGCCGGACATAATCGAAATACTCGCCGTTGAACGGTGAGTAGACGTACATGATCCCCAGGCAGATCGACGCCAGGAAGATATAGAATCTTGCGCGCGAAAAGTCCCAGAGGATCGCGGCGGCAAGAATCCACGTGAGATAGTGGGGCCCCATTCCCGGCGTGAATACGAAGAACGTTAGAATCGCGAGAAGCGACATCTGGCCCGGGCTGCCTCGTCTCCATGTCACGGCATAGACAGCCGGTAATGCGGCATAGAGGATCCACAGGACGACGCGCGACCAGATTTGGGCCGTCCCCTTGGAGAGACAAAAGTTTAACGCGGTCAGTCCCCAGTGCCCCGTGTTGGAGCGGTAGTTGAGGACGTGCCGGGTGATCGCGTCCGGAGCCGCCAGATAGAGCAGATAGACGCTGAGGGCGGCAGGAGTGACGGCCAGCAGAACATACAGGCCCCGAAGCCACCACGATCGTATATCGCGGACGAGTGCGGGGAACAGGAATATCGGCCAGGTCTTTGCCATCCCTCCCAGGCCCAGCCACAACGCGGAGAGTACGGCGGACCAACCGGTTCGATTTCTATGGATCTCCAGAATCGCTAGAAGCGAGAAGAGACACGGCAGCGATTCAAACTGACCCTGCAGCGAGCATGCCGCGATCGCAACGGGGTTCAAGGCATACCAAAGGGACCGCCGGAACGCCGCGACTGGGGAACCGCACGCGCGTAGAAGCCAGACAAACAGTACAATGGCTATGGCTGTGTCGGCAACGCACGGAATGAGCTTCACGGAGAAGTCGCGAGGAAGGCCGTACGTATCCTCCATCCAGAGGGTGACCACGAGCAGCAGTGGCCAGAGCGGGGGCCAGTTCAGTTTTCCCGTTAAATAGGGGTTCTGACCCATCCGAATCTTTCGAATGACTAACTCCCACGATCCAACGTCGAAGGAGCCGTGTACAAAATAGGCCGGGACAAGGCGTACGGTCAGGCTCAGAACCAGGAGTGCGAGAAGGTACCTTCCGGTCGTGCTGCGAACTAGTGCAAAACGTGCGACCATAGTCCATCCTTATGTCTGATGACTCCCAGTTAGAGGGAATTGATTGGCGTCCTCGCTCGAACTACGATGCACTGGGCTGCAGCGAGTTCGATGATTTCGTCAGCCTCATGTTCAACAATGATAGCGCATCCAACACCTTCATCGCTCACCGCCAAATACAATTCAGGAGAACCACATGCGTTGCCTGCATCAGGCATTGTTCGTGCTCTTGCTCCCGGCAGCGCTCCGCTATTCGGCATTTTCGTGCTGTGCGCAGCAGTCCGGAGCTGTTTCGGCCGATTCTCCAGACATCTGCTTTGCGCGTTTGACGGCGCGCGTTGACCAGTTGCTGCAGAGGGAGCAGCCTCCGCTGTTCGCCTGGCATCTGCGCTCCATCAGAGCTCTTGCTGAGTCTGAGCATTCCAAGTTGTCGGTACAAGTTCCGCAGTCCGGCCGGCAATCGGTCGCCAGTCGCGCCAAAGAGTTCGTTGAGTATGTGAGCACGATTGAGCTGGGCCTGCGTACCGCTTGTGCGAATCCTGACGCTTACCTGAAAGACGGACGTCGTACCCTCATCCTGGGCCGCCCGTCGCGACTGGACGGCTCACTCCAGTATATGATGGTAAGTCTTCCGAAGAGTTGGGATGCAAATCGAGCCTATCCTCTGTTCGTCGGCCTCCACGGCTCCGGTCCGGACAACCCTCTGGCCTATCCCAGCTTCGGTTTCGCGCCACAAACGCCGCCTGCTGCCGATACGCGGCAGAAACCGGGAGGCGACATGATTGGGCTCAACCCATGGGGTCGTGGAAATCGGAGCTGGAGAGGTGATGCGGAAACCGATCTGTTTGAGGCGATCGAACTGCTTAAGACCTTTTGCAAACTGGATCCAGAGCGATGGTATATAACGGGCCACTCTTCGGGCGCCGATGGGTGCTGGGCGATCCTGCAGCACACGCCGGACCTATGGGCAGCCGCCGGCATCCAGTCCGGCAGCATGCTGAACGGACGTCCTGAATGGGGCCTCATACCAAACATGCAGTATGTGCCGGTGCACTTCCTGATCGGTGAGAAGGATCCTTTGCCCTACCGCATACCGGATACGAAGGAGGCGCACCGGATCCTGAGCGCGGCGGGGGATGACACGAAGCTCGTCATTCTGCCGGGCATCGGTCACTACCCGCTTACGGAAGAAGGATTGAACGAACAGACAGCCTGGATGGTTAGCCATGTCCGAAAGCGACCCGACCGGTTCTCGTTCACGGTTGATCAGGCCATCCATCCTGGTGTCTGGGGTATCACCGTCCCCCATAATGCGAGATTCGACCGGCTGATCAAAGAGCCGTGGCCCAACTTCGAGTGCGAAATCCAGGGCTGCGACGTGCGGATCAAGACCATGAACATCAAGGAGCTTGGAGTCGAGCTCGGGCCGACCGGTCTGTGCATGGCCGGTAATGTCCGAGTGTTTGTCAACGGTAAGCTAGTCCACAATGGCCCGGTGCCAACCACTCCAATCGAGCTAAAGGACCTCTAACCACCTACTTGCCCAAAACGCCGGATACCAAGGTCCGTTTGATAGAAAACATCGTCAGATTCTCCTTACTGCGGCGCGGTGTCGCGGTGGAGGAGTCTCACGGACGTCAGGACGGCAGGGAAGTCGCTGTATCATGGCGTTGAGAAGAGCTCGCCGACCTCAAGTGTGATATCACGATCCGGACCGGATTCGCGCTCGTGAAGTACGAGCCTTCCCGCGCTATACTTCACCTGCTCGACTCCCCTGTAGTCACGTGGGACGCTCGCGAGAAAGCCGGCGAACTCTTTCGACCTCGTTTCGCCGGCATCGAGGTACTCGTAGATCGGCCGGCCGAATATCTTGCCCTTCGCAGCGAGTACGGGAAACGGCTGGTGGAGCCCCGTTGTGCCAAATTCCAGTCCTCGCGCCAGAGGCTTGCCGTTTTCAACGGCCCGCCATGCATTGAACCAGGGATATTCGGCGGACTTCCATAGGTATCCGATGAGTAGGCCGCGCGCGGGATTACAGGCGGTCACCCAGCCATACTTCTCGTCGACCGTGTATGAAACCACGTCAGGATCGGGGTCGTCCACAAGGCGTCGCATGTTCACGACACGACTATGCAACAGCGCCTCGGGCCACGTCACGGCTACATCCTCCGGATTGGGCAGCGGCGAGTTCTGCATGAACCCTCTCCGGGCGTCGGAATCTACGAGAGTGCCGGTATCAAGAAATGGCGGCCCAATCGTTGCATGCTGCACCATGTTGTAGAGGCGGCCCAGCTTGTTGGCGTTCGTGACCTCCTCGCGCACAGTGAAGAAGGCGCCTCCGCTGGACAGACCGACATGACGTCTCACCTTGAGCCCTGCCAGTGGCAGCGTCGCGCTCATTTCGGCAAGAATCCGCCCGTTCCGCTCGATCGGCGCCTGCAGCACGTGCCACTCGACGTTGGCGGCCTCGCCGTGGAACGGCATGCCGTTCCTTACTTCGGCGGCAGAGGGAGCGCCCCACCTATCCAGGCAAAGGAAGTGGCCCATCGCCCGTGGCTCTGGCGTCTCGGAAGTTGAGCCCCACTGCAACGGACTTAGGTCCTGGCCTTGGAGCTTGAAGCTCGTGAATGAGCCTCCCGCAAGGTCGATCGTCAATTGGGCGACGCGCCCCTGCAACACAAGTGCGCCGCGGCCCTTGACGATAGTCTGCGCACCGCCCGGTATTGTGGAGAGCGCCAACGAGGCGAAGATCATGGTGACCGCCTTTGGTCTCAATGCGTCGATCTCGTCTTTGCGCCAGACCGACTCTGCCCCTCGAGTGGGTTGTCCGGATACATACTGGATACAGCGATCGAGCTGCTGCGCGCTCCAGTTGCTCTCGTCCGGCTCAGAATCCGATTCGCGTTCGCGCCGTAGACCTTCTTGAGCACCCCGTTCGGCAACCCGAGTCCGTGTAGCGGCCACGTATAGGTGAAGAGGATGTGGTCGTAGAAGTGCTCGTCTTCCGACTCCAATATACGGAATGTGGTTCGATACATCTCCGGAGCGTATCCCATGTCGGTGCCGTAGAGCAGTCGATTCTGATACTTCTCGTAGAATTTTGCCACGAAGCGCGGTATCGGAGAGGTCTCGGCATAACGGGCGGCGTTGTCCGCATAGAGATTAGGATAGCCGTCGAGCATCCTGGCGAGGATCGAGAGGTCGGAGCAGCAGTTGGCAAAATGGCAGGCGATGAATGTTGTGCGGCGATGTTTCTTGACGGCCCGCTCGAGTGTCGCGACGACTTCATCGTGTCGGAGGACCGCGGGATCGTTGGGAATGCGCCAGGTGAAGGAGTTCATTAGACCATCGTTGGTGGGATCCATGGGCTGATACATCCACAGATCCTCCCCAACGTGGATGTTGACCGGCAGCCCGAGGTCGGCACACCTCTCCAGAATGGGATCCATGCGAGGGTCGTCAATATGAAGTGATGAATCGCCGGCGCCGGATGGGCTACGTACAAGTCCACGCCCCTTGTCGCTAAGCTCTCCCACGCCGCGCGCCCCGGCGCGCCGGCACCGCTCCAGTTCCGCAATGGCTCGCTCGGCAAACCCGGGCTGATCGTAACCCGTGTAGTCGATGCCGCACCAGATTTCGAACTTGTCAGCGTGCTTCTTGAATAGCGCGACCGTGTCGTCGAATCGCTTGCCCGCGGCCCCGACCATGACGATCGTTCGGACGACGCCGACCTCGTCCATCGTGTGAGCCCACTGGTCTACCTGAGCTTCCGTCTTCGCGTAGGGGTGCGAATGAATATCGATGACCGGAAACCGCGCCTTCTCCACGCGCGTTCGGGGGACTTTGTAGATGGACTCCGGCCGATAGTCCTTCAGTAGAAGCTGGTCGGGTGGCGGCTGATCGGAATCACCCGCGATCGCTGGGGTCGCCAATCCAGCAAGCAACGCCATTCCAATGGCGGTCACCAGTTGCATCTCAACTCCTCCCCCCAGACGGGCACAATCCAACCACTGCCCCCGGCACCGATTTAAGGCAGTTCCATAGCGCATCGGTCGCGTCTTACGCCTCCACTTACCGCGCTCTTATGTGTCGCCTAATCCACCTCGGAAAACGTCTTTGGGTCGACTTTGTCCAGAACCTTGAACTCCGTAACGTGCTGCTCCTGGAACTTCTCGCCATCTCGCCTGGCCACGACCTTGGTCGCCTTCTTAATGCCTTCCATCTCTTTGTAGTCGCTGAAGGTCGTCTCCTGCACTACCTCACCGCCCTGAAAGCCCGGGACCTTGGCGATTGTCCTGACCGGCAACCCGGACTCTTTGTCAAAGTAGATCTTGAACTCCTTGCCTTCTGGACCGGTCACCTTCAGGCCAACCGCCGGCTTATCGTCGACCTTCTCTTCAGCGATCGTCTCAAGCTTGAAGTCCTTGTTCTTGAGCGGCAAGACCATTACCGGGATGATCGTAATATAGACGATTCGCTTCTGCGCAATAACGCCGTCCTTGTCCAACGGCATGCTCTGATCGCCGAATTTTCTCGCGCCCTTGTCGCCGTCCAGCACGGTCACAACCTTAAACGTGTTTCCGGTGAACTCGCCCTCGAACTGCTGCCGGAAATGGTCTATACCTTGCATTGTCGCCTGGGACGTGCCGTCGGACTCGTTGCCCTGAATCGTCGTCTTTGTCTTCGACTTCCATGAGGCCGCCTTCACCTTTCCGAGGGCGTCCTCGCCGCCGAGTGCCTTGATGGCTTTGTCCACTATAGCCTTAGGATCCGCGGCATCTTCCGCTCGGGCCAGGACGCCGAACGCGCACAGGACCGCCAGCACTGAGAGCACCGTCGAGAGTCGTTTCAT
>JBBQVV010000128.1:0-16178 GCA_038211235.1 Chthonomonadales bacterium | reverse complement strand
GTTATGGCATCAAACACGGCGCCTGCACTGGGCCTGAATCACCTGGGCAGCGTTCTCGAAGTCACTCTCAACAGGCCGGATGTCCGTAATGCTCTGGATGAGAGTCTAGTCGGCGAGCTGACCGCGTGTGTTACGGAAGCCGGCGAGCATGGATGCCGTGCACTCGTACTGCGCGGTGCGGGACCGGTATTCTGTGCAGGCGCTGATCTTGCGTGGATGGCGCGAGCGGCTGCCTACTCGCGGGAGCGGAATATTGAGGATGCGCGCTCGCTCCAGCGGTTGTTTGCCGCGATCGCGCATTTTCCGGGCGTGACTATCGCGGTCGTTCACGGAGCCGCGATGGGAGGCGGCGTCGGTCTTGTCGCCGCCTGTGACATCGCGATCGCCGCTGAGAGCTCCTGGTTTGCACTGACGGAGGTGCGCCTTGGACTTGCGCCCGCCGTCATCGCTCCTTACGTCATTGAGAAGATGGGCGCCGGCGCCGCGCGAAGCCTGTTCGTTACGGGGGAGCGTTTCTCCGCACCGGAAGCGATGCGTTTAGGGCTGGTTCATCACATAGTCGCGGATTCGTCGGCATGCGAACTTCAGCTGGCAGCGACGGTCGCGGCCGTTCTGACGGCCGGTCCGATAGCCGTCGCCGCGGCCAAGCAGCTAATCCGGGATATAGACGGCATGACGCCGGATGAGGCCGCCGAGATGACCGCCGCGAGTATCGCCGGCCTCCGCGCAGGCGCGGAGGGTCGCGAAGGCATCCAGGCATTCCTGGAGAAGCGCAGGGCCACCTTTGTCGAGACCGCACCAGTCCTCGGCAGCTCCTGATCCCCGCTTCCGCCTCTCCCCGCGCCGCGACACTCAATACTCAATATCCAACACCCGAGGATCGAATCCCATGAGAAGCACCCGCTTTATTCTGCCGGCACTGGCGGCCCTACTCTGTTCATATCCGGTCTCTGCGAGCGACGACTATAACCTCGGTCCCGATTCGCTGCAGCAGCCGGGAGTTCCGAGGGGCGAGACTACCCGCTACTCCATCGTCAGTAAAGTGTTCCCGGGTACGCATCGCGACTACTCCGTCTATGTTCCGAAGCAGTACGATCCCGCGAGGTCGGCCTGCGTCATGTTTTTCCAGGATGGCGGCGGCGGTCTCAATGTCAATACGGTTTTCGATAACCTGATCTTCAAGAAGGAGATGCCCGTCACTATCGCGGTGATGATCCCGCCTGGCGTCGTTCCTGCCGCCGGCGCCGATGCCCTGCCGCGATATAACAGGAGCCATGAGTACGACGGCATGAGCGGCGACTATGCTCGCTTCCTGATCGAAGAGATACTTCCCGCCGTCGGCAGTAAGCTCAATATCAGCAAGGATCCGAACGACCGCGGCCTCTGTGGAGCGAGCTCGGGCGGAATCGCGGCCTTTACCGCCGCCTGGCAGCGGCCGGACGAGTTTCGCCGCGTAGCATCGTTCGTTGGCAGCTTCACCGACCTCCAGGGCGGCAACGTCTACAACTCATTGATCCGGAAGTTTGAGCCGAAGCCGCTACGTAATTTTCTGCAGGAGGGAAGCAACGACCAGGACATCTACTCGGGAAGCTGGCCGAATGGCAACAAGGACATCTACGATGCCCTGAAATACAATGGATACGACGTGAAGTTCGTCCTTGGCGATGGGCCGCACAGCGGCCGGCACGGCGCATCGATCCTGCCCGACGTCCTTCGCTGGCTGTGGCGCGACTATCCGAAGCCGATCCAGCAGCCTGCCGCGGCTCGCTGGCCGATGGATCAGGCGTGGATACCGGGAGAGGATTGGACGCCCGCGGATGTCGGCGGGGATATCGGCGGTCTTGCGGCAGACGACACGGGCGCAGTCTGGGTCACACTGCCGTCTAATCACCGGATCGTATGCGTCACGCAGGATGGCTCGCTCGACCGGACACGCGATATCACCGCCGTAGGTGCTCCCTCAGGCATTGCGGTCGGCCCGGACGGTCGGCTCTTCGTTTGTGATCTGCAACGAAAGCGGATCGTCAGGATACAGCCGCCCAAGCCTGGATCAACCGCATTCCCGCGCGTAGACGTTTTTGTGGAATCCGCAGTGTCCAGTCACATTGTAGTGAACCACGCCGGAGATGCTTATTACACGGACGATCGCGATGGGAAGATCTACCTTGTGCCTGCACATGGAAAGAGGCGGATGGTATCCGACGCCGTGGCTCGCGCCAGCGGAATCACAATTACACCCGACCAGACGTTTCTGCTCGTAACACAAGCAACTGAAAGCAAGTGGGGCTATTCGCTTCAGATCAAAGTGGATGGCGGATTGACCAACTGTCAGGCCTTTTATGATCTGCACTTGCCGTATGGCGCGCTAACAAGCGGTGCTGTGGGACTCGTCACGGATTCAAATGGCTGGTTCTACGTATCGTCTACGGATGGGATACAAATGCTCGATCAGGCGGGCCGCGTCAATGCAATTCTGTCAAACCCGGGCGATAAGCCCGCGATTCTGGCCTTCGGTGGCTCGGACCGAATGACGCTCTATGCCGGAATACCGTTAATGGACAACTCTCGAGTGCTCGCAAGCCTCTACCGCCGCAGGTTAAAGGCAAAAGGTGTTCTCCCGTTTGAACAGCCGATCAAGCCGCCAGCGCCCCGGTTGTGAACCCATGGATCCTTGTCACCAAACAATGCAACTTCTGTACCGAACCGCTAACTGCGTTGCCGATCGTCAGTCTCCGAAGAGTTGAAACACGCGCTGCTCCAGCGTAAGCCGTGTGTGAGCGGGCGTCAAATTTCGCCTGAACTCGCCGGCGCCGAGCGGCGCGCCTGGCGCGTGACGGCCAGGGATGCGACTCCGCCGGCCAGGCTGTTGCGGTGGTGGGGCCCCGACGAATGCGCAGAGCTTCGCCGCGCGTGAAGCCATCTTATGCTCCCACCGGTGCGGTGGTCGTCCTTCGTGGAACACTACCCTGCAGTCTCCTTCCCTGGCCCTGAAAAGCACATAACCTCTTTGCCAGGCGATTCGATCACTCGTTCGACTGCCCGACCCCATCCTCCAGGCCGGCACTACTGACCGAATCCGCCGCACGGATGATGCGCTCCAGAGCCTGAAGATAGTTCCTGAACGCCTCCCGTCCGGCGGCGGACGGCGAATAGGTGGTGTGAGGTTTTCGGCGCACGAACTCCTTGCGGATATCGACGTATCCGCGCTCTTCCAGGACTGCGAGATGCGTGCTGAGATTTCCGTCAGAGAGGGAAAGCGCCTCCTTGAGCAGCTTAAAATCCGCCTCGCCAAGCGCCAACAGCGTGGACATGATGCCAAGGCGAGCCTTCTGCAGAAAGGCGTCGTCAAGAGTGCCCAGAGCCTCGAGCGCCTCAACGGCCTGTGGTGCGTTCGGATGCGTGATCAGGATGTCGATCATCGCCGCCATCGCTTCCGTCCTCCGTCAGACTTCATACGTCACCACCCCTCCTTGCGCGACATGGCGATACCATAGAGGATATGGAATCCGCCAAACGAGACAGCCATCATCGGAAGACCGAGAGGGGGTGCAAACAAGGTCGCGGCGCCGGCGAGCAGGAAGGCCGACCCGAGATAAGAGACCTCGCGCTGAGAGAAGAGTCCGGTCGCGCACACCGCTATCCCATAGGCAAGCATCCAGAAGGGATAGACGTCGCCCAGCATCTTGTGCTGGAGCAGGTAGAGCGTCACGATCGCTCCCGTGCCCAGTCCCGGCGTCGACGCGATAACCATCTGTCTGCCAAGTCGCGAAAGTACGTGCTTGCCGACTCGCGCCGCGCGGCGCTTCATCAACACGTAGTCCGCTCCGACTGCGACGATGATCACGGCAGCCCAGACCGCCAGGAAGGCGATAGGAAACTGGACCGGATCCGGACCGAGCGCGCGCGCCACGAGACATCCGACAATCGACGCCAGGCCCGCGCAGATTCCAGATAGCCCGGAGAACGTCGAGAATTTAGTGGAGCGCTCCATTAGCGCCCGGATTACGCGCAGGTTCTCTTCGGCTTCCCGGGCGTCCGGCATTCGCGGCTCTCGAAGCATCGTCATTCCAGTAGGTTCCTTATCTGTCGATCCAGGCAGAAAGCACTTTGCATTTCAAAGCAACTGCCTCTATTATAAGCGTCCGACGGACGGATGTCAAGGAGAGTGTTGCTTAGAACGTAAGCTGATGCCTGTGCAACGCGACGCTTTCGAGGAGGCCGATGGAAAACAGCGTGACGATCATGCTGCTGCCGCCATAAGAGATCAGGACAAGCGGAACGCCCGCTACTGGCATGACGCCCACGTTCATTCCGATATTCTCGATGACGTGGAAGGCCAGCATGGCGACCACGCCCGAAGCGGTGAGCTTTCCTGCCAGGTCTTCGTCCGACCGCACGATAATGCGCACGCCTCGCCAGATGAGGGCCGAATAGAGGCCGATAATAACCAGGCAGCCGACGAAACCCAGTTCTTCGCCGATATCGGAGAATATGAAATCGGTCTGCCGCTCCGGCACCCATCCGCCTTGCACCTGCGTGCTCTTAAGGTAGCCCTTACCGAATATTCCCCCGGAACCGATCGCGATGCGTGCTTGAGTCACGTGATAGCCTGTCTTCTTGGGATCCTCCCGAAGGCCCAGGAAGATCAATAGGCGCTGCCTCTGGAACGGCTTGGGCCAGATGCCGGTGTACCAGAGTAGCGAAAACATCACGGCTCCAGCGCCTAGCAGAGCCAGAAGGTGCTTCAATTCGGCGCCGGCTACGAATACCATTCCGCTCCAAATCGCGAACAGGACAAGCCCCGTTCCGAGATCCGGCTGTTTGATGACCAACCATGCGGGGACGGCGACAAGCGCCAGTGACGTCACCAGCGTTAGCGGTTTCTTGATTGTGGCGATGTTCTTCTTAAGGAACGTCGCGAGAGAGAGGATTACGATGATCTTGGCAAACTCGGATGGCTGATACTGAAATGGTCCGATGCCGATCCAACGCGCGGCGCCGTTCTTCGCGCTGTGAAAATGCGTGAACCCAACGATTGCGAGCGCCAGAAGGTTCACGATATAGAGATGCTTCGCGAAACGGCCGTAGTTGTGGAAATCGATCCAAACCGCCGCAATCAGCCCGACCGTTCCAATCGCGATCCAAATGATCTGCTTCTTGTGGAAGCCGCCCTGCTGCCCGTAGGAGGCGCTGAACACAATCATCACGCCGATGGCGGCTATCAAGTAGGTAAGGATGAGAAGGGGAAGTTCCAGGCGCTTACGGAATCTGGGGTCTCCCATCATTGCGAGGATTCCTCACGTATCGTATTCAGCCGTCCGGTGCGCATTTCAGCAATCTCATCCAGTATGCGGGACGCAACCTCGCGCTTGGAGAGGAGCGGCAGCGATCGCTCGAAGTCAGAACCCACCATGGTCACGATATTCGTCTCGACGTCGAATCCCGCGCCTGCCTGAGTAACGTCATTCGCTACGATCAGATCCGCATGCTTTGACTGAAGCTTGCGCCTGGCGTTCGCAATCAGGTCTTCTGTCTCCGCGGCAAACCCGACGATCAGCTGCGCCGGGCGTTTCATCGCGCCCACCGTGGCCAGGATGTCCTGAGTTCGCCTGAGCCGAAGCACCGGTCCCGCTTCGTCATTCTTTACGTCCACCGGTTTCTTGATCTTCGCCGTCGCGATACGCTCGGGGGCAAAGTCAGCAACCGCCGCGGCGCCAATGAAGACGGCGAACCTCTGCGCGTGTTCCAGGGCCGCGCCAAGCATTTCTTCGGCCGTCTCCACCTGAATCCAGTCTACGCCGGTCGGCGGCGGCACGCTCATGTGGCCTGTGATCAGCGTCACAGTGGCGCCCCGTCGGAGGGCCTCCGCGGCAATGGCAACCCCCATGCGGCCGCTAGACCGGTTCGTTAGGAACCTAACCGGATCGAGGGGCTCGCGAGTTGCGCCGGCTGTAATCACGAACTCATCGCCGTCAAACTCCCGAGTGCGTGTCAGCTGGTCAACTACCGCCTGGACGATCGTTTCGACTTCGGCCAACTTGCCCACGCCAACTTCCTGGCAGGCCAGCAGTCCTTCGGCCGGTTCGACGACTCGGACTCCTCTTGTCCGCAGGAGCTGCACGTTGGCCACCGTAGCGGGGTGCTCCCACATGATGGTGTTCATGGCGGGAGCGATCAGCAGGGGTGTTCCGCGTGGGGTTGCAATGAGGCAGGTCGTGAGCATGTCGTCCGCAATCCCGTGGGCTAGCCTGGCGATAAGGTTGGCCGAAGCCGGCGCGACGAGTACCAGGTGCGCGGATTGCGCCAGATCAACGTGCACGATTCTCCGCGACTGCGGCTCGTCGAACAAGTCGACCAGTACCGGATTGCGCGTTAGCGCCGCGAACGTAGGGACGCCCACGAATCGAGCCGCTCGCGGTGTCAGGACGACGTGAACGTCCGCCTCCAATTTCGCCAGTTGACTGCAAATGTCGGCCGCCTTATAGGCAGCGATGCTGCCGGAAACACCCAGCAGAATGCGCTTGCCGGCGAGGGCAGTGGGCTGTGCGCTTTGCGGTACGCGGACTATATCGCTGGACATTCGGCGCCAGGGGCTGAGTGCTCGACTTTGATTTGAGGTTGATGCTGCTTCATTCCGGTTTGTGTCTCACCCGGCAGCGTTCCGCCAGGACGATCGCGCGGAGCATGTCGAGCGCGCGATTGAAGTCGTCATTCACGATCGCATAATCATAGAGAACGAGGCACGATAGCTCGTCGTTCGCAATCTGAAGTCGCTCGGCGATGCGCGCCTCTGAGTCGGTTCCGCGATTCCTGAGCCGCTGTTCCAATTCAGCAATGGACGGCGGCAGGACGAAGATCAGAACGGCCTCCGGCGCCCGGGCGCGGACGATTCTGGCGCCCCGAACCTCAATTTCCAGTACGACATCGAGCCCGCCCGCCCGCATCTCGTCCACCTGCCCGCAAGGCGTGCCGTAGTAGTTCCCGTTGTATTCGGCGAATTCGAAAAAGCGGTCATGCGCGATATCGTTGGAAAACCGCTCAGGAGACAGGAAGTGGTAGTCGAACCCATCAATCTCTCCGGTACGGGCCGACCGTGTCGTCGCGCTAACGCTGCGCACAACGCCTGGCAGGCTGGTCGTTAGCGCCTGCAGCAGACTGCCTTTTCCGACTCCTGATGGACCGGACAGCACGATCAATGTGCCCGAGCGCGGTTCGGCCGAGCCCAACGGGATCGGGCCTGATAGGTCGAGTGCGTCCCGACGGGCGTCAATACTCATGGTGTCCGAATTATAGCATCGTTCGTGACGACGGTCAAATCAGGCCCATCGCGCGAACCTCTAGTAGCGCTTGACAACGGACGTGCGTTTCTCATATAATGCCACTAGTTGGCGTTCCGTGGCCGCGTCGGCATGTGCGGCGCATCAGCGCATTTCCTCAGATTTAACAGCTTTCCACCCGAAAAGTGCGTTCTCTAAAGGAGAATATCCCTGCTATGGCCGGCGTCGCCCTCAAAAACCTGACAAAGTCGTTCAATAAGATCACCGCGGTCAATAGCATCAACCTGGAGATCCGTGACAAAGAGTTCATGGTGCTTGTGGGTCCCTCCGGATGCGGTAAGACGACCGCGTTGCGGATGATCGCCGGGCTTGAGGAGTCGACTGCTGGTGAGATCTTCATCGGCGAACGCCTGGTGAACGACGTCTCGCCGAAGGACAGGGACATTGCTATGGTCTTCCAGAACTACGCGCTCTATCCGCACATGACCGTGTACGACAATATGAGCTTCGGCCTGCGATTGAAGCGTCTGCCTACGGGAGGAGTGTGGCCGTTCAATACGCGCCGGGCGTTCAATACCGAGGAGATCGATAGGCGCGTTCAAGAGGCTGCCGAGATGCTGGGTCTTGGAGCGCTGCTGCAGCGAAAGCCAAAAGAGCTGTCGGGCGGACAGCGGCAGCGCGTCGCTCTCGGCCGCGCGATCGTTCGAGAACCCAAGGTCTTTTTGATGGACGAGCCCCTGTCAAACCTGGATGCGAAGCTGCGTGTCCAGACGCGCGCCGAGCTGATCAAGCTGCACCGGAGGCTCGGCATCACGACGGTCTACGTGACGCACGACCAGGTTGAAGCGATGACGATGGGGGATCGCATAGCGGTGATGAGCAACGGCATCGTGCAGCAGTGCGACAAGCCGCTCAGTCTCTATAACCATCCGGCAAACCTGTTCGTCGCCGGCTTCATTGGGTCGCCCGCCATGAACTTCGCGTCCGTACAGATTGCAGCGGAAGGTGATCTTCTGATCGCAAAGGCCGAGGGCTTCAAAGTGACGCTTCCGCCCGCGCAGGCCGAGCGCGCCCGCAATCATGTCAGCAAGACCTGTATCTTCGGGATTCGCCCGGAGGACATCTACGATAAAGGAATTGCGACACTCGTTAAATCCACGCCTGGGAATACGATAACGGTCGACGTAGACGTGATCGAGCCGCTCGGGAGCGAGGTGGAGATGTATCTGAAGGCCGGCGAACTTCAGCTGATCGCCATGATCGACAGCGCATCGTCGGCCCGAATCGGTGACCGCATCGACGTCATCTTCGATATGGACAAGTCACATCTGTTCGACAAGGACACCGAGCAGGCGTTATATTGACCGAGCGCTAGCCAGCCCCGGCTTCAGACTCCTCCCGCGACGCTAGGTGACGGACTCCTCAACCGCGCAATCTGTACCACGTTATGCCCACAAGACCAGAATCCCCTGTTGCGCCTTTCACGGTTTGTCTGGTATAATAAGGGAGACAAAATGACACTATTCGAGCGTGGGTGGGTTACATGCTCGGGTTCGCCGACGAGGCGAGTTTCATTCACCGCGCAGAGGCTTATCAAGTGGCGCCTCAGCGACAGACGGTGGATGCGCAAGTTCTAGTCGGGTGGACCGTGTCCTTCCCGCTCCGGACGACCGGAGCCAACGGCGCCGCAAGGCGCTCCAGACCGAGGGGAGGTGAAAATGGGAGTGCGTCGTTACGAGGCGATGTATATCGTCGATGCCGACACCCCGGACGAGTCACTGGATCCTGTTATCGAGAAGTATAGCAAGGTCGTGACGGATGGTGGAGGCGAGGTGAGTGAGGCAGTCAAGTGGGAGAAGGGCCGTCGGCCGTTAGCCTATGAGATCGCAAAGAAGCGCGAAGGCATCTATGTGCTCATGCAGTTTACGTCCAACTCCGAGGTCCCCAAGGAACTCGACCGCATCTTCAAGATCAATGAGGACGTGTTGCGACATCTAATCGTTCGGCAGGACGTCGACGAGGAGTAGGCACGGACGGAGTCGGTTCACTCTGTATTCAGCGCTTCGAAGCCATTCGCGGTTTTTGCGCGATGGGTTCGTGTTTCACAGAAGCGGCGCACTCGACGTCGCTATTCGGCAACATACCTTGAGAACCGTTGCGCGCATGCAGGTCGCGCATCAGGGAAGGAGAGATCGGAAATGTCTCTAAATCGTATCGTGTTGATCGGGCGCCTGACTCGCGATCCCGAAATGAAGTACACTCCCCAGGGAATCGCCGTTGCTACCATGGGCATTGCGGTCGATCGGTTTTCCAAGAACGACCAGGGCGAGTACGAGACTGACTTCTTCAACATCGTCGCGTGGCGACGAAGCGCCGAGTTCGCCTCCAACTACCTGAAAAAGGGACGACTGGTCTCTGTTGACGGACGCCTGCAGGCCCGCTCCTGGGTCGAGCAGACGACAGGTCAAAAGCGAACCGTTTACGAGGTCGTCGCCGAAAGCATCCAGGGATTGGACAAGCGCTCCGACGTGGAGCCGACATCCGATGCCGAGATGGGTGGCGCCGGTAATGATGCGCGGGCAGCAACGCAGGCGCGGACTCCCGTACGGGTCGGGGGCGGCGCGACGCCGGCAGACGAAATAGACGAATCCGATCCCTTCGCGGACGAATAGCGAGTCGGGGCGCGGCGCATCTCACGAAAGGACCAGAGGTCTCAAATGGCGTACGCTTCACCCCGCAAACCGGGCGGCAAACCAAGTAAGTTTCGCAAACCGCGTCGTAAAGTGTGCATGTTCTGCGTGGACAAGGCGACCGCGGTAGACTATAAGCAGATGATATCGGGGCGCTTTCGCACGAAGCTAGTCTCAGAGCGTGGAAAGATCGTGCCTCGCAGAATCACCGGTACCTGTGCAAGTCACCAGCGCATGGTGATGGAGGCCATCAAGCGGGCAAGGCATATTGCACTGCTCGCATTCGTAACGGATTAGGACCGGTTTCTTGCCGGGCAGGTCGCATTCCCGAGCCGATCGGGACCAAGACCTGTCCGGCTTTTGTCGTTAGCGGCAACCGGACATGGCGTCGATTAGAGTTGGCAATGTGGTCACAGGCAGTCGCGAACTCCCTATCCCGTCCGAGTGAGTATGCCGATAACAGATAAGTACTTTGGGAAGGATGCGAAATGCCGCTCGTCACTAATGAGCTTCTCGACAGCCTGCAGTCTGACGATCAGTTGCGACGCTGTGATCCGCACGATATGATGGGCCTTGTACTCCGCTTTCCCGACCAGTGCCGCCAGGCATCCGCTATCGGTGAGCGATTCGGAGAGGGCGCGCGGTTCGGCGAGGTACGCCAGGTAGTGCTCACGGGTTTGGGCGGCTCTGCCATCGGCGGCGATTTTGCGCGGTGCCTGATGGAGGAGTTCGGCTCCGCACCTCTGATTGTAAATCGCGACTATACACTGCCGAAGTGGGTTGGGCCGCATACTCTTGTGGTGGCCGCCTCGTACTCCGGCAATACCGAGGAGACGCTGAACGCGTATCAGCAGGCGCGTGACCTCGGGGCTCAGAGAGCGGCGATCACCAGCGGAGGACAGCTGCGAGGGCTTGCCGAGGAGGATGGAGTGCCTCTGGCGATCGTGCCGGGGGGACAGCCGCCTCGCTCCGCAACCGGATTCATGTTCTTCCCGCTGATGCACTTACTAATGCATGCGGGACTGCTCAACCGGCGTCTATCCGAGCAGATCGATGAGACCATCGTGCTTGCGGAGCAGATGGCGGGACGCCTGGGTCCGGCAATTCCACTAGAGAGAAACGAGGCGAAGCGACTCGCGGCCGCGCTGCACGGCAAACTTCCGGTCATCTACGGGTCGCAGGGATATCGCGGCGCGGTCGCGATGCGCTGGAAAGGCCAATTCAACGAAAACGCGAAGCAGGCAGCGTTCGCGAATGTGCTGCCGGAACAGAACCATATTGAGGCGCTCGCATGGGTGCTTGCTCAAAAGCAGGCCCAGAACTGGGCGGTGGTGCTGCTTCGCGATCCGGCAGAGTTGACGGAGACGCCGCGCATCGCCCGCCGAGTCGAGATCACTAAGGAGCTGGTTGGTAAGGAGACTGAGGTCCACGAGGTCTGGGCGGAGGGCAGCTCTTTTCTCGCGAAGATGTTCTCGCTGATCTATTTTGCGGATTTCATGACGGTGTACGTCGCGATCTTGAATGGCGTCTGCCCCACCGACATGGCAACGCTGGACTACCTCAAAGCGGAGCTTGCCAAGCTCAAATAACCTGCCTACGAACGGGCAATGAACACGCGACCAGAGTGGGGCACGGCGGTAACCGGTGCCCCACTCTGGTCGCAATGCTCCATTCAACTCTGCTGTCAAGCTCGTCTCAGCTGCTGATCGTCCGGCGGTCGAACAGCCTCATCAAGCCGATGACGATGCACGAGCCCACAATCGCCACGATGATGCTGCCAAGGTCTACTCCCGTTGCGCCTGGCCGATTGAGGAACAGGTTCCAGACCCACCCGCCTACGACGGCGCCGACGATTCCAAGCAACATGGTGCCAAGAAAGCCGGACGGCTCATCACGTGTGCCAGGCATTACCATCTTTGCCAAAAATCCGGCGATTACACCAACGACAATCCATGCCAACAGGCCCATAATCGTATCTCCTGTATGTCGAGCGGCTTAAGCCGCAATTTCGCTAACGAGTCAACAGAATCAAAAGTCAAGAAGCCGTCATTCAGTTTTGCGATGCTATTCAATTGGCTGAATTTTGTTGTCGACTATGCTGCAGTGGATGTAGTATCTTTTCCTGTCTTCGATTGTTCCGGTATTCCGCGTTCGTACAGTTTGTTTTCGCCCATGCCCTATGTAAAAAAGCGTCACCTGCGTGCCCGTGTTGTGCGCGAAGATTGACGCTCCTGGTCACACTCCGAAACGACTCCCTGGCCATTTCGGCGGACTGTCTTAAGTTGTTCTGGTTCGTAGAAGTGTGAACTTCACGCGTAAGAACGGACGACCGGCTTTGAATGTTCCCGCAATCTTGCGGTCCATCGAAATCTAATCTGTCCTTTGTCGCGCCTAAAGCGAGCGCCATGATTTCTCCGCTAGCCCAGCCGATCCAGGTACCCTGTCAGCCGCTCCCAATCCGCGATCGCCTCCGCCAGTGCGTGTTGCACGCCCCCGTGTTCCTGTGAAAGCGCTACGACGTTGTCCGTCGGTGACGGGTTCGACAGCGTTCCTTCGATATTCCTTAAGCGTGCTTCGAGCCTCTCTACTTTGACCTCGGCGGCCGCCACCGCACCGCGGGCCCGCTGTCGCTCCTTCGACATCTGGTGGAAGTTCAGGCCCGTCGGGATCACGCTCGCAAGTTCCGGACGCTGTGCGAGAAGGCTATCCAGAACGGTTTCTGCAAACCCTCCTTCTGGCGCGGAACGCGTTTCTGGGGCAGGTGACTGCGTTGACGGCTCCTTCGCCTTCCAGGCACGGAACTTATCGTACGGCCCGTCGAAGAATCTCGCCCGCCCTTCCGCAATCTCCAGCGTGCGATTGGTAACCTGATTCAGCAGGTAGCGATCGTGCGATACCAGCAGCAGCGTTCCCTCATACGATGCCAGCATCTCACCCAGCGCCTGCCGCGAGTCGAGATCCAGATGGTTCGTCGGCTCATCCAGAATCAGAAGATTTGGGCGCAGAAACGTAAGCTGCGCGAGCACCAGCTTGTTCTTCTCACCCCCGGAGAGCAGGCGCGTTTCGCGGAATGCGTCGTCACCGGTAAACAGGAACTTGCCAAGGTGAGTCCGTGCCTGCTCGGGTTTCATCTCCGCAACGTCCAGCATGTTGTCGAGCACCGTTGCGTCGAGGTCGAGGTCGCCGGTGTCCTGAGCAAAATATCCAACGGTCACGCTGGACCCCAGCCGGGCCATCCCGTCCGTCGGGGTTTCGCGGCCCAGCAGAACCTTGATCAGTGTCGACTTGCCCGCCCCGTTAGGACCGACGATCCCCACTCGCTCTCCACGCCGGATCAGCGCGGTAACGTTCTCGAAAAGTGTCCGGTTTCCGTACCGCTTCGTCACTCCGTCGAGGATCACGGTCTCGTTGCCGCTGAGCTGGATCGGCTTGACACCCAGCCGGACCGACTTGCCTCTCGGCGCCACCTTTGCGGTTGCGACCGCCTCCGCATGCATCGTGAGTCCGTGCTGCTTGATGCGCTCTGCCCAGCGCATGCGCATCACAGCCTGATTCTTCTTGGACGGAGTGTTCTTCCACTTCTCAAAGAAGGTCGTGTTGCGCGCGATCTCACGCTGTTCTCGTCCGTACATCTCCTCCTGTCGTTTCCGGTTAGCCTCCTTCTGCATCCAGAATGCGGAGAAGTTCCCGGGATAGAGCGTCAGCTTCTGGTGCTCGATCTCGGCTATGCTTGTCACGACGCGGTCCAGAAAGTATCGATCGTGCGACACCAGCGCGACGGCCCCACCGAACTCCTTGAGGAAGCCTTCCAGCCACTCTGTCGCTTCGATGTCCAGGTGGTTCGTTGGCTCGTCCAGGAAAAGTATGTCCGGACCGGAAAGCAGAAGCCGCGCGATGCCAAGGCGCGTCTTCTCGCCTCCGGACAGCCGGCCGCACGGCTTGTGCAGGTCGCTCATGCCGAATCCAAGCCGCTTCAGTACTCCGGGGATGTCGCGAAGGTTATCATAGCCTCCCATGGCCTCGAAGCGGTCGTGCAGGATGGAGTACTCTTCCATTATGCGCTGGAGTTGCACTTCATCGTGTGCGTCGGCCATCTCGTGTTCGACCTCACGCAGACGGGCCTCCATCTCCATTACGTGCGCGAATGCGGCCTCGGCCTCCTGAAGAACGGTGCGATTGGGATCGACAGCGTCCTCCTGCTTTAGATAGCCGGCACGGACACCGCGCATATACTGCACCGCTCCGCTGTCCGGCTCCTGTTGCCCGGTAAGGATGCGGAGGAGGGTCGTCTTGCCCGCGCCGTTGCGCCCGACGAGGCCGAGCTTCTGGCGCCATTCGAGCCGAAAGCTCGCCTGTCGGAACAACGTGTCTCCGCCGAACGACTTCGTCAGATTCGGGACTGCCAGGAGGCTCATTGAGAGTTCACCACGTTTCCTGCGGCGTGATTGCAATCGGTCCGCCGACGATCAGCGCCTGGCATGCCAGGCGCGATAGCGCCGTCCGTCCGTCCGCGGTAGAGAGCCGCTCGTCCTCGACCGGCTCCATCGGGGACAGGTGTTCCGCGCCCTGTTCAACCAGAATGTGGCAGGTTGTGCAGGCGCAGTTCCCGCCACACTCGTGCGGCAGATCGAAACCGTTTTCGAGCGCGGCGTCCAGTACAGTATCGCCGCGATGGGCCGGAATGTTAATTCCGTCCGGTAAGAAGGTGACTAGCAGAGGCATGGGTTCCATTTAGCCAATTGTACCAGAGCGTACGTGCCGAAACCTAGCGTGGGCAATTCACGAGTAAACCGTTTGACCGGCAGTAGGGCGGCGGGCCAGTTTACCCATAGGAGTTTACCCGTATGGGTCCGCCGCCGACCGGTTTCATGAATGAGTCGGGGTAGCGGCCTGGCGTACTACGGGCCCCAGTCCTGAGTCCAGAGCCGCACGCGCCGCTGCGGCGAGACGCGGTAGTTCGGCAATGCGGTCTCCAGTACGAAGTAGATTTCCAGGTGAGCAAGGTGTCGCGCGGGAGGATGCGCCTCGTCCCACGTTCGATGCATGTACTCAGCAAACTGCGGCCGGTAGCTCGCATACTGTCCGGTCCACAGGTTCATCAGATACTTGCGCCATCGCTCGTTTCGGTACGTCGCCGAGACGAGCGGCGGCTTTTGCCATGTCAATGTCCGTCCCGTGAAGACGTCCACCCGTTCGCCATCGCGTAGGCGTCCCGCGAGAACGTACCAGCCGTGCTCGAGTGAGGGGTAGGGCGCAAACAGGTTCCAGTACTGATCCACGCGTGCGGCTTCCCCGATCGCGTTCCAGTTTTGCGGGAAGATCTTGACGAACCGATTGAAGTCGCAGGTCCGAATGTTCCATAGCAAAATGTAGAGCAGAAATAGCCCGGCGACCAGATTGGCCTCCCAGCAAATCTTCAGACGTAATGGACGCCGGGGGATCTCGTCGAGTATTCTTGACACGAGCTGTACGGCTCTCGGAGCGAGAGTTGCCGGCCAGCCGGCCCTCCTCTGCAGCCGGTGCTCCAGTCCATCCCAGTTTGCCCCCGGAACGAACGCGAGCCAGCCGGCGATACAGACCGCAGGAAAGATTCCGAGTTCGATGCACATTCCGAGACCTATGTGGAACACCATGAACGCGGCCACAATGACAGCCCGCAATCGCGCGCTCGGAAAGGAGAACAGCGCAATTATCGGACCGCCGATCTCAAGCCCAAGCGTTCCAAACGTCAGCAGCGACAATACCACATGGTGCGGCAACAGTGCGCGTCCCACGGGCGTGGTGAACTGATCGATGCTTAGCGCAAGATAGACCGCGGTGCCATCGTGACGCCAGCTTGGATGAGTCTTCAAAAGACCGGAGAATATGTACATGAAGCATAGCTGCAGCATCAATCCCGCAGTGCCCCACGAACAGACGGCACTATCAGCGCTGTCGACATCCGTCGCCCGCGAACGATCAATCGACCAGGCTCCTCCCACTGGGACGAACATCGCCCAGAATAGCAGCAGGCGAAGAATATCGTCGCCACCGTGAACAATGAGCGGATTCCGCGCGTGCAGAGAGCATGTCAGGAACCAGCAGGAGATCGTAGCCATCCGCGATCGGAAGCCTACGAGCAGAGCGGCGGCGCACAACCCGGCAACGCAGAACAGCAGTGCCTCGAATGCCGTCGATCCGTGGAGAATATGAAAGGAGAGGTAGGGTCGCT
>JBBQVV010000127.1:0-16238 GCA_038211235.1 Chthonomonadales bacterium | reverse complement strand
ACTCTGAGTTAATGCCACCTTAACATATCCTTAACATAAGCCTGATACACTCTGGACGATATCGAATCTGATCTATCTGACGTTGCGGGCCCCAGCCAGGCGACCTCACCGCGAAGGTGTCAATCCATTGCGGCGTTACAGACGTAGGGGCAAGAGACTTCTGCAGGGAAACCTTGCGGCATTTGGGAGACGACGAATGCGATCGATGTTTCGGATGATCTCAGGTTGTACTGCCATTGCGCTTCTCACCATCGCGAATGCGAGGGCACAGGATCTGCCATCCGACGTGAAGCCTGACCACTGGGCCTATGCCGCGGTCGAAGACCTGGCGAAAAAGGGGCTCATCAAGGGCTATCCTCCTGACGGCAAGTTCTTGGGCGGTCGAACGCTCACCCGGTACGAGATGGCGGCGATCCTAAAGCGAGTCGTCGATCGCATGGACGACATCATGAAGCAGCAGAAACCTGGAGGCGCTGTAACGCAGGAGGACTTCGATCGGCTTAAATCAAGCGTGGGAGAGATTCAACAGCTCATAAACGAGTTCAAGACGCAGCTAACGGTCATTGGCGCCGATATGTCACAAGTAAAGGACGATCTGGCGGCGCTGAAACAGGCAGTCGGAGACCTCAGTTCGAAAGTTGGCGCGTTCGATAGTCGAATCAGCTCGCTCTCCACAAAGGTCGACGAAACAGCAATACTTACCGACCAGGCGATCCATGGCATCGCCGAGCTCCGGGACGCGCTCAACGCTGGGCTCGATAAGAAGGTCGACGTCGGTGTGGGCAAGTTGCGCTTGAGCGGATTGCTGCAGGTATGGGCCGGCTCGCCATTGGGCGATTCGCTTAACGGAAACCTGCCTTCAAATTTCAGCTCGTCACCCGCGGGCCGCAGCTTCGGCGGGGGGGTTGGCGATACATTCCGGTTGCGTCGAGGCGAGATCGCGCTCGTCGGCAGCATAAACCGGGACGTGGATTTTCGGGTCATGCTGGATGCTGCCAAGACCGGCAGTAACGTGGGAAATCCTGCCAACAGTATCCCGCAGGACCTGTGGGTGGGCTATAAGCTTGCGCCGCGATGGCGCTTCGAGGTCGGGCAGCAGAAAACCGGCCTGAGTGAGGAGGGCACCCGCTCCTCCTCACAACTCCTGACCATCGAACGATCAACGATGAACGGGCTGCCGACAAACTTCGGCAGGGTCGGAGATATCCGCGACACAGGCGCGCTGGTCCGATACAGTGGAACTGCCGTCAACGGAATGCTGGGCATCTGGAACGACAACGGCGTGACTCAGAATGGGGTGGACGTCGATCGGTTCAAGTTCATTGACGGCAGCCTCTACTTTACCGGTATTCGGCATACCACGCTTGGACTTTGGGGCGGGACCAACGTCGGTGATTCGCGGCCCCGAAACATTCGGGACAGGGCCGGAGCAACGGTCAAGGTCGAGTATGGCAGGCATACGGCAGAGGCGGAATTCGCTTATGCGGCCGATCGCGGCGCTGCGGGGCTGGCTCCGCTGGTCATCGCCGGGCGAACCACGGCCGCGGGCGGCTATGCGCTTTACGGCTACACTCTCAGCCCCTCATGGCAGGTCGTCGGCAGATATGACGAATGGGACCCCTCGATCCACGGCGGCAAGGTCAATGGTGTTAACTTGACGGCGGACAATCACGATCTCAAGGAGTACACATTTGGTGTCAACTACTACCTGCGCGGCCACAATGCAAAGATACAGGTGAACTACATCATCGACGATATTCAGGGCGGGGGAACTGGGTTTTTTGGGAAGCGCCGCCAGATACTGCTTAGCAACTATCAGGTCGCCTGGTGAGTATTGCCGACCTGTCAATCGCTGATAGAGGCGCCCGTGCAGGCGCACTCGAGGAGATTAATCATGACGCAACGGAGCATTGTCTGGCCGCTGGCACTCGGCTCGGCAATACTGTGCCTATGTACCGGTCAAATTGCCTGGCCGCAGACGATTAACGGCGCCGGCGCTACATTTCCCGCACCGATCTACAAGAAATGGTTCGAGACATACCACCAGCTGAATCCGGAAGTGACAATCAACTACCAGGCCGTGGGTTCCGGAGCCGGAATAGCCCTCTATAAGCAGGGTACGGTGTTCTTTGGTGCAACGGATGCCGCGATGACGGATGCGGACCTGAGCTCGACTCAGCCGACCATCCATGTGCCGACCGTGGCGGGCGCTGTCGTCCTGTCATACAACGTTCATGGAGTTGGAGGCGGCCTGAAGCTTGCCGGGGATGTCATCGCCGACATCTACGAAAAGAAGATCACCATCTGGAACGATCCGCGAATCAGACGTGACAACTCGGGAGTGAACCTTCCGGCCACGCCGATCTTCGTCGTTCACCGCGCGGACAGCTCCGGCACGTCCTTCATATTTACATCCTACCTCTCGGCCGTGAGTCCGAGTTGGAAGTCCGGCCCGGGCACGGGGAAGTCCGTCAACTGGCCGACCGGAGTAGGTGGCAATGGCAACCCCGGCGTGGCATCCTTCATAGGTCATCAGCCCGGCGCCATAGGTTACATCGAGCTTGCCTATGCGCTCCAAAACAGGCTCGGATATGCATCGGTGAAGAATCGTTCCGGCGCTTTCGTTGAACCGTCGATCGCCAGCGTAACTGCCGCGGCGGATGCGGCTGCTGGCCGTATGAAGAGCGACGTCCGAATCTCGATTGTGGACCTTACAGGCAAGAGTACCTACCCGATCTCCGGGTTCACCTACCTGCTGGTTCCGAAGAACGCCAGGGATAAAGCACAGCTGCGCGCGCTGGTCGCGTTCATCAAATGGGCCATGGGACCCGGTCAGGCGGAAGCAGCCGGTCTGAACTACGCGCCGCTGCCGAAGTCCGTGGTTGCAATAAACGAGCGGGCGATTGGCACAGTCAAGTAAAGGCCCGTCAAGTGGGTCGGCAGCGGAAAACAGCAGCCATCCTCGGTTGACGCTTTTGCGCCCGATTGTCTCTGTTCCGATGCGGATAGGCCAATGAGCGTTGATGCCGCGAAGGGTTCCGCGGGAGCCGGTCCCCACCCGTTAGTCACCAGCAGATTTGGCGGCCTTGCCGACAGGGCCTTCAAGGGTGTCACCATGGCCCTTGGGCTATTGGTCGTCGCAGTCATCCTGTGGATCGCCTATTCGCTGTTCACGCAGTCCGGACTGGCGATGCACAGGTTCGGCTGGTCTAACTTCCGCAACCTGGAATGGGACGTACCCAACGAAAAGTACGGAATCGTGCCATTCATCTACGGCACGTTGTTCAGCTCGGCGATCGCTCTGCTCATCGCGGTACCCATCAGCGTCGGGTCGGCGCTGTTTCTCACCGAAATCGCGCCTCGATGGCTCTCTGCGCCGCTCGGCTTCGTAATCGAGATGCTTGCGGCTGTCCCGAGCGTGATCTTCGGCCTGTGGGGCTTCCTTGTACTCTGCCCCCTCTTGAACAATGGACCGCAGAGTGTTGGCCACATCCTTTCGGATCGTTTCGGCACAATGGCGCTGTTCGAGGGTCCGCCCTACCTCACGAACTTACTGGCGGCCGGCGTGCTGCTGGCCCTCATGATTGTCCCGTTTATCACCTCTATCTCACGTGAAGTGATCAAAACGGTCCCGCCTGCCCTGCGCGAGGCATCGCTCGCGGTCGGCGCCACCCGTTGGGAGACTATCAGCAAGGTTGTCCTCAAGTCATCTCAATCCGGCATCGTCGGCGCGGTCATCCTGGGACTGGGACGCGCGATCGGCGAGACGATGGCGGTAATCATGGTGATCGGCAATACGGTTCAGATTCCGAAATCGATCCTGCAGCCGGCGTATACGATGCCCGGACTTCTCGCGCTCCAGTTCAAGGAGGCGCAGAATGAGCCTGTACAGCGATCTGTTCTGCTCGAGATCGCTCTCGCGCTGTTTATCATCACCCTGCTCGTGAATGCGGCCGCGCGACTGCTGATTCTATTGACCACCCAGAGCAACGCAAGGTCGAGCGCATCAATGGATCGACTCAAGGAGATCGTTAGCCGCGTTATCCGGTGGTCGATTTTCACCGCCATCGCCGCCTTTGCCTTCCGACAGGTGGCGGCCGATCTCAGCATCCACGGCGGCCGTGGCCTGATCGGGCCGGTCGAGGGAGCGCTACTGTTCTTCGCGGTGATTCAGGCGGTCACGTTAGCGGCCAGAGGACGGACTGCGTGGATCTACTGGCGGAAGACGATCCACTGGTCGATGTACGGAGTGGTGACCGCCTGCGCGTTCGCCGGCTGCGTGGCGCTCGGGTATCTGCTCGTCTATGTCTTCCAGCGGGGTGGCCACGCGGTCAACCCTAACTTCTTCACGCAGCCGCCGAAATCTCCTGACGATCCAACCGGCGGCATGCTGAACGGGATTGTCGGCACCGGTATTCTCGTGCTGATCGCCTGTCTTATCGGGATTCCCGTTGGAATCGCGGGTGGCATCTTCGTTGGCGAATTCTCTACGTCACGGCTTGCGCCGGTGATCCGCTTCGCGGCGGACGTTCTCAACGGCGTGCCTTCGGTAGTCATGGGTATGTTCGGTTACGCTCTTTTCGTGCTGCCGTACCACCATTTCTCCGCCTGGGCCGGCGGTGTTACCCTCGGGATCATGATGGTCCCGACGGTTGTTCGTACCACGGAAGAGATGCTCCGGTTGGTTCCGAACACGCTGCGGGAGGCGTCGCTTGCAATGGGATCGACCCGGTTGACAATGGTGGCGAGGATCGTGCTGCCGGCGGCAAGCAGCGGAATTGTAACGGGAATTATGCTCGCGATTGCCCGTGTCGCCGGTGAAACAGCCCCGCTTCTCTTTACCGCGTTCGGTAACGACATCGTGTCGCACAACCCGTCGGAGCCGATCTCGTCCATGACGCTCGAGATTTTCAACAACTACACGTATGGCGGCGCCGCCGAGACACGCGCGTGGGCCGGTGCGCTTGTGCTGCTCGGTATGGTCCTCGGGATCAGTGTGCTTGCGCGCTTCGCGACGCGCCGCAAGTTTGCAATCAGATAGGCTGCAGCCGGCGGCACGACCGTTGCCGGCGCATTGAGTTTCGCGGACCTGGTATCATTGAAGGAGGGACCAAGCATTGCCAATCACGGACCAACTAGAAAACGCCGTCACACCCCTGGAGCTCTCCCTCGCGCAGGTGGGAAGCGATGCCGTAGTCAAGCCTGGCCAGCCGATTCTCATGGCGGTGTCCGGGGTCGATTTCTACTACGGAACGATCAAGGCGCTTAGTAACGTGAGCCTGGAGATTCCTGCTCAAAGCGTCACGGCCCTCATCGGACCGTCGGGCTGCGGAAAATCCACGTTCTTGCGCTGTCTCAACCGGATGAATGACGAAATTCCGGGAGCAAGGATTCGAGGGTCCGTTACCCTTGACAATGAGAGTATTTATCAGCGCGGAGTAAGTCGTGAGGATCTGCGAAAGCGCGTCGGCATGGTGTTCCAGCGGCCCAATCCGTTTCCCATGTCGATCTTTGACAACGTCAGTTACGGCCCCCGGATACACGGCGAGTCGAACCGCAAGCGACTCACGGAGATCGTGGAGAAGAGTCTCGTTGACGCTGCGCTCTGGGACGAGGTGAAGGACTCCCTCAAGAAATCCGCGTATGACCTCTCTGGTGGCCAACAGCAGCGACTGTGCATCGCGCGCGCGCTCGCGGTCAAGCCGGAAGTACTGCTGATGGACGAGCCCTGCTCAGCGCTGGACCCGAACTCCACGTATCTGATCGAACAGCTGATTGACGTGCTAAAGGCGACGGTAACGCTCGTCATCGTTACTCACAACATGCAGCAGGCCGCGCGAGTGTCGCAGAGGACGGCATTCTTCTTCAAGGGCGAAATCATCGAGGCAGGCGACACAGCCTCGATGTTTACCAAGCCGGGCAATAAGCGCACCGAAGACTACATCTGGGGTAGATTCGGTTGATACGCGATCAGATTGTACGGCGCTTTCGGCAGCGACTCGCCGCGGATCACGCCGGAAGACAGGGACTCGAGCTGGTGAAACCGCAGGATTTCAAGGCAAGCAGCGAGGAGCAGCGCCTCCGGCGCGAGGGCGGCGCCAAGATCCTCATCGTGGACGACGAGACTCCGATCGTTGAGGCCGTAGCCTACAGCCTCCGCAAGGAGGGCTTTCAGACCGCGACGGCCGGGGACGCCGAACAGTGCCTGGATGCCGTAAGGACCTACCAGCCAGATCTGATCGTCCTGGACGTAATGCTGCCTTCCGGGTCCGGCTTCGACGTCTGCCGGCTCCTGCGCAGAGAGAGCGACGTGCCCATAATCATGCTGACGGCTCGCGCGGAAGAGACCGATCGCGTCGTTGGCCTCGAGATCGGCGCCGACGATTACATCGTCAAGCCTTTCAGCATGCGCGAGCTCGTGGCGCGTGTCAAGACCATCCTGCGGCGGGTGGGCCAAGCGCCGGACGGACCGGGCGACCGCCCCATTCAGGACGGGAATCTGATAGTCGACCCGGCAAGCTTCGAGGTGAAGATCGGCGATCGGCGAGTGGATCTATCGCCGAAGGAGTTCGATCTGCTGCGATTTATTCTGTCGCATCCAGGACAGGTCTTCTCCCGTCAAGCCCTCCTCGACCGTGTATGGGGCGCCGACGCATACGTCGAAGAGCGCACGGTCGATGTACATGTCCGCTGGCTGCGAGAGAAGGTTGAGTCCGTGCCCTCGCGCCCTGAGCGGATCCTGACGGTGCGAGGTGTTGGATACAAGTATCGCAGCGTATAAGGCGGATCGGGCAATGTGGATCCCCGCGTTAATTGTGCTCAGCAGTATAGGACTGGCGGTGGCCGCCGCCATGCTGTGGCGAACAACGAAGAAACCTGTGTTATCACGCACTCCCGCTGGAACAGAGCAGCAGGTACAGGAGACTGCCGCGCTTGAAAAGCGGTTGGCCGCCGTAACTCGCGAGTACGATGCGTTGCTGGCATACTGTGGCGGAGGCGTCCTGCTTGTCGGAGCGGGAGATCTCATTGAGCGGGCAAACCTTACGGCTCGGTACCTACTGGGGGTGCCGACGCTCAATATGATCGGCAAGTCCGTTCTGCGCGGAACCCTTTCCGAGGATCTCTATGCCCTCGTAAAACTTGCGCGAGATACGCGCTGCATTCAGCGGCGCGAGATCTGCGCGCCGGGCTCGGGCGGGACGCTCATCGTCGTAGCCTCGCCGGTGATCGAGGAAGGCGCCGACGGATGTAGAATCATCCTGGTCGTCCACGACGTCACCGAGCTGAGACGTCTTGAGACCGTCCGGAGAGACTTTGTCGCGAACGTCTCGCACGAGCTGCGGACGCCGTTGACTTCGATACGGGCGATGGCGGAAACCCTCCAGGATGGCGCGATGCAGGACACGTCGGTAGCCTGTCATTTCCTTAAAACCATCATCGATGAGACCGCTCGCCTCACGCGCATCTCTGAGGATCTCCTGCATCTATCGCAGGCAGAATCTCAATCTCCCGAAAAGCTGCGCTTCAACCTTGCCGATCTGTGCGAGGAGGTGACAAACCGCCTGAACGTGCAGGCACATCAGGCGGGGATCAAGCTGGCCGCGGAACTACCGATCCGGCTCGACGTGACCGCCAATCACGATCAGATCGAACAGGTTCTGGTCAACCTGCTTGACAACGCCATTAAGTATACTCCGTCCGGCGGAGAGGTCCGGCTTATCGCGGCGAGAGCCTCTGACGGCGTTATCGTTCGGGTTTCGGATTCCGGTATCGGGATCGTGGCGGAGGACGTCCCTCGCATCTTCGAACGGTTCTATCGTGTCGACAAAGCGCGCTCGCGACAGTCCGGCGGAACGGGACTTGGCCTATCGATAGTCAAGCATATCATCGAGGCCCACGGTGGACAGGTTCGAGTTGAAAGCGAGCTAAACCGCGGATCCGTCTTCAGTTTCACACTTCCCGACGCTGCCGGCCAGCAGTACTAATCGCTAAGCCGAGTGGGAGAAATGCGGGTTTGCGACTCTTCGGCAAAGATCTCACGTCGTATACGCTCCTGGAACAACAGGCCGACGCCGCATTCCGCGCGGCGTCGGCCTTTCACGCCCTTTCCACGGATTTTGGAGGATTGGCCGAGTACGTCTCGCGGGTGGACGAGATCGAGCACGAGGCGGACAGACTCACGCAACAATTGGCGATCAAAATCGACTCATCCAGTGGAACGCCCATCAGCCGGCGCGACCTGCATGCGCTCTCAAGCCAACTTGACGATATAACAGACCGAATCGAAGCTGCGACCGCGAGGATCGCTCTGTATCGGCTGCCGTCGCCACGCACAGATCTGGAGACGCTCGTCAGACTGCTGGTCCAAGCGACGCGAGCGACATGTGACGTCATCGCCGGGCTTCGAACAGCCAAGGAGCGCACCGGACTGCACGAAACATTCGTCCGTATGCATCAAATCGAACAGGAGAGCGATGAGATCTATCGCCAGGCGCTGGCGACTCTCCTGAATGCATCTGAACACGACGCCATTTACGTGATAAAGTGGAAAGAGATATACGATACGACGGAACTGGCCATCGATAAGTGCGAAGATGCAGCCAATATCGTTCAGAGTATCCTGGTGAAGCATGGATAGCGTACACGATCCGAACAGCGATCGTTTGGCCGTCAGTAGGGTGGGGGCTTGTCTCCCGCCGATCCGTGCTTAGCCGCTCGACAGTGCCGCACATATGTCGCAGCGACATAAGATAGCAATGGAAGCGAGAGATTTGCCGATGTCGCACCACGGTCCGCGTATTGAGGACAGGTTCTTAACGCGTCGTCAGCTGCTGGCGCGGATGGGAAACGGTTTTGGAGCCCTTGGCCTTGCGGGTATTCTCGGAGAGGAGACCGCAAAGGCACAGGGCGCGCGAACGGCCGCCGCAACCATGCCGATGTCGCCAAAAGCCGCGCACCTGCCCGGAACCGCGAAGCGAGTGATCTTTCTCTTCATGAACGGCGGCCCGTCCCACGTCGATACGTTTGACCCGAAGCCGATGCTCACGAAGTACCACGGTAAGCCGCTGCCGTACAGCAATCTTCCGACGGAGCGCAAGACGGGCGCCTGCTATCGATCCCCATTCCAGTTTAGCAAGCACGGCCAGAGCGGTATCGAGGTGAGCGACATCTTTCCGCATATTGCGGAGAGTATTGACGACATGGCGATCATCCGCTCCATGCACGCCGACGTGCCGAACCACGAGCCCTCACTTCTCCTGATGAACTGCGGCGAGTCGCGACTGGTCCGCCCGAGCATGGGCTCCTGGGTGACCTATGGACTCGGAACCGAGAATCAGAATCTCCCGGGCTTTATCGCCATGTGTCCACACGGCTATCCTATACAGGATACTCAGAACTGGCAGGCGGGCTTTCTGCCTGGTATTTTTCAGGGTACGTATATCGATCCGTCGAACACGGATATCCAAAAGCTCGTTGCGAACATAAAGAACAACTATGTGACTCAGCCCGAGCAGAGAGCCCAACTCGATCTGCTGCAGCAGCTCAACCAACGGCATTTGGAGCAGCGGCAGAACGACGCTGAGCTGGAGACCAGGATACAGTCGTTCGAGCTCGCATACAGAATGCAGATGGATGCAACCGACGCGTTTGATGTGAGCCGTGAGCCCGATGCGATCCGCAAGATGTATGGCGACGGTGTGTATGCGCGGCAGGTTCTGATTGCTCGGCGCCTGCTGGAGCGCGGCGTTCGATATATTCAGCTCTATCACGGAGCAGGGCAGCCATGGGACAACCATGACGACATCGAGGTCGGACATCGTAACCTCGCACGCGAGTCCGACCAGCCGATCGGGGCGCTGCTCAAGGACCTTAAGCAGCGAGGTATGCTCGACAGCACGCTCGTGATCTGGGGAGGCGAGTTCGGACGTACGCCTACGGTCGAGCTGCCCACTCCCGGATCCAACGCGGGCAAGCGGAATGGCCGCGACCACAACCATCATGGCTTCTCTATGTGGATGGCGGGTGGCGGAGTTAAGGGGGGCCAGGTTTACGGCGCAACAGACGACTTTGGGTTCAGGGCCGAGCAGAACAAGGTACACGTGCATGACCTGCATGCCACGATATTAAAACTCCTTGGCTTCGATCACACAAAGTTGACCTATCGTTATGCGGGGCGGGACTTCCGGCTGACCGACGTCTATGGAACGGTGATTCCAGAGCTCATCGCTTGAGGCAATAGGAACAAGGTTCCCGACTCAGGCGACGGAGTGGTTTCCGTCGCCGATTTTTTATGCCTGTCGAGACTCTAATCGTGGTACAATTGCACGTTCAACGCTCATGGGGGATCTGGTAGCGGCCGGCAATAGATGATTCAAGATCAATCGATCCAATTCGGTCGGACCATTCCGGCGAGCAGGGTGCGGCGACCACGGGGACGCAGACCCGGTCCTTTACTCACCGTCTGCACTCTGGTGTACGCCGCCGTTCTGTCCGCGGTGACTCTTATGAACATCGTGGGACCGGAGCGCTGGTGGCTCGGGAGCCTGAACCTATATGTACCACAGGTCGTGTGGGCAGCTCCGTTTGCCGTCATCCTTCCATGGTATCTAATTCGGTCCCGAACGTGGTTGTGGGTGCCGCTGCTCATGGCAGCCTGGGTTTTTGGCCCAATTATGGGCTGGTCCTGGGGCCCGGCTCGACTGGCGCCACGACCGCAAGGCGTGCCTCTGCGCGTGCTGACATACAACGTGAAGTGGGGAGCCCGTGACGCCGAAGCGGTGCTTGCGAATATCTCCGACGCGGATCCGGACGTTATTCTAATGCAGGATGCGGCATACTCGCTGGACATTCGGCTAACCGCGTTGAAAAAACCCAGATGGAATATCGTTCAGCTCGCTCAGTACATAATTCTAAGCCGATATCCCATTTCGGACGCGAGAGCGCAATGGCTGACAAAGTCACATCGACACGAGTTCCTCCGTTGCGTGCTGCACGTCGGAGCTAGAAGTGTTACACTATTCGACGTACATCTCCTGACTCCACGGTCGGCGCTCGACTCCGTGAAAGATAATGGGGCGCATGGCGCGGGCGATGTAGAGGAGAACGCGACGAGCAGAGAGCTGGAGGCGCTCGGTCTTGCCGAAACTGTACGGGCCGTAAAGGGTCCGCTGGTCCTGACAGGGGACCTGAACGCTCCCGTGCAGTCGCGAGTCTGCCAGGTACTGTTCCGCAGCGGACTTCGAGACGCACATTCGGAGGCCGGATGGGGATATGGATACACTTATGGTCAGAGCACTGCCGTGCACAGCCCGTTTGTTCGCATCGATCATATCCTTGTCAGCCCGCAGTGGACGGTACGGAACTGCAGGGAGGGTGATGCGCGGGGCTCGGACCATTCGCCCGTAGTCGCTGATCTTCTGCTGCCAGACGCGCAATAAGGAGCTCGAGTTGACACAGGTTCGAGGCTGGGAAGGCCAATCGGCAATCATTACCGGTGGCGCATCGGGTCTGGGTCTTGCCCTGGCGAAACGGCTCTGCGGATATGGGGTGACGGTGGCTCTCCTCGATCGAAGCGAGGATGCAATCCAACTGGCGAGCGAGCAGGTCGGACCGGGCTGCACGACCTATCACGCCGATGTCACGTCGGAGGACGTGGTGCGCGCCGCCGTCGCCGATGTGATCGCGCATGTTGGGGCCGTCGACATCCTTGTCAACTGCGCGGGCATAGCGGGCAGAACAAACGTCAAGAGCCACGAGGTGGACCTTGACGATTTCGACCACGTCATGTCCGTCAATGCCCGCGGTTCACTGCTAACTTCGCAGGCCGTGCTTCCGTCGATGCTGTCGCGGAACTATGGCCGAATACTCCATGTCGCGTCCATCGCAGGCAAGGAGGGGAACGCCGGCATGGCAGCCTATTCGATGTCGAAAGCCGCCGTCATTGCCCTCGCAAAAGTTCAGGGCAAGGAGTACGCTGAGACTGGAATCACGATTAATGCCGTCGCTCCTGCGGTGATCCGGACCGAGATGGTGGCAGCTCTCCCGGACACGCAGGTGAAATACATGACCGACAAGATTCCGATGCGCCGGTGCGGACTTCCCGAAGAGTTCGCGGCGCTCTGTGCATTTATCGTGTCGCCCGAGGCAAGCTTCACGACGGGCTTTACGTTCGACCTGACGGGCGGTCGCGCCACATACTGACGTGGCCGCGGACGCCCGCGATCCTCCCTGGTCCCCATGAAGTTCGGCCAAAAGGTGAACCGGCCGGCCAGATTGCGGAGGAGCCGTCGTCCCAGTTCGGCGAGTGGAAGCATGAACATACGTAGGGGACGGTGCCATGGCCGACAATTGTAACGATATAGGGGAGAACGCGGAATACTTTCCCAGAGTACTGCGTATACAAAGAGAGCCGTTGAGAACCGTTAGGAAACAGAGGCGCATGATCATATGAGCAAAGTACCGATTGGAATTGGCATCGGCATCGCGTTTGTCGTCGGCGCGTGCGGCTGGGCAGTTCAATCTCACAAGGATGGACTTATCGCCGGTCTGTCTCCCGCGCGGGCCGAAGCCGCGGCGAAACTGGCGCCGACCGGCGACGAGGCCAAGATTGCCGAACTCACGGCGCAGTTCCTGGCACAGGACCACTATCTGAAAGATCTTCCGAGAAGCGAAGTGTCCAGCCGTACGTGGACGGAGTACCTGTCCGACCTCGATCCCAGGCACATGTATCTGCTCCAAACGGACGTGGACGAATTCGAGAAGTATCGTTCGACGGTAGAAGACCAACTGCTCTCGAAAGGTGATACCAGACCGGCGTTTCTGTTATTTACTCGCCTGCTTGACCGCGTCGATCAACAGCACAGCTATGTCTCAGATCTTTTGGCGCATGATAAGTTCGACTTTACTTCCGACGATAATTTTGTAATCGACCGCAAGAACGCGCCGAGGCCGAAAGATCTGGACGACGCGAAGCAGCTGTGGCGCGATTACCTTCGATATGAGTACCTTCAGGAGAAGCTCAATAAGGCGAAGCCCGAAGATATCGTCAAGACGCTTACTCGACGCTATGCGGTGCTGGAGCGAACGCTGCATGAGTTCGATCGTGATGAGATCTTCCAGCGCTATCTGAACGCGTTGAGCCATGCATACGATCCCCATACAGACTATTTTGGCAAGGCGGCGCTCGATGACTTTAACATACAAATGAAGTTGTCGCTCTTTGGGATCGGCGCTCTCCTGGGTTCAGAAGACGGATACTGCAAGATCTCCGAGCTTACTCCCGGAGGGCCGGCCGAGAAGAGCAAAATGCTCAAGGTCAACGATAGGATCGTCGCGGTTGCTCAGGACGGCAAAGAGCCGGTTGATACCGTCGATATGAAGCTCACGAAGGTCGTCTCAATGATTCGCGGCCCGAAGGGGACGAAGGTTCATCTTACGGTCGTGCCTGCCGGCACGACGGACATGTCCGTACGCAAGCAAGTCACGCTGGTTCGCGACGAGGTTAAGCTCCAAGACCAGGAGGCCAAGGCCAAGATCATCGACTACCCCGCGGAGAGCGGCCGGATCGTGCGACTCGGTGTTATCGAGCTGCCGTCCTTCTATTCCGACGTGGACTCGTTCGGTAATCAGAAAAAGAGCTGTACCGAGGACGTCTCGCGGCTGCTCCAGAAGCTGACGGTGGAGAAGGTGCGCGGAATCGTGCTCGACCTGCGCGCCAACCCGGGCGGCTCGCTGCAGGAGGTCATCGAGATGACCGGCCTCTTCATCAAGAAGGGACCCGTCGTCCGCGTCAAAGATTCTACCGGCAAGATCCGCACTCACGTCGACCACAATTCAGCGGTCGCATACGACGGCCCGCTCGTCGTACTCACAAGCAGGATGAGCGCCAGCGCCGCGGAGATCCTGGCTGGCGCCCTTCAGGACTATGGTCGGGCCGTGATCGTCGGAGACAGCTCAACGTATGGCAAGGGCACGGTTCAGGAGGTCATCTCTCTTGACGATCTGTTGAAGAGCAACAACATGTCGCTCTCGACTCCGGCTGGAGCGATCAAGCCCACGATTCAGAAGTACTACCGCGTCAGCGGCTCGTCTGTTCAGCTCAAGGGCGTAGTGCCGGACATCGTACTTCCGTCTATCAGCGATGTAATGGAGATCGGCGAGAAGACAATGGACTACCCAATGCCGTGGGATACGGTGCCTGGTGAGCGTTTCGACAAGGTGAACCGCGTTCAATCCGTGATCGCAGATCTCAAGAGCCGTTCGGATTCGCGGATCGCCGCCGACAAGAGCTTCAACTTCCTGAAACAGGATATCGACATTATCAAGCAGCAGATGGCGCACAAGACAGTGTCCCTGAACGAGAAGAAGCGGTTTGCGGAGAAGCAGGAGAACGAAGAGCGGGCAAAGCGGCGACGCGCCGAGTTCGCGGCGCAGCCTGGGGCGAAGCAGACCGTATACCTCGTGACGCTGCGAGATGTGGACAAGCCGGGACTGACGCTTGCGCCGCCGCCAAAGCCGTTGCCAAAGCCTTCGACAGATGCGGCACAGCTGCCGACTGAGGAGATACCGGCCGCTGCAGACGACAACTCTTCGCGAGACCTACTGTTGAACGAGACGCAGCGTATCCTGCTCGACTATGTAGGTCTATATGACAAGGTCGCTATCCGATAAGTTGCTCGGCGTTGCTCCGCACTGTGGGTGCGAAATAATAGCAGCTCCTCTCCCAATCGGGAAAGGAGCTGCTATTATTTGTATAGTATTTCTTTGTGCCCTTTGTGGCTTTGTGTTACAGCCGCCCTACCGGGAGCTGGTGCCGTTTTTAATCGTATCGACTGGCTACCAGTACCAGTATCCGTAGGGCCGGGGCTGGTCGCCAATCGCCGGCTGCCAGACATACCAGGGCCGAAATGCGAAGGGGCCGTACACGCTCTTCGGATAGATGCGCGTCGGTTTGGCTTGAGTTGTCTCGGCGTCGTCGCTTATATCGGTTCTGTCGACCGCCTTGGCCTGCTTTGCCATCCAGTCGGCCGCTAGCGCCCAGACGGACGGAGCAGGAACCGCGCTTGCGGACATCTTGCCGCCGCCGGCGCCCGCATCGGCCAGAAGATAGTCGGTGTCGCCAAGGACTTTGATCGTGTAGTTATCGTGCCGCCGCGCGTCCAGGATTCCTCGCAGAACGTCACTGTTCTCCGCGGCGGACCGGTGAGTTCCCTGACGATCGTACTCGCCGATCACGATCAAAATCGGGCTGCGCAGACGCTGGAGCGAACGGACCGCCTCGATCTTGGGCAGTGAGCTCCGTGAGAGCGAGTCCGGTACGCTGTTCAGCCGATCCGGCACAACCGCGCCGCCGAGCAGTACCAGAAAGGCCGCCGGATTGCCTTCGGTCGCAGTAACGGCTGCAAGCCTTACACCGTCTCCGTAGCCGATGAGCCCGACCGGCGCGCCGCGCAGGTCCTGACGCGTCTGCAGATAGTGAAGCGCGGCAACCGTATTCAGGTTATCGTCCTCCGTTGCACCGCTGGGCGCCGGCGGCGGCATGGTCATTACGGCGAAGCCCCGACGCGCAAGGGCAAGTGCAAGTGACTCGGCCGCCTGTCGTTCACGCGGACTCGACCCGGTGAGCAGCGCGACCGCCGCAAGCGGTCTAGGTCGGGGCGGGAACACAAGTTCTGTCGAGATACTCCCGCTGGTATAGGGATTGTGGAGCGTTATATTCTCGGAGCGCGATTCCGCGATCGGTGCCGCGGGAGGCTTTTGAGTACGATCCCGATCGCTCTGCGCGCTCATCGGCGTTGCCAGCGCTCCCGCAAGAGATACAAAACAGAGCCCGAGTGCTGCTCTCATCTTAGTCGACCTCCACGTGCCGCATCAAATCCGATGGCTTTCCCTCCGTATCGGCGCCCGATGGCGGCTACTTTAGAAAAGCCGGGCGCTCTGAGCCTGCCTGGCCTCAGAGCGCTTTGTACTGCATATACGAATCGCGCTCGGCAAAGTTTTCGCGCCGGAATACAACCCGGACAATTCAAGAAGCGATCAATTGGTCCACGGCTGGGCGAGCGCCTAGCTTACCCGTAGGAATTTACCCGTATGGGTCGTCCGCCCAGCCGCTTCACGAAAGCAGGTTCAGGTCATGCATACGCGAGATATCGGATGGCCATCCATCGAATCTACTCGAACCCAGTTCCGGGCCATTATGACGCGGGTCCGTGGACGTCCTTGCTTAAACCCCGTATAGT
>JBBQVV010000126.1:0-16262 GCA_038211235.1 Chthonomonadales bacterium | reverse complement strand
ATAAGAGTTGCCTGGCGCTGAATGAACGCGACCGCCGACCTTGCCTCATCGTATCGTGGCGGCCGGCCGAACGCGAGCATGTAAGCTTTCGCAATCTGCCGCTCTACATCCTGTCCGCACTCGTTCGCAAGGCGTTCCGCGAAGGCGCCCGCCACACGGAGGGTGGTTTCGTCGTTTAACAGCAGCAGAGCCTGAATCGCCGTCGTGGTTACCGAACGGCGCGCGCAGGACTCATGCGTGTCTGGAAAGTCGAACGCCTCGAATAGCGGGTAACGCAGGTTGCGCTTAACGAAAACGTAGATGCTTCGCCTATCCAGCGCGGCGCGATTGGCAGGCGATTTCCAGTACCCGCGCGTCGTTACACCGGACGGCAGCTCCGCCATGACCGCCGGCCCACCGACTTCGAGGTTCAGCGTGCCTGCTGCCGCGAGCATTGCGTCGCGAATGATCTCTCCCTCCAGCCGCTGCCTGGGAAAGCGCCAGAGCGACGCGTTGATGGGATCGCGCGAACCCGAATACGGAGTGAAGTCCGATGACTGCTGGTAGGTCGCGGATGTCACGATTAGCCGCTGCATCTGTTTGACGCTCCAGCCGCGCCGTACGAACTCGGTGGCCAGCCAGTCTAGGAGTTTGACGTCGGTTGGGCGTTCGCCAGAGGCGCCGAAGTCACTGGATGTCGATACAAGTCCACGCCCGAAATGATGTTGCCAGAGCCTATTCACGAACACTCTGGCTGTAAGCGGGTTGTCCGCGGAGGCGATCCAGTTCGCGAGAGCGGTCCTACGCCCGGTAGACGTCTTGCTCGCCAGGATTATGGGCTTGCGGTCCGTTATCGCCGCAAGGTAGCCTGGCTCGACCTCCGAAATGTACTGATTGTAGATGCCCGCCCTCAGGAGAAACGTCTTAGGAGCTTCCGCGCCGATGTCTGTTATGCCCAGTGTGCAGGGCGGTGTGGCGGGTTTGAGCGAATCGAATGCAGCGAGCGAGACTCGTAGTTGCGTCCAACGCGCTCTAACATCGGTGGGCGCATGGTTCATCTCGCCTTCCACGTCGGCATCAGTGACGCCGATCTGCGCCTCCGCCTTCCGGTAGAGTATCCACTGCAGCGGCGTCCGATGTTCAGGATGCGTCGCCGCGGCTTGCATCACGTCGTCCGGAAACTTGTGGCATTTCTCAACCTGCAGCCTCTCTCGATACGGCTGTTCCAGGTTCACCAATGCGGCGCGGATGGTCGCTGTCTTCGCCAGCCACTCTTGCTCTCGTCTCAGCCTTTCCGCTTCGAGCGGCGCCGGCAAGATGCTCAGATCGTCTCTGGGCTGTACGGCCGCAAAGAACGCCTGAAAGCTATAGTAATCTCGCTGCGAGATCGGATCGTACTTGTGATCGTGACACCTCGCGCATCCGATCGTAAGCCCAAGCATACTGGCGCCGGTAGTATCCGTGATGTCGTTGAGGATGTCTTGGCGACGCAGCATCACATCGCGCACATTGCTCTCGTCCGCCCAGTGCCTGCAGAACGCCGTGGCGATCCGCGAGTCGGGGTCGACCGGCGCGATCTCATCCCCGGCCAGCTGCTCGCGGATGAACCGATCGTACGGCTTGTCCGCGTTGAAGGACCGGATCACATAGTCGCGATATCTCCAGGCGTCCGGCCGAACTTCGTCGCCCTTGAAACCTTCGCTATCGGCATATCGCGCCAGGTCCAGCCAGTGACGCGCCCATCGCTCGCCATAATGTGGGCTGGAGAGAAGTCGGTCGACGACCGCATCGTACGCGTTGGGAGACCGATCCGATACAAAAGCGGTTACCTCTTTCGGGCGAGGCGGGAGGCCGGTAAGGTCGAAAGTCACTCTTCGCAGCAGTGTTAGACGGTCCGCAGGAGGCGAGTGACGGATTCCCCTTGCCTGCTGCACTGCCAGAACGAATGCGTCGATTGGATTGCGGGTCCAACCGGTCTGCTTCGCCTTTGGAGGTGCGGTTCGCACCGGTGGCTTGAACGCCCATCGTTTATCGCGAATAGCGCTCGTCAATGCGGACGATGGGGCAGTCCGATCGAGCCGTCGGTCTACGGCGGGCGGACGCTGGAGTTGAGAGGCGGTCGCACTGGACTTCCGCGGCTGTGCGTCTGCCGCGGAAGGGTCTGCCCGTGCAGCGATCGAGGACGCGCTGCAGCACACGACACCTAGAGCTGCTGCAATGCGAAACGTCAGCCTGTTCATCGGGCCGTACCTCGGTCTCGTTCCGACGCCCTCCTACCGGGCGAGCTCATACAGAGCGTGCGCGTAGATCTTTGCGGCCTTGACGAGACTCGCAACCGCGATACGCTCATCCGGCTCATGGGCGGGCCCATCAGAGCCATCAGGAAATGCGGCCCCAAATGCGACCGCATTCGGAGTCGCACGAGCGTATGTTCCTCCGCCCATCGTCCCAGGTTTAGTCACGGTATCACCCGTTTCCTCCTGGTAAACACGCAGGAGAGTCGCGACGGGCTCCTTGTCGAGCGGGACAAACAGCGGAGGCTGGTCGGTTATTTCCGCCAGCGCCCATCCGCCTTTCTCACGAACCGGGCGATGCGCCTCGAGAAGTTCGACTATGTTCCACGTGACGGGATACCGGATATTATAAGTAATTCGGACACTGCGGTCCGTGGTTTCGAGGATTCCCATATTGGAGGTCAGCGCACCCGCGACGTCGTCGGACTTCGCGATTCCGAGCGCGGCGCCCGTCGTGTCGACGGTCTCGGCGACCCAGTTTAGCCATGCCTCGGTGTCGGGCAGGTCCAATGTTGCGAGCGCACGCCCAAGACGGGCGGCGGCATTGTCTCCCGCGCTAGGATGCGCTCCATGAGCGGATTTCCCGATAGCCTTTACGATGATCTTTTCACCGTCCAGGTCGTGAGTGACGTTTTTGTCCCAGAACTGGTTTAGACGGTCCGAGGCCTCTTTGAGCCGGGTCGCCGTGCCGGCCAGCCAGGCCGAAGCATAGTCCGGCACCATATTCGGCCGCCTGCCGCCGCTTGCCTTAACGATACGCAGAGACGGGTCGCCTGCCGGCAGCGGCTTTTCGAGGATCAGGTTCGCGATTCCTTTTTCGGCGTAGATCAGCGGGAAGCCTGCGTCGGGCGTAAATGCGTACAGTGGCCGCTCTTCCTTCGCGACCTCAAAATAGTGCTTCACACACCCGAAGCCGCTCTCTTCATTGCATCCGAATATGATCCGGATACGTCTGCGGATGGGTAAGCCGCAATCGAGTATCGCCTTTGCCCCGAAGAGGGCCGCATACGTCGGCCCCTTATCGTCCGATGCTCCCCGCGCATAGAGAAAGCCTTCGTCCAGCTCCGCCCCATAGGGAGGATGTTTCCAGCGGTCGCCCTCGGGCACGACGTCGAGATGGCCCAATGCGGCGACCATCTCATCTCCGGCGCCGAACTCTGCGTGTCCCGCATAGCCCCCGACGTCTTTGGTGCGGAAACCCAGCTTACCGCATAGATTGAGAGTATAGTCGAGCGCCTCTCTCACCGGCCGGCCAAACGGTGCGTTGTCGCCAACTGCAGGCGCTTCCAGGCTTGGTATGCGAAGGACTCCCTGGAGGGCCACAACCATCTCGTCCGAGTGTTCGTCAATCCAGGCGTGGAGTCTCTGAACGTCAGGGTCTATGGTGCTCATGCTTGAATGATCGCTCCCTCTTGCCAAAGCTATCGATTGATGTGGTCCGCGGCATCCGGCGTCATAACGATTCGCTATTCCTTCGCTATGTCGGACTGTCCTGATAGCATACCCAACCACGAGGCAAGCCGTCGATACGAGTGGCACGATTAACGTCAAATCAGCGCGCCGCACTTCGAGCTACACCCTCACAATTGGAACATAATTGCTTCGTCGCTCGTCCATGGCGACGTATATTGACGCTCACGTCTGTCACCGATCGACATGGAGGACCGGAGTTGATACAACCGGAGGAGATAATTGGTTCGGAGCCGGAGGCCACTACTGGCGCCGCTCCGCTGGAGGATGGAGAGATAGCGAATCTTGAAGACGACCACGAGGACGTGGAGGACCTGGAAAGCGCTCGACAAGAGCCAAGCACGGAAGAGACTGCTGCGCCGTGGTGGAAGCACGTTGGTCCCGGACTGATTACCGGCGCTGCCGACGATGATCCATCAGGAATCGGGACCTACTCGGTTACGGGGGCACAGTTCGGATACGGCATGCTATGGCTGGTTCCCTTTACGCTGCCGATGATGATTGCCGTGCAGGAGATGTGCGGTCGCGTCGGCATCGTCACGGGAAAGGGACTTGCGGCAGTCATCAAGGAGCACTATCCCAAATGGCTTCTGTTCGGCGCCGTCCTGCTGCTCGTCGGCGCAAACGTCATCAACAGCTATGCGGACCTGAATGTAATGGCGGCCTCGGCGAAGATGCTGTTTCACGGGCCGACTGCACTGTGGCTTGCCGTAATGAGCGCAGTAATAGTGGCGGCACAGATTCTCCTTCCCTACCGAAACTATGTAAAGGTCCTAAAGTGGCTTTGCCTTGCGCTCGCCGCCTACATGATCGTAGCGCTAATGCCCGCCGTCCACAACAACTGGGACCAAATCGCTCGGCACACCGTGTTTCCATCCTGGAGCTGGAGCCCGGGATTTCTAATGACCGTTGTCGGCTTCCTTGGAACGACTATCTCACCCTACCTGTTCTTCTGGCAGGCGGGCGAGGAGGTCGAAGAGGAGATCGCCGAGGGCAAGGCGGACCGTCCTGGACATCGTGTCCGGAAGGTATCAGCGGACGAGATTCGCAACCTGCGCGCCGACACCGTGATCGGAATGCTGGCGTCACAGGCAGTCTGCTTCTTCATCATCATCTGTACGGCGGCAACGCTGCACGCGCAAGGCAAGACGGATATCAATACCGCCCAGGACGCGGCGGGGGCCCTGAAACCGCTCGGGCCCTCCGCCTACTGGTTGTTTACGCTTGGAATCATTGGAACGGGACTTCTTGCGATTCCGACTCTCGCGGGTTCAGCGGCCTATGCCGTATCGGAGACGTTCGGCTGGCCCTACGGCCTGTATCGGAGGTTCAAGCGCGCTCGCGGATTCTACTCAACAGTCGGAGCCATGGTCGTTATCGGATTCCTGCTCAATTTCGTCAAGGCGATCAATCCTATCAAGGCGTTGTACTATTCGGCGGTGATTAACGGTGTTGTAGCAGTTCCGATCCTCATCGTCTTGATGCTGGTATGCAACAACCGAAAGATCATACGAGATCAGTGTAATGGAAGGCTTTCAAATGCGCTGGGATGTCTCACCGTCGTCTGCATGGGGGCCGCGGTTGGGGTTATGATCTGGGCGATGGCAACGGGCAGGGCGTCGTAATTTCCGCTGAGCGCCTCAACAAATCGTTTACTGGTCGCCGACCTCCCGAGGAGCGACCTTCACCGGCAGCACGATGTGGGTGGCGTGCCGGCGGGAGCGGTAGACGCGCTGGGTCGCGACCTGAAAGTCTTCGGATTTCGCCTCGAATATATTGGGAACGAACCGCTGGGGATTGCGATCGATGAGCGGAAACCAGCTGCTCTGGACCTGAACACCGATCCTGTGACCTTTGAGAAACTTATGGCATGCCGTGTGGAGGTCGATCTTGTACTCTTGAACGCGGTTACTCGGTATCGCCTCAGGATGTTCATAGCTCCTGCGGAAACGACCGCGAAATACCTCGTCTGAGATGATGAGCTCGTATCCGGCAAGGTCAGGGTGGGCAGGATAGTCGTCGGGATAGATATCTAGCAGCTTGACAACCCAGTCGCTGTCGGTACCGGTCGTCGCCGCGAACAGATCCGCAACCACGTCTCCCGCGATCGTGAGATCCTCAGTTAGCGGTGCCGTCTTCCAGGTGAGCACATCAGCCCTTTTCTCCAGAGGGCGGTGGTCGTCCGTCAGCCACGAAGACCATGTCGACCCGTCGCCATAGGTGGGCAGAACCGGACGCTGCCTGTATGGCGCCGGGTGAGCCGGATCGGAGACGTAGCTATCGAACCCATCGGTTGCCTGCGCGATCGGGGCTTGGAAAGTGGCGGCGTGCCCGGAATCCAGATAGAGATTGCGGCTAACTGCATTGCTGGGTGGCCAGGTTTTGCCCGAAACCCATCGGTTACTGCCGGTTTCGAAGGTCCAGACGTGCGGTAGGTCCGCTTTGCCACTGCCCTTGAGCCAGTGGTCGAACCATGGCTTCTGGATCGTGTCCTGGTAGAATGCCCCGGTAGGACTGCCGAAATCGATGGGACCAAGGGTCTGGCCGACCCCATCCCAGCCGCCGTGATTCCACGGCCCGAGCACGATATAGGCGAGATGGTGGGGATCGTGGCGCGCGAGTTCGGTGTAGATACGCTGCGGACCGTAGAAATCCTCCTGATCGTACCAGCCGCCGACCACCAGGGTTGGTACTGTGAGGGGCTTGTTTAGGTAGGATGTAATGGCCTGCCGCTGCCAAAACGCGTCGTAGTTGGGATGAGCCACAAAGTCGTTCCAACTGGGTCGGGTGCCGTGGAGATAGTTCGCATTGACGCTGCTGAGAGGGCCGAGGCGCAGGTACCAGTCGTAGGCGTCCGGCAGGTCGATCGGCCAATTCACGTTCTGCTCCTTGCCCGACTCCAGCATCCAGACGTATTCGAAGCCGTAACTGAGGCGGAAAGCGCCGTTGTGGTGGAAATCGTCTCCCAGGAACATGTCGGCAACGGGCGCCTTCGGACAGACGGCTTTCAATGCCGGATGGGGACGGATCAGCGCCATCGCAGCGAGCCATCCGTCATAAGAGCCTCCCCGGATGCCCACCCGACCGTTATTTCCCGGTACATTCTTGAGAAGCCAGTCGATCGTGTCGTAGGTGTCGGTGCTCTCATCGACTCCGTGGACGTCTTCCGGCGCGTGTGGCGGCCGGAGCATGACGAAGCTGCCTTCAGACCTGTGCCTGCCGCGAATGTCCTGCCCGACCTGAATATACCCGTACTCGGCGAGATCCCTTGCGACGTCAGCCGGCAGCGATGTCGCTATGCGATCGGGTGTGCCGTAAGGAGTACGCTGCAGCAGGATGGCCATCGGCACGACGGCGTGCCTTGGCGCTGCGATGAGCGTGTGCAGTTTGACGCCATCGCGCATCGGGATCTCTGCTGCGGTGACCGCCCAGTCAGACGATGCTATGTCCCCCGCTTTCTGTGTTCCCTGAGCGGACAGTGGAGAGACGGTAAGCGCAAACAGGAGCAGCGCTCCGAGTTGACGTGCGCAATTCATGGTCGGGGCGCCTTTCCGGAGCAGCGGCGTTCCTATCAGCCCGGATTAGTTACCGCGCGGGCGGCGCCGAACGTAAAGAGCGACCTCCACGGTCCCAGCGCGATCTTTATGACGAGCGCCACGCGAAATGCGTTTCGCTCACTCAGTCAAACGAGCTGGATGACTCACGTAGTGTGCCAGTCACCGCGAGCAAGGCATCGGGCCAATGCTACCGCCCCGACGGTTAAACGAAGCTGGCGATTGCGACTTGGAAATCGGGCGAATCGCTAGGCGAGCGCCTGCTTCAGGTCCGCGATGAGGTCCTCGCAGTCTTCGATTCCGACGGACAGTCTCACCAGGCCCGGGTCGATTTCGATGGGCGAGCCTGCGAGGCTGGCGTGAGTCATCGCGCCGGGGTGCTCGATGAGTGACTCGACGCCGCCAAGGCTCTCCGCCAGCGTGAAAAGGCCCGTACGGGCGACCATGGCGCGAGCGGCAGCCTCATCCCGCAGCTGGAACGAGACCATTCCGCCGAACCCGGCGTCTTCCAGCGCCGATCCTGACTCAGGCCGATCGGCAGCCGCGCCGCTTGCGAAGTTTCGGCGAGCGACGGAGTGGCCGGGGTCGCTTGGGAGGCCCGGATAGTTGACTCCCAGGACCGTGGGATGGCCAGTGAGAAACTCCGCCACGCGCAGGGCATTGGCGCCGTGCTGCCGCATGCGCACTACCAACGTCTTGATGCCTCGGAGCACGAGGAAGCAGTCCATGGGTCCCGGCACGCCGCCTACGGCATTCTGAAAGAAGCCGATCCGTTCTGCTAGCTCCGTGTCGTTTAGCACCAGCAGCCCGCCGACGACATCGCTGTGCCCGCCAAGGTACTTCGTTGCGCTGTGGACGACGAAGTCCGCCCCAAGGATGAGCGGCCGTTGAAGATACGGCGAAGCGAATGTGTTGTCCACGGCCAGCCATGCCCCGTGCCTGTGAGTAAGCTGCGCGACGGACGCGATGTCGATGCTCTTGAGCAGCGGGTTGGTCGGTGTTTCGAGCCAAACCAGTCGCGTTTCCGGCCGAAAGGCAGCCACCGTTATCGACGGATCGGCAAGATCGGCGAGCGAGAACGAGATCCCGGAGAGTTGAAGCACGCGGGCGAACAGACGATAGGTCCCTCCGTAGACGTCGTCTCCAAGGATCACGTGGTCTCCGGGACCGAGCAGATAACAGAGCGTCGTGGCAGCCGCCATTCCGCTGGCAAACGCCATGCCGTGCCGTCCGCCCTCCAGGGATGCGATGCATGCCTCTAGCGCGGTGCGAGTCGGATTGGCAGTCCTGGCATACTCGTAGCCGCCGTACGTTTCGCCGACCGCGTGCTGTGCGAACGTGCTCGTCTGATAGATCGGCACGGAGACCGCGCCCGTCGTGACGTCAGGTGGCTGGCCCGCATGAATCGCGCGCGTCTGAAAGCCGGTCTGTCCCGGATCGCCCTTCATCATATTCCTCCGTCGGACCTTCTCAAGCAGGCTTCGCTCCCCGATCACTTCCACCATCGCATCCAGCGCGGGAGCGCTCGCGGCGCGGTCGCCTGGACCGATCCAGGTAGACTCCGTAGAGTTGGTGTAGCCATATCTGTTTCCCTGTTCTCAGCCCGGATCTGCCGCCGAAGGAACTACGATGCGCGGCTCGATGGAAGAGTCAAGTCTCGCGTCTGTATACGATGGTGCTTTACAGTTAGTTGGTCGTGACGTGCGGCTGCCTTCGCGTTCGGGCTTCGGACGGATCGATCGTTACGACAGGCTCTTCGTGCTGCCCACATCGGTTGTAGGATTTCGCCGTGAGTTTCGCTGATCAGATCTGGGCCCCTTGTCGAGCCTGAGAGAGTTTCGGGCGCCAGACTTGACAGCGGCGGAGAAGCAGAGACATACTTGAATGCAATGGAATTTGGAAGTTAAAATCTGGTCAGATCCCGATATCTGTACGGACACCGAGGAGAAATGTTATGGCCTCGCCGCCTTCGAACAATATAGTAAGTCGCCTGGACGAGAACCTCGCGGACATACTCCTGGCAAAGGCCCTCTCGCGGGGCGGAGACTTCGCCGAAATCTACGGCGAGCGAACGGAGAGCAATAGGATTCCTCTCGAAGAGAATAAGATCCAGGGCGCCGAAACCCGCCTTTCCATGGGCGTCGGTATTCGTGTGATCCATGGTGAGAAGCAAGGCTATGCCTACAGCGACGATCTTTCGGCGGAGAAGCTCGCGGAGGCTGCCAATATCGCGGCGCACATCGCCGAGGGAGGAAAGCCGGTCGAGCCGGTAGCGGTGTCGCGCCGAAACGGTCCGGATTTCTATCCCGTCCGCCGCGCGCCATCCGAGGCCGATGTCCGGGAGAAGGTGCGGTTTCTCCAGCGCGCCAATGAGGCGGCGTTCGAATTCGATCCGAGAGTCCGGCAGGTCCAAATCGGTTACCTCGATAGTCGCAAGGAGATTCTGGTCTGTAACTCGGAGGGCCTATGGATTTCCGATCTGCAGACGATGCTGCGCTTTCACGTGATGGTTCTAGCGGTTGAGGACGGCGACTCCCAGATGGGAATGCATGGCGGCGGAGGCCGGATTGGCCTGGAGTGGTTCGACGCGAACACGCCGGAGTGCGTGGCCGCCGAGGCGGCTCGGCAGGCGTGCGTACAGTTAGGCGCCGTGGAGGCGCCGGCTGGCGCGATGCCTGTCGTCATCGACAACGCATGGGGAGGCGTCTGGCTGCACGAGGCGGTCGGGCATGGCCTGGAGGCGGACTTCAACAGGAAGAAGACGTCGATCTATTCGGACCGGATCGGCGAGAAGGTTGCGAGCGATTTGTGCACGGTTGTGGACGATGCCACGGTGCGGAATCGAAGAGGATCGATCAATATCGACGACGAGGGGGCAATCGGCCAGCGAAAGGTGCTGATCGAGAACGGTGTGCTTAAAGGATACATGTCAGACCGCTTGAACGGCGGACTGATGGGCATGCATTCGACCGGCAGCGGCCGCCGACAGGACTATCAGTGCATTCCCATGCCGAGGATGACGAACACGTTCCTGGAGCCGGGCGAGCACACGCCGGACGAGATCATCGCCGCTGTTTCGAACGGCCTGTACGCGAAAAGTTTCAGTGGCGGTCAAGTCGACATCTCGAACGGCAACTACGTGTTCAACGTTACGGAGGGCTATCTGATCGAGGACGGCAAGGTCGGCCGCCCGGTCAAGAACGCAACGCTGATCGGAAACGGCCCGAACGATCTCGCGCGAGTCTCGATGGTAGGCAGTAACTGGGCGCTCGATCCCGGGATCGGAATGTGCGGCAAGGACGGTCAGTCGGTGCCTGTCGGCGTTGGAATGCCAATGATCCTGATTCGCGACATGACCGTCGGCGGCACCGCCGTCCGCGCACGACCGATGGTTTAGCGTGCGCATTCAAGTTGATAATCAGCCGGCCAGATCCGCAGATGGCACAGATTTAACGGACAATGCCAGCGCCGAAATGAAGGTCCGGGAAACCGCATAGGCACACGGCCCCGGATATGCGCTTTGGTCTTCTTTGCGTTCTTTGCGCCTTGGCTTGAGTCTGCAATCCGAATGAGATGGCGCGCCGCCGCAAGCTTTACGGCGGATCAAGGCTCAATTCGCATGCCATCGTAGGCGACTCGGAATCCCAGAGGCGTGAAGTATCGCTCAAGTTCGGTGTGCAGTGCACCACAGTTATGGGAGAAGTGCGTTGCAACGCAGACTGCGTCCGCAGCCAGCGCGCGTCTCCGAGCCAGCTCGTCGCGGACTTGCGCAAGTACCGCGCCGCCAAGGTGGTTGGGCAGATGGTCCTCCGTGCCGTGCGTGCAGTCCAGGACGAGAAGGTCGATCGGTCTGTCGTTCAAGTAGCTCCATGTCGGCTCGTCGTACCAACCCGTATCGTGTCCAAGCAGGGTGCGGCGGCCATCCACCTCGACGAGGAAGTTCATGCACTCCTCACCGCGGTCGTGCGCCGCCGATAGAGGCGTTGCGACGGTCCCCTCTCCAAGGTCGATCGGCTGGTATGCGGTCAGTCTGCGGAACTCCATTCCGAATCGTCGCCAATCGTCGCCATTCGTCCTGACGAACTTCTCCTCGACCCTCTGGTTTCCCCACACGATCATCGGGCGTTCGGGTATGACGGCGAATCCGGCGCGCCGGTAGCCCAGGTCCTGGACAAACCAGTGATCGTCGTGACTGTGCGTCACCAGAAGGTGCTCGATCCTGTCGTATGCAAGCCCGTACTTCTGCTGGTGTAGGTTGGAGTCCGGACCGAAATCGACGCGGATCCGGTCGCCCAGCATGTAGGCGGCCCGGCTTCGTATCTCCTTACCGCCGATCTTACGTGCACTCGCACACGCCGAGCAGACACAAAAGAGCGCGGGCCATCCCTCGGCCGCGGCAGTTCCACAAAACAGAATCTCCATCCACACCTCCCGCTCAATCCGACATTCAGACTCGCCGTCGCTTGCGAGATCCGCGCACGCCCGTCTCCCGACCCGCATTATAACATAATCGGTTGGTACCCGCATTGGAGGAAGCGGACGGCCAGGGATCTGCGACTGCGCTGACGCACCAGATAACTGTAAGGCCGTCCGGGGCATTGGCGGTGGTTATCGACGGTGCAGAACAATCATGGAGACGGAGTGCGGAGGGAGGGTAGCCGAAAAGGCTTGGCTTGCATCCCGGATTGCCAACGAAACCGGACTCGCGCGCGGCGCACAGGCATCCGGTTCAGCGACCGTATTGCGTGTCTTCGCTGAGGGCCCGTCGAGTACGGTGGCGTCAGCCCGCGATGAGGTGAAGCCGTCGACCTGCACCTCCACGGTGCGCGGTTGAGACTCCTGCCGATTGACCGCGTACAGTACCAGCCTGCGACCGGTGTGGTCTAACGCGGCAAACAGGTCTACGTCGGGAACATCGGATACGGCGGGCAGGTAGCCGCGCGCGGACACGTCCGCGCCGGGTCCGACGGAATCGGTCGCAACTGGCGTCTGCAGATTTGCGCATGAGTAGAGCTGCTGCGTGTAGTATTGTGGGTCCACGATTACGACGCCGTTGGGCTTCTTGATCCCGCCGCCGTGCATAAAGGCGGTCATGTTGGCCAATGTCACCCGGTCGCTCTGACGCAGCATCGCGTTTAGGCACAGCGCGTTGTATACGGCTCCGGCGACTGTGTCATGATTGGGACCGTCCTGCCAGTGGGGCCCACCGACGATTAGCCCCCATTCAGTTAGTGCGATTCGCGTGGTTGTCAGTTGACCGGTGATCCTGCGGATCTGCCCCCAGAGATCCGGAATCAGGGTCCGGTCGAGGAACGTAGGATGCGCCATTGCGCTCTCATATTGGCGGGAATAGGACATGCCGCCCAGGTCGGCCGGCAGAGGAACGAGGGGATGGATGGAGAGAAAGTCCGGCGGACGCCCGCCGTTTGCAACGGAAGCGCGAAGCAGGGCCTCGTTCCAGGCGGAATTCCTGGAGAGGCCAACGGTCGAGAACTCGTCGCCTTTGCCCGTCGCGATGAAGAGGAGGTCCGGATCGGCCTCCAGCATGGCGGTGCGGAACCGGACGAATCTCAGCGCATTCGCCTCGGGCACAGTGTGGCCGATCTGCCAGTCCCCGTACAGCTCGTTACCCACCTCCCATAATCGTACGTTGTAAGGCTTCCTGTGTCCTATGGCGCAACGAAGACGGCCGTAGCGATCGTCTTGGCCGGAGTTACAGTATCTCACCCACGCCGCAGCCTCCTCCGGGGCGCCGTCGCCGGCATTGACCGTCAGTTGTGCCCGGGCCCCCAGGCGGCGGCAGAAGGCAAGGAACTCGTCCGTCCCAAACTCGTTAGGCTCGACTCCGCCCCACGCCGCGTTTCTTCGAGTAGGCCTCCAAGAACGATCTCCGATGCCATCGTGCCAGTGATAACCGCTCGCGAAATTGCCTCCGGGCCATCGTAGGATCGGAATATGCCACTCTTGCGCTCTGGCGAGCACGTCGGAGTCCACGCCGCCGACGTTATCGGTGGGGAACAGCTCAACACGATCGACGTCGACGGCGGTGTCACCTGCGTTCTCGATTGTGAAATGCGCGGATGCGCCCTTCGCAAGGGCTCCATCGGACAGAGTCAGATGGAAGGAGACAACATGCCAGTCCGCGGAAACAGCATCCACAGTCGTTTCGGCGAGTAACCATGTTTGGGAGCCGGCCGAAGCCAGGGAGATCCGCACTCGCGCGCTCAGGGGCGCCTTATCGGAGCTATTATCGACGTCAGACGGCGCTCGAACGGCGATAGACCCGGCGTACGTGCGGATTCGGTGGGTGGGAAGAGTAACGGTCTGTGCAAGGGCGCCCGGCGTGAAGTCTAGTCCAGTTGCTGGAAGAAGAGCGACATAGCCGGGCGAGTGGAAGCCGTGCAGCTCCTTGCCGCCTGGCCTCCAGAGCGCAAGTCGGTTTACCTGCCATTCCGGCGGCGCCGGTAGGCCGCCAGACGGCTTCTCAGTGGCTTCCAGGTTCGGATTCAGCAGTACCTGCGCCCAGAGACCTCCGTAAACGACGCCTCCAAGATGCTCGATGAAGTTGCCGAACAGCTCTGGGTGAATGGGAGCCGCTGCCGTGCGCCGCGCGTCGATACGGACGCGGGTAACGCCATGAGGTGACGCGTCGTCGCGCCGGTAAGTGAACAGACTGCTTGTTGAACCAGGTGACGGACTACCGCTCCGCAAGACACCCGGCCGCGCACGTGTCGTCGATGACATGGCGGTAGGCCGGAGAGGACGCGACAAGGCGATTCCCGTCGCCAGAATCGCGGTCAGCGTGAACCGCGCGGCGAGAGCGGCACTCCTTTTGAAGTGCGTGTTATGAAGCAAGTTCCATGCCAACGCGGGGCGAGTGTGTTCCGTTTACCGGCTGGCAACACGCCTGGCTCGATGAACCGACTGCTTTGCCGCCGCGGAGGTGATAGTAATTTTCGATGGCGAGAAGCCGCCCTTCTCCATGCCGGCAATCAGGGGGATCAAGTCGAGCTTCATGCCGGATTTGGCCTGCAGCGTCACGCTGTCCACGCCAATCTTGATCGAATCGGTGTCGAGCGCATCCAGGTTTGCGGATGTAAGCGCTTTTGACAGGCCAGTACGGCATCCGCCGCAGCAGAGGTGTGCCACACCGAGCGTCATCGGACCGCTGACGACAATCGTCTTCGCCGGGAAACCGCATTTCCGCAGCGCTTCCAGTGTAGGAAGGAGATCGTCGGCTTTTGGCGTTAGCGTGATGTTGTCTTCCTCGATCGTAACGCTGTCGGCGACCTTAGCGAGTCCTTCTGTCGCCGCGGCTTTGCATTTGCCGCAGCACATATGCCCGACGCCAACCGTCACTTTGCCTGCAGCGAACGTCGCCGTCATTGACGCCAACAGAGCCGCGCATGCAATACCCGTCGTTAAAACCTTCATTCTAAACTCCCGTCCTTTACTTCGATGTTTTGATCACAAGTACAAGTTCCCGGATGATTTCGGGCTCGCACCCGGCCGGTGCCGAGGTGCGGTTACATCGACAATTGTAGCGATGGAATGGGTTCGTGTCAAGCACACAGGGCTTTGAGCATGACATTGCGCCGGACGGTTCTTGGGGCGACACGGCCGACTGACCTCGGTATGCTGCCCGGCGACATCGGAAGCACAGCCTTCGGACTCAAGGACATCGGTCAGGCAGTCGGATTCTCGACGTCGACGGACGGCAGCTTGCAGGCATCGGGATCCACGACTGGATCGTCGAGCTCAACACGAATATTGCCAGGACCTACTCTGCCGCAAACGTCCATTGCGTCGGTCTCGTGCCGATGAACAGCCGGGTCCCGTCAGGCGACCAGCGCAGATCCGGAAACGCGGTTACGTGGCGTGGAGTTCCATTGTCGACTACCTGTCCGATGCCGCGCTGGTGAGTGCCGTCAAAAGCGGTCACCACCAATATCTGCTTGCGCCAGTTTGCGGCCACCGGCGCGATTCCCCACGCGATCCGGGTGCCTTGCGGGGCAGTCGCAAACGCTGTAATATAGGGGTCGGGCAGCCTCAACGGTACCTTAGTAACGTGAATCGGTGAGCTCGTGAGGTCGAGATCGTAGAGGGCGGCGTTGGCGATGTAGGAATCGCCTCCACTTCGGACATGCTCAGCGTCCTCAAGGAGGAGATGCCGATCCGCGTGGACATGGAAGTCTCCTCCAGGCTTGGCAGGCACGATCGGTGTGGCCAGCTTCACCACCTTCGGGGGCTCGCCACCGAAGGCCCGGTGAAACTTGACGCTCACGTACTGCCCGCTCCCGGAGTCCATGACGAGCTCCGCCCATTCTTCGTTGTCGATCCAGGCAAACCGCTCCATGGCTGCCTTCGCTCCTTGAAGCGGCGCGGTCGACACCAGCTTGCCGTCGAGGGAGATAACGACCGCGCCATCCGAATTACTGCCTAGCGCCCGCTTTCTATCGGGAGATAGCTGAAACCAACCAACAAAACTGCCAGTCTTCCGAGCGATATTGCTAAAACCGGGCAATGGAATGGTATCGCCGGACTCTACATCCATTCTTGCATAGGAACCCTGCGGCGCCGAGTCCATCCTCCAGACCAGTACTGACGACGGTGAAAACCAGTCCTGAAAGGTCCACGTCTCCTTGCCGATACGGTCGGAGCGTGCAATGAGTGGTTTAGCGCCTCGAAATTGAGACAGATCCTGCGCCCGGACAGAACTTACCAGGAGACTCAGCGCGGACAATATCGACCATGTGACTGCGGTGCGTAATAATAGGGGATTTCCCATAGGTCTTTCCGTTTTTCATTGCCGGATGCCCGCCGCGGTGGACTATAAGATGCCGGCGAAACGCCTGGTTGGTAATGCGACCCGGCGAAGCAACAACGTGACGAATACCTGTGCGCTCATAATTCGACGCCGTGCAGGGGGTTCTCCTTCTCGACCGGGCACGGCGCTGGGACGTTC